>CAZHUP010000118.1:0-7748 GCA_964535495.1 uncultured Rhodohalobacter sp.
ATCGAAACTTTGAAATAGAGCTGATGAATTCGCCAAATCCGACCATCTGCACATATAAAAATTTACTTTGCAAATCCGACGCGGTTTCCGTTGTCGGATTTTTTTTGGCTTACAGGTTTCAGCTTAACCCACCCATTTCGAAGTCTTTACATTCCAAACATTCATCGTCGAATAAGACCCCTAACTCCATTCAGATATGACCCCAATAACGCCTAAACATTCACCTGCTAAACTTGCACTCTCCGATGGCACCGTTGTTAAGGGCCGTGCAGTAGGACATATTGGAACCACCGGTGGCGAGCTCTGCTTCAATACAAGTATGACCGGCTATCAGGAAATTTTCACCGACCCGAGCTATTACGGCCAGTTGATGATGATGACCTATCCACACATCGGGAACTACGGAACCCAGCCCCGCGACGATGAAGCCCGCAAGGTGATGGTAGCCGGAATTATCTGCCGCGCTTTTTCTGATGAATACAGTAATCCAATGGCCGATCGAAGTCTTCAGGAGTACCTCGAAGACAACAAAATTACAGGCATCAGCGGTGTTGACACCCGTAAGCTGGTTCGTCATGTTCGCGAAAAAGGAGTGATGAATGCCGTAATTTCCAGCACAGAGATGGATGACGATAAACTTGTTCAGATGGCCAAAGAGTGGGATGATATGGAAGGTCTGGAGCTGGCAACCAAAGTCACCCGAGCCGAAGCACAAACTGTAAATGGAAATGATGACTACAGAGTAGCCGCATTTGATTTTGGTATCAAACAGAACATTATTAATAATTTGAATAAGCGCGGTTGTACACTCCGGGTTTTTCCGGCAAAAACTCCACTTGAGGAGATCAAAGCATGGGAAGCAGACGGATATTTTTTCAGTAATGGCCCCGGCGACCCCACCGCAACGGCTGAGTATGCTCTTGAGGCCGTGAATTACGCCAAAGAAACCGGGAAACCGATATTCGGAATCTGTCTCGGCCATCAACTGATGGCCCTTAGTGAAGGCCTCAAAACAACCAAGATGTTTGTAGGCCACCGTGGAGCCAATCAGCCCGTGAAAAACCTGAAAACCGGACTGGTAGAAATTTCAACCCAGAACCATGGATTTGCAGTGGATGAGGATTCGATGGATGAAAAGGTCGCCGAAGTGACCCATGTCAATTTAAATGATGGAACCATCGAAGGGTTAAAGTTTAAAAACTTTCCGGGCTTCTCGGTTCAGTATCACCCCGAAGCCTCACCCGGTCCGCACGACTCGGCATACCTATTTGATCAGTTTATCGACATGATGAAGGAGCAAAAATAAAGTCCTCCCTTGAGGGAGGTGCCGGACGGAGCAAGCGCGAAGTCTGGCGGTGGGTGTAAACATCACCCAATTGCTAAAACCACCAACTAACATTTTTTAAAACGACTACATAAAACCTCGAAAAATGCCCAGACGCGACGACATCCAGAAAATTTTGATTATCGGTTCAGGACCTATTGTAATTGGCCAGGCTTGCGAATTTGACTATTCCGGCTCTCAGGCCTGCCGCTCACTTCAGGAAGAGAATTACGAAATTGTACTCATCAACTCGAATCCGGCAACGATAATGACCGATCCGATTATGGCTGATGCAGTCTACATGCTTCCGATGACTACCGATTCCATCCGGGAAATTGTAGCCAAGGAGAAACCAGATGCCGTACTCCCAACCATGGGTGGCCAGACCGGCTTAAATCTATGCCGTGATCTTGAGAAAGAGAATTTCTGGAAAGAGAATGATATCAAAATTATCGGGGTGGATATCGATGCGGTAGAACTAACTGAAGATCGTCAGCTATTCCGCGATAAAATGGAAGAGATCGGGATCGAACAGTGTAAGAGCCGTGCCGCAAAATCATTACTGGATGCCAAAGAGATTAAGGAAGAACTGGGTGGCCTGCCAATTGTAATTCGCCCATCCTTTACAATGGGTGGCGCCGGTGGCGGTATCGTCTGGAAAGAGGAAGAATTTGAGCGAAAAGTACTGCGCGGATTGGAATTAAGCCCGGTACATGAAGTGTTGATTGAAGAGTCGATCTTTGGCTGGAAAGAGTTTGAACTTGAGCTTCTGCGCGATGCCAACGATAACGTGATTATCATCTGCTCCATCGAAAATATGGACCCAATGGGCGTTCACACCGGAGATTCCGTAACAGTGGCTCCAACCCAAACACTCAGCGACAAACAGCTCCAATTCATGCGCGATGCCGCCATTAAGATGATGCGCAGCATTGGAACCTTTGCCGGCGGTTGTAATGTACAGTTTGCAATGGAGCCGGGAAGTGATCGACTGGTAGCCATTGAAATCAACCCGCGGGTGAGTCGTTCATCGGCTCTTGCGTCTAAAGCAACCGGATACCCAATCGCGAAAGTGGCTACTAAGCTGGCTGTCGGGTATACGCTGGATGAACTCAAAAATCAGATTACAGGAACAACATCTGCATGCTTTGAGCCGAGTATTGACTATGTAGTTTGCAAAGTACCACGCTTCAACTTCGACAAATTCCCGGGTGTGGATGAAGAGCTTTCTACCCAAATGAAGGCGGTTGGAGAAGTGATGTCGATCGGGCGAAATTTTCCGGAAGCGATGAATAAAGCCTGGCAATCACTGGAAGTGGGCCGCGACGGACTGGGAGCTGACGGTTATGAAGATTTCGACCGAAAAACAGTGCGTGAGAGACTGCTTAAGCCCTACTGGGATCGGTCAATGCAGATCCGCAACGCCTTCAAACTGGGAGCATCCGTAGAAGAGATAGCTGATATCACCAAAGTAGACCCGTGGTTCCTGCAGCAGATCCGCCATATGGTTTCGCTGGAAAACCGAACTGAAGGACAAACCCTGAAAGATATCTCTAAAGATGACTTCTATGAGATGAAACAGGCCGGTTTCTCCGATACACAAATTGCTTTCCTGCTTAGCAAAAGTGGAGAAAAAGTAACTGATAAGGATGTTAGAGACCGACGAAAAGAGTTAGGTCTTAAGCCATCATTTAAAATGGTGGATACCTGCGCGGCAGAGTTTCCGGCACAGACACCCTATTACTACTCATCATATGAGGATGAAAATGAAAGTGTAGTTACTGACCGCAAAAAAGTACTCATTCTGGGAAGCGGTCCGAACCGAATTGGCCAGGGCATCGAATTTGATTACTCCTGTGTACACGCCGTATTAGCCGCCAAGGATATGGGGTATGAAGCCATTATGGTGAACTGCAACCCTGAAACCGTATCTACCGACTTTGACTTTGCAGATAAGCTCTACTTTGAGCCTGTGTATTGGGAACGTGTACTGGATATCATCGAGCACGAGAAACCGGAAGGAGTGATTCTGCAGGTAGGAGGACAAACAGCCCTTAAACTAGGTAAACGATTTGTTGAAGAAGGTATCAGAATCTTCGGTACCGATTTTGAAATGATTGACTTTGCCGAAGATCGCGGCGAATTCTCAAAATTTCTGCAAAAACTTGACATCCCATTTCCGGAATATGGAACAGCAAGAGAAGTTGAAGAGGCTATTAAAATAGCTGCAAGAATTGGCTATCCGGTTCTTATTCGTCCAAGTTACGTATTGGGCGGGCAGGGAATGAGGATCGCCGTAAAGGAGGAAGAGTTGAGAAAATATGTAGCCAACATTCTGAAAACACACCCCGAAAACGCATTTCTGATTGATAAGTACTTAGAGCATGCTATCGAAGTGGATGTGGATTCTGTGTACGATGGAGATCAGCTTCACATTGCCGGAATCATGCAGCACATTGAACCGGCCGGTGTCCACTCCGGAGATTCTACTGCGGTTTTACCACCCTATTCACTGAGTGATGAGGTGATTAAAACTATCGAAGATCATCAATTGAAAATCGCTGAAAACATGGAGATTCTTGGATTTTTGAATGTGCAGTATGCAGTTAAGGATGACAAGGTATACGTTCTGGAAGCCAATCCCCGAACTACACGAACCATCCCATTCCTGGCCAAGGCAACACAGCGACCCGAAGCCGCCATTGGCGTGAAGGTGATGCTGGGAGCCAAGCTCAAAGAGTTCGATCTGGAATCGAAGCTGGTGAACTGGGCCATTAAAGAGCCTGTCTTCCCATTCGACAAATTCCCGGAAGTGAAAAAAGAGCTGGGGCCGGAGATGAAATCAACCGGCGAAAGTATCTACTTCGCCAAGGACTTTAATGATGAGCACTTTAAGAAACCGTATGAGTTTAAGAGTCTCTACTTATCAAAATAGAACCGCGGATTTATTGTCACTGATTTCGTTGATGGCACTGATGTTTTGTAAGGCAAGTTCACTTTTTGTTCCATAATAGAAAAGAGATCTATTATGGACTTTATTAACAGCCAGTACAAATACAGTGAACTCACAGGAACAATCATTGGGTGCTCTTTTGAAGTTCACAATGAACTGGGGGCGGGTCTTCCGGAAAAGATATATCAGAGATGTTTAGAGATTGAACTGTGTTCAAAGGGAATAACTCTGAACAGGGAGTTTACAATTGATGTATCATTTAAGGGCATGCCCGTAGGTAAAAGAAGGCTGGATTTCGTTGTGGAGAATAAAGTTGTAGTTGAATTAAAGGCACGACACTATCTTCATAAAACAGACTTCATACAACTGAAAAATTACCTGAAACTCGCAAAGAAAGAGATTGGTTTACTCATCAATTTTGGAGAATCAAGCCTGAATTACCGACGCTGCATTTTGACGCAAGACTAAAATCAGCAGAATCAGCGAATCATTGGTATTAACTATCAGCGTGAAAAAGTACCACTCCTCGTCATCTCGCCCCAGCTTTTATTTCCTTTGAAGAAGTCAATAAGACCGCGAAATCTCCACCATGCATGAATTTGACGATATCCCAGATTTTCGACGAAGGCATATAGAATTAAGATTGCAACGTCTCGCATTCTGTCATATCTGCGGAATGTCAGCTCCTCCATCAGCACGGATAGAACAGACAGGATCATTCCCAAGAGAATAGCTGCTGTAAGGAAAAGCAGTGCAAACTGCACGTTGATCACCCCTAAAAAGAACGAAATTAGTAAGATGACATATCCACCAAGCTCAATAATCGGTGAGAGTAGTTCTACAAATAAGAAGAACGGCATGGCAACAAACCCAAGCCTGCCATACTTTGGATTGAGCATCATTTTACGATGCCTCCAAAGCGTGTCTGCCAATCCACGCTGCCACCGATTGCGCTGTCCGCCCAGTACTTTCCATGACTCAGGGACTTCTGTCCAGCAAACCGGCTCTGGCAGAAAGCGTACTCTGTATTTTTCACCCTTATCGCGATAGTGGCGATGCAACCTCACTACCAGCTCCATATCTTCACCAACAGTATCATGCAGATAACCTCCAACATTGATTACCGAAGCTCGGTCAAATACACCAAAAGCTCCTGAGATAATCAACAGGCTATCGAAATAGTCCCAACCGGTTCGACCAAAAAGAAACGCCCGGAGATATTCCACAGCCTGAATTCGACCAATCGTAGACTCAGGCACTTTTACCTCAGAAACTTCACCCAGCTCGAACTTGCATCCATTGGCAACCCGAACCACACCGCCTACTGCAACAGTTGTGGGATCTGCTACAAACGCCATCAGCATCTGCTGAAGCACCGTTGGCTCAAGCAGAGTATCAGAGTCTACTGCACAAATCAGGTCTTTCCGTGAAACATTGATCCCTGCATTGAGTGCGTCTGCCTTTCGCCCGTTTTCCTTATCTACAACAAATAGATTCGGATGGCGGTGACTCCCATATACCGCCTTTATAGGTTCAGTCTCGATAGATTTTGGAATATACCTGTCGATCTTTTTGAGCTGAAAGTGTTTAATCAGCTTCTCCAGCGTACTGTCTTTACTACCGTCGTTAATCACAATGATTTCGTAATCCGCAAACTCGAGGTGCAGCAGAGCTTCTGTCGACTCAATAATGGAAGCCTCTTCATTGTAAGCGGGAGCCAGAATACTGATCGATTTATAGAGTCGGGTATCAAACAAGCCACTTAACTGAAAAATAGAGCTCTCCTTCTTCGAGCGTTTTGTCTGTATATAGGAAAATATGATAAGCGTGATGTATGAAAAATTCACAAACACAAAATAGAAGAAGATCAAAATGTTGATCACTACCAGTATGGTTGCTAAAATCTCCATCAATACTCCATCTCTTTTGATGATTCGATCTCGCCGAGCAATTCACTGTATTCATCAGATTCCATACCCGGCAATTTCAGCTTACTCAACTCTACATCGGGATATTTCGATAGAGACTTTGCAGCATAAAAACGCACATAGAAGTCCCGATCGAGTATCAGCCATTTTAAGATCGGTTTACTTACCGGATCTGTAAAAACTCCCATCGCCTTTGCCGATGATTCACGAACCTCACGATGATTTGAAACAGAATAAACGGTATGCAGATCATCTAAAATTTCGCTCATCCCAAATTGAGCAAGAACATCGATAAGTGCAGTAGCTACAACTGGCGGATACTCTTCTTCCAAAGTTTCAAATTCAGAAAGCAGAAACGCAGCGCTTTCATAAAAATTAAGCTCACCGAGCGTTCTGATTAAGAGAGACGTACGTTTGTTGCTGTACTTTTTTTCGGCGATAAATCTCATCAGCAGATGAGCTTCTACTTCACTGGCTTCACTTGACTGAAGCTGAAATTCATTAAAAATATCATTCAGCGCCTGATCCGACACGCCTTCGTTAATCAATAGATTGTGAATAGCTTCTCTCTTCTCTTCGGCCGAACCGTGAACAATAACAGCCATACATGATGCGTAAGCCAGCATGGGATATTTACTTGAAGTGTATGATAGAATTCTGAGGAGAATTCTCTTTTTGACCTTATTCTGCCTGGAAAAATAGAGGCACGCTTTTGCTCTTTCCAAAGGATCTTTTGTTTCGAACCGGCCAATAAAAAAACTTCGAATTGGCGGAAGATTCAACAACCTTTTTAAGCGATTTTCTTCTTCACCTTCCAGCGTTTTATCCAGTTCGTTGGAAATTTGCATCAAAATACTGTAGTCGGTATCGGTAGAAAGCTCCGACTTCAGATTTTCAAAGTTTAAGTCACCCGATACGTATTGAATCACCAATCCTGAAAGCTTCTCTCTGATCTCCTTCTCTTTTTTGTCTCTAAGATTGAGCATCCACCGACTGTAAATAGCGCCAACAAATACAATGAGACTGAAAAAAGCCAGGAAAATGACCACAATCAGCGCGATTTGCTCGGCGTGAGTATTTAAATAGTCTATCAACGGAGCCTATTGTTTTAAAACTCGATTTAAACGAAGTAAAAACTCATCCATCTTGAATGGTTTGGAGACATACTCCATCGCACCAAGGTTAAAACCGCGAGAAACGTCTTCCGATCTTTTCTTACTCGATAGCATCAACACTTTAATATCATCAGTATCAAAATTTGCGTCATCCTGCAATTTCTGTAAAATTTCAAACCCCGACAGCCCCGGCAGCATAATGTCCAAAACTACTAAATCGGGCTTCAACTCAATAATAGCATTAAAACCCTTTACGCCGTCTTTTTCGTGGTGAACCTCATGGCCAAGTGACTTAAGCCGGTATGTAATCAGCCGGGCAGTCATCTCCTCATCTTCAATCACTAAAATTTTATGTTGAGCCATGAAATTGTGCAAATTGGGTTATAAAACTAGCAAGGTGCAGAATATAAGGATTTTAAGACGAAGAC
>CAZHUP010000119.1:0-7744 GCA_964535495.1 uncultured Rhodohalobacter sp.
AGAACTGGTAGTTCCAGAATTCATTAAAATGGCTGCCGGTAAGAGTTTGTGCCCAGATTCGGTCGGATGAAAGCGGTGTAGCGGAATATTCACTGCTTTGTCCGTTCGTAACAGGTACAGAAGATAAATAGCTGAGCAATAGTAAAAACAGGGTACCTAAAATTGCTTTTGGCATAAAAATAGGGATAAACAGTATGTTGGTTAGTGATATTTATTCAAATATAGCGGTTATGCAACGATTCTATATTTCTAATAACAATAATTTAAATTCATCCGGGCCTTTAAAGTTCCGCTGCGCTATCATTAACAGTTAACAGGGCAGGTGTAGTATTCAACTTGCAGTATTCCTATTTTTCGCCCGAACTTAATCCCGTACTGTGTCCAATAAAGAGGAATTCAAGAAAACCTGGAAAAAGCTGCTCGACAGCCCGAGGGCCCGGCGTATCCGAAATCTGTTGCGCCGTCTTATTGTAGTGTTGATAATTGCGCTGATTCTCTACCAGCTTTTTGAGATCGGCTGGCGAGAGGTGCTCAGAAACCTGCCCACACAACCCATGTTCTACGCTTTGTTTGTTGTGCTGTTCCTGACACTTCCTGTAGCTGAAATATTTATTTACAGGCAGGTGTGGGTGGTAAAAAAGTGGGAATCGTTCAAAGCATTTATCTCAAAAAAAGTGCTTAATGAGGAGGTGATGGGGTATTCAGGTGAGTTTTACCTATTTATGTGGGCACGCGAACGGATTGATAAAGGGGATAAGGAGATCATCAAAAATATCCGGGATAACAGCATTCTCTCGGCATTGTCGTCCAATATTGTTGCCGTATCGCTGATCGGTGTACTGGTATTTACCGGGATCATCGATCTGCAGGAGCTTGTATCTGATGTGAACCTGCTCTATGCCGCGGCTGTTCTGTTTATTGTAATTGTACTGATCGCCCTCTTTATCCAGTTCAGGGAGTATCTCTTTTCCCTGCCGATGGGTAAAACGATAAAGGTATTTTTAATCTACATAACCCGGTTTACACTACATCACGGACTGTTGATAGTACAGTGGGCCGTTGTGCTTCCTGCCACCCCGTTATCGATCTGGCTGGTGTATGTGGCGATTACCATTGTTGTGAACCGGCTTCCATTTATTCCGAGTAAAGATCTTGTATTTATGTGGGCAGGAATTGAGTTATCGCGGGTGCTGGATGTGGCAACAGCGGCAATTGCAGGCATGCTGCTTGTATCCAGTGTGCTGAACAAATGTACCAACCTGGTGCTTTTTATGATTATCTCCTATTACGATAAAGGCGCTAAACTGAAAGCAGCAGATGCGGAATCGGCAGAGATCCCCGATCCTGACGAAGTAGTGAACTCTTAAGCATTTCTTGAATTTATTTGCCCGAAAGGGTTATCTCCTCAATCAGATCAATAACTCTGCCGGTGGCATTTCCATCCGGGTTACTGAAAAAGAGTGATTTTACCTTTTCCATCTCTTCCCGGTAATCGTAACGTCCCGTAACAATTTTTTGGAGTGAACCGGTAAATGCTTCAAAATTGTGCACTTTATCACCCGGAGTAGTTTCATCGTAGGGAAAAGCCAATCCGCGCTCGTACGAATCAATATCATAGGGAATAAAGAGCGACGGAATATCGCGTAAAAGTCCCTCGATATAGATGCTGCTGTAATCGGTAATAATTGCGTCGGTAAGCATCAGCAGTTTATAAACATCCTCGAAATTCTTCTGGCCCGCGTTACGGATCCTTGGCGAGGCTTTCAGGTAATCAGAAAGATTTATTTTGTCGTTCGGGTGGGGGCGCAGGAGCAGTAATATTTTTTCTTTCTCAAGAAAATCAGCCAGTCGCTTCAGGTTAAAATCATCAAACGGAAACCACCTTGTTTTGGAAAATTGCCGGAATGTGGGTGAGTAAAGGATTACAGAATTGTATTCCGGCAGCCCTGGCCAGGTATTATCCAGCAGGTGCGGATCGGGACGGCCGTTTACAAGCGGATCGTAGCAGGGATACCCGGTTTCAGCAAAGCGATCTTCCGGCAGTCCAAACCGCCTGGAAAATATCTTGGTAACAGGCGCAGAGGAACTTAAAAAAAGGCTGATCGGGTTGAACCTGTATTGCAGGATCAGGCGATGCAGAAAGTTGGGACGCCGGTCATTTTTTGGCCGCAGGTATTCGCCCCGTTTGGTTGGCAGCCCGTGGTAAGTTTGGATGCGCACCGAGTGGCGCGGCATAGTAAGAAACGGGAAATCACTGGTACCATGGGTAAACAGCAAAACGGAAGCTGAAGCCAGTTTTTTTAACCCTGCAGGTGAGTGTGCCAGAAAAGCTTTCTGTTCACCAAACGTATTACGAAGTTCTTTAACAAGCGTGTGATTTCTTGAAAGCCAAACAGCGTTTAGTTCGGGGTGATCCTGAAGTGCTTCAAATAAAATTTTTGTGTTTCCTCTGTATCCATCACCATGAAAGGAGGTAAGCACGATCAACCGGGGATCCTTTTTTGAAAAGCCGGAAAGTATCAGCGAAGCTATACCCGCAAGCCACTGTAACGGGTAGGGAGTTTTCATTTCATACCTCTTGCTCAAGTTCAGCCATTTCAGGTATTGAATCTGAATTCAAGACCAATTCCACCCTGTTCAGATCATCGATTGTATCAATTTCGTCCCACCAGTAGTCCGAGAAATCAACCATCTTTAATCTGAAACAATCTTCATCGAGGAGATTCAAAATTGCTTTTTCATAAAAACTGTTCAGGTGTCCGTTTTCTACAAAAGATGATATCTCGCGGAACAGCAATTTCCACGTCTGTTCAGAAAATGAGTAGATATTTACGGTTTTATAAAGGGTAACAACCTGCGGAGGGTTCTGTTTAATGAACAGGTTTTTCAGGTATCCGTTATCGGAAACAATGGCCGTGGTTCCGTTATGTAGTTCACTGTCAAAATAATCGAGTGCAATTTTATCCGGTTCGGTGAAATGGGCAATGCTTTTCGGATCTAAAACGATATCGGATTCAATTAACATAAATGGTTCTTTAACCAGGGGTGCTGCTAGCCACAATGAGTAGATATTATTTGTGGCAGCGTAATCTTTATTGTAAACCGTTTCAATTTCGAGCGGACCGGCATATTGGGATACAAATTCATTAAGGGAAGAGTGTTTATACCCGGTAACAATGATCAGTTTTTCAAATTGCTGCTGTTCCAGTGCTTCAATGGTATAACTGAGAATCGGCCTTCCGCAAACTTCAACCAGGCACTTTGGTGTATTGTTTGTAAGTGGCCTCAGCCGGTCTCCCATGCCGGCTGCCAGCAGTACAGCAGTAGTTATCTTATTATTAGTCATTGCTGATCTGTTTTTTCACATTTAATGGATAATATGTGAATGATTAAAAGTAAACTCTGTAAAGAACATTAAAACTGATACCGGGTTCGGGGAATACTTCTTTGAGCCTTGAAAGATGATTCCTATACTCCTGGTTCAACAGGTTTTGAACCCCGAATGAAAATGTATGCAATAAATTATTGGCTGAACTGAACCGGTATTGAGCGTTCAGGTCAACAAGTGTATAGGCATCGGTAGGCTGTTCAAACTGTGCCAGCCTGTTCTGTTTTGCAGAATATCGAACGTTTGCACCAACACTGATCCGGTTTAAAGAATATTGCAAGCCGGCTGCCGAACTGAAAGGAGGTATCATCGGCAGCGGCCCGCGTTCATCTTCAATGCCGGTTTCTTCTTTTTCTTCGTCAGAAATATCACGATATCCCTGCGTGTAGCTTGCCATAAGATTTAATTTCAGCCTTGAAGTAATGTTGAAATCTGATTCAAATTCAACTCCTGCCAGGTCAGCAGCTACCCCTTCGAACCGGAACTCATTCAGGCTGGGAAATGGCACGCTTTCCCTTCCGGTATCCCGCGGGTAAATGTAATTATTGAACCGGTTGTAATAACCGGAGAGGTTCATGGAAATGGCTGATCCGCTGTAACTCAAAAATAATTCGGTACCCAGCCCACGCTCAGGATTTAATTCAGGGTTTCCGATCTCAAATGTATAAGCGGCAATATGCGGCCCCTGTGAAAAGAGCTCTTCAGATGAAGGCGGCCTGAACGAATGCATCAAAACCGTACCCAAATTCCAGCCTCTTCCAAGGTCGTAAACGGCAGATGCTGATGATGCAAGGCCTGCAAATGTACGGCGCTCTATCTGCCCGATCAGCTGGCTGAACCTCTCTTCCCGCGGCAGAACGTGCTGCAGTTCAAGCCGGGTTCCGAATTCGAAATGAAATCTCCCGGCATCTGCTTCCTGAATTGTGTAAAGTGCACCGCTGAAACTGGTGGTTTCGATATTGGCACGGTCTATCACTACATAATCTCTCACTTCACCCCAAAAACCCATCCGGCCATTTTTGAAAAACCCAATATCCTGGTGACGCGCATCCAGCTTCAGGCTGGCAGTGTTTGTGGTGTATTCGGTTCCAACGATAGTAGCCGTCTCAAACTCTTTGTGGTTGTAAAACCGGTAGGAAAGGGATGTTTCAAGCAACCTGAAAAAGCTGTCCCTGATCAGGAATTCATTCCTGTTATCAACCTGGAATTGCCTCATTTCAATATCCACCCCATTCGGATGGCCTCCTTCAGGATCGGGCGGAATACCATAATCACTGATATAGGTTGAAACAGATAGCCCGCTGTAGCCCCATGGACGAATATAACTTACACCGGCGGCACTGTTTGTGGAGGCATATCCTGAATTATCAATTCTTCCGGCGGGTGATCTGTAATCGCCGCCCAGGCGTCCATTCAGATCCAGGGTGTACACAAAATCATTATGGGGAATAAACAGCTGTCCTGCACCTGAAAGTCCATTGTTTACGGATGATCCCTGCAGTGTACCTGTACCCGAAATGGTGGTTGGAACAGAGGTTGGAATCTGGTTTCGCACAACGTTAACAACACCGCCAATTGCATTAGAACCGTATGCAAGAGCGGCAGGCCCCCTGGCTACTTCAATTTCGTTGGTGCTGATCGGGTCGATACTTACGGAGTGATCGGCGGAGGTGCTGGATACATCACCGGTGCGTTCTCCATCTCGTAAAATTAACACACGTTCATCACCCAATCCACGGATTACCGGCCTTGATGTGGCAGCTCCCATTGTACGCTGGGCAAACCCCGGTTTGCTTGAAAGTGTTTCAGAAATGGTTGTGCCAAGATTACGCCTCAAATCATCACCTGATACCTTTAATGACGCATTATGGAGGTGGGCACCGGTTACTTCGCCGACATCGGCTACTACTACAAGATCTTCACCGCGAAGTAAACGGGGCGAGAGTTTAATTTCAATTTCATTTTCTGTATCTGCTTCAATTTGTACGTTAACAGTCCGGCTCATATATCCTATTCGGTGCAGTGAAAGCCTGTAATCACCGGCCGGAATGCTGCTGATACGGAAATTGCCACTCCTGTCGGTTGTTGCCGACCGGTTGATCTCTTCGAGATGCAGGTAAACATGGGCAACAGGCTCTTCGGTTGCAGCATCCAGCACTACACCGGATAAAGAACCTGATCTTTCAGAAATGGCAAAAAGGCCGGCTGAAAAGCCCAGGCAAAGAATAAGAGTTATAAGCGATATTTTAATCTTAACCATTCACCGGGTTATTTGAAGAAGGTTACATTGGGTTTTAAGTACAGGTATAACAGGGCAGGGCACCCGGCTCATCACCGGAAACCGCTGCCTTGTTTCGAGGCCTAATGCCTGATGTTAGTCAGTCACCGCAGATACGGAAATCGCAAAATTCCTTGAATCGAAATCACTGTGATCAGCATGCCAGAGTTCAAAGTCAACTTCTGAACTGCCCGCGCTTTCAGCGATAAGTTCGAACTGCCATTCGTTGTTGTTAATCGGGTGGTTTATTGTGATCACAGATGCGTCGGTTTTGTTATACCTGAGTGAGTAACCATCGTCTGTTGTGTAATCGTACGGTTCACCGCCTTCAAGAAAGAACTGAACCTGTACTTCCACAACATCGCCTTCGGTTAGCAGAATGGCATCTGCTCCACCGGGATAGGAAACATTGGTTCCTTCCTGGGTTGCAATTACTTCTCCGTCAACAAGAAGGTTTAGCCCGTTTGGAGTAGGGCCGTGATCGTGTCCACCGCCGCAGGCTGTTAAAAATATTGAGGCTGCAATTATGGTGATTGTTATAAGTGTATATCTGCTGAGAGTAAACATAGTAATAAGTAGTGTTTTTGGGTTTTAACATATAATCCACAGCGCATCAGTAAGTTTATTTACGGATGGCTGAAAAAATGAGATTTCCGCGACAAATAAATGCCCCGGTTTCAGATAAGGATTTAAGACGAATTAGCCGCTGAAGGGCGGGGCGCGGCTGTCAACGTTTTCTTCAAATACGGATTTTGCATTGGAGAGCTCACCGGTTGAGTAGACTTTTTCAATACCGGTTACCAGGTTTTTGGCGGGTGCCTGGGCAGTATTATATTTAAAAACAGTAGCACATATCACGCAATTGGTATGATCCTCAACGTATTCTATACCAATTTCGGACTCCGCGTGAGAATGCAGATCATCAAAATGGATTACAGATGCACTGACGCCCAGGGCAAATACAACTGCGAGGAATATCGATATGTGTTTCTCTAAATTAATCAAGTGTATAACAGTAATAAGCAGTCAAGATAACTGTTAGAAGTACAGTTTTACAAAAAAACCTTACCACTATTCAACGAATTATGTAAAAAAATATTTGATCAAATCGTTTCATCGCTGTGATTATGTCTGCTATGAACAAAAATTGCGGTTACCATACCTGTCGGAGAATCAGCTGCCCGGTATTTGCGCCTCCCTGGTAGCGTACCACATAATCACAGTCTGCACATAGCAGGTCAACAATTTTACCTTTTCCTTCATCACCCCATTGGGTACCAATTGTAATTCTTACAACCATAGTCCAAAAAAAGAGGTGCGCAAACACCTCCCTGTTAAATTGTTAATTACGGAGTTCGCGAATATGAGTTAGTCAGTAAAGTATTTTACTGCTTCATCAACCGATATGTAGTTTTTAAACACGGTAATCAGTTTGGTTACAATCAGAAGGCTTTCAATTTTTATCGCATGCGTTAGAGTTCCTCAGGTCTCCGTCGGTTTTGCGCATGGGTGGTTAATGCTCCAATCAGCATTCCTAACCCGGATGAGTTCATAAACTTCACTTTACCAAGGTTAACCACGCTATTGGTTTTATCCTCTCCGATAAGCTCGTAAAGTATTTCGTTGAGGTTAACGGTTTAGCAAATAAGCGGCGCGCTTAAGTATTTGAATGTAAGAAACTAAACGGGAAAAGTTGCGAAGTATATTAATCCGGACTGAATTGATTGCCATTATCTCGTATAATGAAAAAATTTTACAACTTTTCAAATCTCAAAAAAGGTTATTCACTCTGAATTCATACAATAATTGCTTACTCTCAGTGTTTAAAATGAGTCATTCCTGAAATATATTCATCTTAATTTGCTGTTTACAAACAAACTGTTCTTCCAAACAAAGTACATTCAAAAATCTTTTGCAACCCATCTAACCTTCATACTTACCAAAGTAAGTTTTGCAGTTTTATTACTTCTCTTTAGTGGATATGCTTTGGTATTACAGGCCGAAAATGATCCGGATACAGATCGGTCAACCATTCGGGTTCTGGTAAATTCTGAAGACGATGGCACAAGTGTAGTTGG
>CAZHUP010000120.1:0-7737 GCA_964535495.1 uncultured Rhodohalobacter sp.
CCGGTCTCTACGGAATTGCGATTGCCGCTGTAGGTATGCTTTCAAATACCGGTATTCAGCTGGCTGTTGACGCTTACGGACCGATATCTGACAATGCCGGTGGTATTGCAGAGATGTCTGAGCTTCCGCCGGAAGTACGAGAGCGTACAGATAAACTTGATGCAGTTGGAAACACAACAGCAGCGATTGGTAAAGGATTTGCGATTGGTTCTGCTGCCTTAACTGCACTTGCCCTTTTTGCAGCGTTTATCACTGCCTACAACACAACCAATCCGGATAACATTATCTCAGCGATTGATATTACAGCGCCAAGTGTAATGGCTGCGCTATTTATTGGCGCCATGTTGCCTTACCTGTTCTCAGCACTCTCTATGCAGGCCGTGGGACGTGCCGCAATGAGCATGATTGAAGAGGTTCGTCGTCAATTCCGTGACATTCCTGAGCTTACCAAAGCACTTGATGCTATGAGAAGAAACGAAGGCAAGTTGCTTGCAGACTGGAGCGATGATGACCGTGCACTGTTTGATGCAGCTGACGGGAAAGCTGAATATGAGAAGTGTGTTGCGATTTCAACTCAGGCTTCGATCCGTGAAATGATTGCTCCCGGACTTCTTGCCGTAATTGTTCCTGTTCTTTTCGGTTTCATAGGCGGGCCGCTGATGCTGGGTGGACTTCTTGCAGGCGTTACTGCTTCTGGTGTTCTTCTTGCACTCTTCCAATCAAATGCAGGCGGTGCATGGGATAATGCCAAGAAGATGATTGAAGAAGGTGTTGAAATTGAAGGGAAATCATATGGTAAAGGCTCTGAAGCTCATAAAGCAGCTGTAGTAGGCGATACTGTTGGTGATCCGTTTAAAGATACATCAGGACCTTCTCTGAACATCCTGATCAAGTTGATGGCCGTTGTTGCTCTTGTTATTGCGACGATGATTTAATCAACTTTTTTTGCCAGAGTTTTAAAAACCCCGATGAGAAATTGTCGGGGTTTTTTATTTGTTGATTTTTCAAACACAAGAAAGCACAGGAGTAATATGGAAGATCTGTTTAAGCTAATTTATGAGCACGATATACGGCTCGATCAACTTAAAGAACGACAACTTGATCGGGATACACAGGAAGTTTCAGGCAGTATTGAGGACTTTTTGAAGCCAGACCCGACCTACTCAAAATTCTATTTTTCCGGCACAGTGCTTGGTAAAAATGAATTTGGGCTGAACTGTATGTCGCATTATGATGAATGGCTGGATTATTTTGAAGAAGCTCTGAAAGGCTACCATGTTTTTTGTAATGAGGCTCAGGTATCCCTTAGGAAAGCTGTAGAACTCTCAAAAAAAGGCGAGCCGATCATCTTATCAAAAGGGGATCGTAATAATTGGAATGGCCTGGATCTAAAGCTCGAATCAGACAGTAATGTGGGACATAAAAAATCCGGATTGGCTACCGTCTTAAAAAGTGATGATCTTGTTTTATATAAGGAGCCCGCTCACAACGGCTATGATCTGCATCTCTTTTCAAAAAAGAATATTTACATGACTTTTTTCGAACAGTTTAAAAAGATGATTTCTAATCAGTTTCGGTTTTTCAGCATCAATGGCAAACGTGTTCGGTCGGAGAGAAAATTTTATTTCGAAACCTGGACATTAGATCGGCCGCCACATGGTGTGGAAGAGGTTTTAAAAGAGACTGTACTTTAGCAGTTATGATATCAATTTGGCAATGATGATCATACGCGGTGAATCTGATAAAAATGGGGCGCCTTCATAATTTCCATATGTTTCCACTATTTTAAACCCGATTTCATCTAAAACTTTTTTAAACCATTCAAGCCTATAAAGTTTTACTCTCTCTCTGTATTTAACCGGTTTTTCTAAGCTATCACCGGAAAATTGAATAGTTTTGAAAACCATGCCATCATCAATTTTTCGGGCGACATTGTAAGTCAGGTTTTCGTAGACCCCGCTCTCAGATGGAACAATATTTGTCCTTACATATTCCGGATTGAGATAATCAATAAACAGGATTCCTTCTCTGTTTAACATATTCTTACTGTTTCTCAACACTTTTTCATTTTCTTCATCCTCCAGAAAATATCCGAAGGTTGTAAACAGGTTGACGATTGCATCAAACTGCTTAGGAATCGGACTTCTCATATCCCTGACAAAAAATTCTACATTTTTGAGATTACGCTGGTCGGCAATTCGTTTTGCTTTAGCTATTGCTTTCTTTGAGAGATCAATTCCAGTTACGTTGTAGCCTCTTTGCGCAAGTGTGATTGAATGCCGGCCTCGTCCGCATCCAAGGTCAAGAATATTATTAAAGTGGCGAACGGGAATTACATTCTCAATTAAATCGGCTAACAGTGCGGCTTCATTTTCATCCCTGTTGGAGTACAGTTTTTCGTATAAAGGGCTGTCAAACCACTCTTCAAACCAGTTCATCTTTCTGTTGATATTAATTTTGGGTTGTTGGAATACGGGCTCAATCTTAGGCTTTTAATTATTATCTTCCAAAAGTTTAGAATCAAAAGCAGATATGAATTATACAGACAAGTTAAGAAGGGCAGTACAGTCGGCAAATTCAACTCTATGTGTGGGATTAGATCCGGTTCCGGAAAATATACCTCAATCCCTCAGACAGGAGTACTCCAGTGATTCGGATCTTATTTTTGAATTTTGCAGACGTGTGGTTGAATCTACCAAAATTCACGCCTGTGCCTTCAAACCAAATGTTGCATTTTTTGAAGCGTTGGGAGCTGCCGGATGGGAAGCTTTTGAGAGGCTTCTGGATGTAATTCCAAGTAATCGTGTTGTGATTGCGGATGCAAAGAGGGGGGATATTGGAAATACGGCCAGGATGTATATGCGCACCTATTTTGACCGCTATCATACGGATGCTATCACATTAAACCCGTTGATGGGACTGGATACGCTGGATCCTTTTTTGGATGATGAATCGAAGGCAATTTATACACTTGCATTAACGTCAAATTCCGGATCTGCAGATTTTCTGCAGCGACGGTTTCAGGGCAGGTTGTCACTGAGTGAATATATTGCAGAGGAACTATCAAAAAAGCAGGTGATGAGTAAGGCACATTTGGGAATGGTGGTCGGTGCTACGCAGATCGATTCCATTTCTCCGGTAATTCAGGCATTTCCAGAGGCGAGCCTGCTTATACCCGGAATTGGGGCTCAGGGAGGATCGATTGATGAATTGAGTAGTGTGCTCGAAAATCACATCGGAATTCCAATTATTAACTCATCCCGTGGTATAATCTACGCCGGTGGTAATGAAAATAACTGGGCAGAACTTGTATCTCAGAAAGCATCGGAACTGAAAGAGAGTTTGAATACAATTACACTTAGATATGTCTAAAAAATTACCTGAAGTAATTTTATACACCGATGGTGCATGCAGTGGTAACCCCGGCCCGGGCGGATGGGGAGCACTGTTGATTTGGAACGGCAAACGAAAAGAGCTCACGGGTGGTGAACCGGCAACAACCAATAACCGGATGGAGATGCGGGCAGTTATTGAAGGTCTTAAAGCTCTAAATAGAAAGTGTCACGTAAAAATCCATAGTGATAGTGCTCTGATAATTAATGCATTTACACAGGGCTGGATTGAAAACTGGCAAAAGCGCGGCTGGAAGAAATCAAACAAAAAACCGGTTGAGAACAAAGAGCTTTGGCAAGAGATGATAAAGGCAGCGGCACCGCATAAGGTTAGCTGGATAAAAGTGAAGGGACATTCTGATGATGAACTCAACAATCTTGTTGATGCTCTTGCTGTGGCAGAGGCGCAAAAATATTTGTAATAACTGCTAACTAAAACAGGAATCTGTGTGATATGAGACTAGCCAGAAAAGACAGACCCCGTGCTTCCAAAAAAGAGATATTTGGATGGGCCATGTTCGATTTTGCCAATCAAGCTTATACACTGCTGATAATTACGGTGATTTTTCCTGTTTTATTTACCACAGTAATTGTAGGCAATGGTAATGATGATTATCGCCTTGGTAATCTTCTCTGGAGCATTGCACTATCCTTAAGCTACTTTATGGTAGTCTTGACCGGGCCGGTACTTGGTGCAATCATGGATTTCAGGGCAAGTAAAAAGAAATTTCTATTCTACAGTTATATCGCAACAGTAATCAGTTCGACGGCTCTCTATTTTGTAGAACCCGGTATGATTATTCTGGGTGTTCTGCTGCTTGTCATCTCAAATTATGCTTACTCTATAGGGGAAACAATTATAGCTGCTTTCCTGCCCAGCCTGGGACCTCCTCAGGACCTGGGGAAAATATCCGGTTTTGGGTGGGGAATTGGTTATATAGGCGGCCTGGTTTCTGCCGGGTTTGTCATCGTTTATCTGGGTGAACCTACCGCCGAAAATTTTGACCGAATTCGATGGGTAGGTCCTTTAGCGGCAACTTTTTTCCTGTTGGCGGCAATACCTACATTTGTGTGGCTAAGAGAGCGTGGTTCAAAGCAAAGATTACCGAAAGGCGAAAGCTATGTGAGTATGGGTTTTAATCGTCTTGGCAGAACCATAAACGAAATAAAACAGTTTAGAGATCTTTCCGTTTTCCTCGTCTCCGTATTCTTTGAAATGGCAGGAATCTACATCGTTATATCATTTACATTTATTTATGGAGACCAGGTAGTAAAATGGGATGAAGATGTTCGGATACTCATGTTTGTGGTGGTTCAAATTACCGCTGCTGCAGGGGCTTTTCTGTTTGGGTATGTGCAGGATCGCGTCGGTGCATTAAAAACCAATATCTTTATTCTATTTCTATGGTTTATTGGTGTTGTTGGAATATACAGCGTCATTGATATTACCCAATGGCTGAATACGGTATTTGAGACTAATTTTGAGGAACAGTATGTGTTTCTTTTTATTGGCCTTATTGCAGGAATGTGCCTGGGTTCAAGCCAGTCGGCAAGCCGGACACTTGTCGGGTTATTTACTCCAGATGCTAAAGCAGCAGAATTTTATGGATTTTGGGGCCTGTTTTACAAGATGGCAGGAATATTCGGAATTATTGGGCTGGGCCTACTTCAGGCACAATTCGGTCTGCAGAAATCAATCTTGTTTTGTGCGGCACTATTTTTGATAGCAATGTTCGTCTGCTTTTTTGTTGATCAAAAAAGAGGAGAGAAAGCTGCTGACAGCTACTACGATAACGGAGAAAAGTGAGAGATTTTTCTAGTAAAACCTGAAAAAAAGGTAGGAAATTCCCCCTAATATGTTAAATTAAGCCGATTAAGGTACAGGGATGAAATGAAATATCTTTGCACTGAATACAGGATGGGAAATCTCATCAGATTAATACTAACTAAATGGAATATTGATATGAGTAGAATGGACGAAATCAAAAACCTGGCAGCTGAACTTGAAGGTGAGCTGGACAAGTTCTATAACAAAGGCAACAAAGCTGCAGGTACTCGTGCCCGTAAACAACTTCAAGAGCTGAAAAAGCTTTCTCAAGAAATCCGACTTGAAATTCAGGATATTAAAAACAAAGACTAACTGAGTCTGAGGTTTTACAGGCCACCCCGATTAGTCGGAGGTGGCTTTTTTTATGTGATCAAATTGTTCTGCAAATCTGTTTACATAAATCTACTGTACTCTCTACAGGTAAACGTGTAGTTTTAGATCCAATCTAATTTTGTTTTACATGAAGAATACTCCATTTCATAAACTTCCACCCCGTGCCATCAGAGTTTGGCAAATGGGAAGTGCGATCGGTAACCTGTTTTTCTTTGGGATACCGGCAGTTTACGCTGCTGTGTTTGGTACAGGATCATTTCACTTTTGGATAGTTTTGGTATCGTCAATCATTATTTTGGGATTTTGGATATTTACGGTAACGCTATTGCCATACTTAAGCTGGAAAAACTGGAGGTATGCGGTGGATTCAAACGAAATTGATTTAAAAAGGGGAGTGTTGGTCAAGTACCGTACTTTGATACCTCTCAGTCGTGTGCAGCATGTGGATACCCGGCAGGGTCCGCTTCTCAGATGGTTTGATTTGGCAACAGTTACAATTTCCACGGCTGCCACAACTCACGAAATCCCCGCACTGGATGTTGTAATTGCGGATCGTGTACGAGATCAAATTTCTAAATATGCACGGCTGGCAGAAGAAGATGTTTGATTTTCAAAGACAACATCCGGTTGCCGCAATAAGCCGGGCGTTTAGCCTTATCAAAGGCAATCTAATCACGATTATTGTTTTTTTAGTTGTAGGAGCACGCAGCGAAAGTTTTCCTTTTCTATGGTGGATTGGAGGAGGTTTTGCATTTTTACTAATTGTGGGAGCAGCAAATTGGTGGCGATTTCTATTTAAAATTGAGGAGGGAGAACTTCACATAAAAAGCGGAGTTTTTGTACGAAAAAATTTATATCTCTCTAAAGACAGGGTTCAGGTAATTGATATAACTTCGGGAGTCATTCAACGTCTGTTCGGACTTGTCAGGGTAGATATTCAAACAGCCGGATCCACTTCGCGTGCAGCTGCAATCGACGCCATTTCATTAGATAAGGCAAGAGAAATAAACCGCTTGTTAAGGGATGAGGATGTAGAAAGTGTAGCCGACGAACAGAGTGAATCATCCGTAGAAACAGAGGTAAAAGAATTTAGCTTGCCGTTAAAAGAACTGCTTGTTGCGGCTTCTACATCGGGAAGTTTTGGAATTGCACTCTCTATTTTGGCTACGGTTTTTTCTCAGATTGAACCTTTGATTAGTGAATCTGAACTTTTTGAGTACGTGTTTGAAGCTCTTCCCTCACAGACGGATTTTGTATTCTTTTTCACCGTAATTGTGATTTTTGTAGTCTTTGCATGGCTGCTCTCCTTTTTTAGCACACTGTTTAGTTACGGTAATTTTAGCCTGAATGTAAAAGAAAAAGAGATGGTGATTACTCGTGGTATCTTTGAAAAAAAGAGAGTGACGGTTCCATACAATCGAATCCAGGCTATCCATGTTGCAGAAGGGTTGATTCGTCAGCCATTAGGCTATGCTTCTGTTCATCTTGAAAGTGCCGGCTATGGTGATGAGGCAGGGACAGGATCAATCGTGCTTTTCCCATTAGTTAAACGATCAGAAGTTCTGCAACTACTCAATGAGACAGTACCTTCGTATCAGAAAGAGATGGAAGGGGTGAAATTGCCAAAAAGGGCGTTAAGACGTTATCTATTTCGGTCAACTTTCTTTGTCACAGCTGCGATTGTTCCTCTCTACTTTTGGCTCAATCTGAATAACTGGATCTGGCTAATTCCGGTTCTGGCTCTGTTGTGGGGATGGTTAAAGTATAGAGCTGCCGCGGTTGGCTGGAATGAGGGTTCCTTTATTTTCAGAACTCGTACGTTGTCGAAATCTACTGCTTTTATAAATCGGAACAGGGTTCAAAACATTACGATAAGCCAGAGTCCCTTTCAGAGATGGAGAAAGCTATGTACCGCAGAAATTTATGTAGCATCCGGAGATAGAGGGAAGTCTTTTACTGTACATGATCTGGAAAAAGATATTGGCCTCCAGCTATTGAGAGAGATGAAAATAAAAAAAGGTTCAGGAGAGATTTCTGAACCTTTGGAAAATAAAAATCGGATGATAAAATTACCCGATTGGAATCAGGCAGCGAACTGAATCGTTTGAATTGCTTCCTGAAGCTGATTCATTCTAACCGGCTTTAACAAATAAGCTGAGTTTTTTACTGTAATGGCTTCCTGCT
>CAZHUP010000121.1:0-7707 GCA_964535495.1 uncultured Rhodohalobacter sp.
TTTAATGCTTCATGCTTTTATAAATTGATAAATGTATCTGAGATCCGCAATGTCTCCCCGAAATTCGTCGGAGTGGGTCTACTACTGTTTAAAAATTAAAACATAACAACCGATTCTTTTTCATCGGTTCGGATGAAGCCGGTGTTTTTATCATAATAAAATTCCGAAATGTCTGGTTTAATCCATAAAATATCTTCTGATAATCGGCTATCTTCTTTAAGGAGCTCCTTTATATTTGGCAAATAATCAGGTACCGCAATGATTCTTTGGTGAAAAGCTCTTTTGAACTTGCTGTCAAATTCATGTCGTGATATCTCATTGTACAGTATTGCCTGGAAGGCTTTCCTGGCTTCTGTTCCTTCATCATCATCGGGTAATTCAACAAACACAGAAACTCCCTGGTTAGAGTTTTCAATGATTTTAAAATCACTTACTGTCAGGTCTTTATTCTGGTCAGAACTGTTTGGATAAGCATACCGCAACTGTTTCATTGCCTGAAAAACCTCTTTAGAAATTTTAAAATCAGACTGTCTTTTATCCGAGACAGACTCAAAATATTCTTCAACTAATTCTTTGTAGTTTTCTTCAGCAATTTCAGTATCAGATAAAGCTAAACGTGCTTTCGATTCCGTTGCATGTCCATAAATACGCTGACAATCACCAAAATCAACAATGTGAAGAGGGGAACCTTTTCTTTCTTTTGAATTTTCCCGGTTTATTCTGCCAGCTACTTGAACGATGGAGTCTATGGGGCCCAAATCCCGAATACCCATGTCAAAATCTAAATCAACACCTGCTTCTACAACCTGAGTGGAGACTAAAATACAAGTTTTATTGGGAAGCAGTTTTTTAATCAATTCAATCCTCTGTTTTCTTTCAACAGGGGTGATGTTGGTTGAAAGATAAAACAGCTCAACCTCGGAATTGTTTATATGATCTGACAGAAGATCGAAGATTTCAATGGATCGATTAACCTTGTTTACTACGATCAGGCAATTTTTATCAGGTGTCCACTTTGAATCAAAAAAATCTATGAAGTCTTCGTTCTCCATCTTATTCTCAATCGAAGGAATAATCTTTGTTCTGTTAAAACAGGCAAAAACCTCATTGTCTCTTGGTAATAAATTAAATGGTTTCAGTGAGTCGCTTTCTATCTCCACATCCAGTTCCCGGCTCATAAGTTCAAAAAGTTTTGGCTGTGTGGCGGTCATAATGATGATCCGTGCATTCAGAAACTTGCTCAAATAATAAAGTGCCGCTCCAATTACAGGTAATTTTTCGATAGCAAGGGTTTGCACTTCGTCAAGAATGATGATGGAATCTGCAAAGTGGTGAAATTTCTTAAGAAGTCTGTTCCGATTACCAATCAACGTTTCGAAAAGTTGAACAAACGATGTAATTACGATATCACTCTGCCAGGTATCCCAGGCCATTTTCTTTTGTGAATAGAATCTTTCTTCATCATCTATTGAGTTTTTTCCCGTCTCATCACCGCTAAAAACATCAGCATACTGATAGTGTCCCAAAATCTTACCTTCCCCGAGTGTAATCTCATATTCTTGAAGCGCCTGTTCAATGATATTGATAAATGGCAGTCCATAGATAATTTGGGTCATATAGCCTTCCTGTTCTTCTATTTTCTTCCTGAGTTTTAAGGCGAAATCAAGGGCGGTCATGGTTTTTCCAATACCGGTAGGAGCGGCAAGGGTAAATAACCGTTTATCGAGAATATCATCTCTCTCAATGTTTTTTACTACTTCGGCCCTTACAAAATTGCGAAGTTCATTTTGAGTAAAGGTGTTTAACTCTCGGTCAGGATAGGTTGGTTTGCCAAAATTCTTTCGTTCATCTACCGCATTTTCAGGAAGTGATGATAAACTGTATGGGGCTGTATCGGAAGCATCAAGTTTGTCCGATTCAATCAGAAGTGAAAACAGGTAATTCACAATGAAATAATTATCGATGTTACCGGCCTGTTCTAATTCTTTTTTGTAAGTATTGTAAAGCAGTTTGGGTTCTATGAACTTTAAATGGGTGATATCAAAGCCGGAAAGATTTTTCTTCAACTCTTCAATGTTGTTAAGATTCCGAACCTGTTTTTCAAACGTATCAGTGATTCCCCATTTTCTTTCATTGTAAAAATCCGGCCATAATACCTTGTCAAAGTTTAAAAGGTTGCTGTGATGCAGCTTAATCAGGTAGTAGGCGAAAAGAGCTTTTGTTGTATCATCATTCAAATAATGAAATGCTGCATGTGCACCAAGAGCAGAGTGGCTTTTTAATTCGTTTGATACTTTTCCCGGTTTCAGCAGATAGGTTTGGAAATAGTTCGTGTATTTACCGAGGTCATGCAGCCAGCAAACAGTTTCAAGAAGTGTTTTGGCGGATTCCGGTTCCGCAATACCAATACGGCAGGAAAAGTTTAATTGGGCCTTCTCTTGTACCCCTTTAAGATGGTCAATTAAATATTTGCTGCCCTCTCGTTCACCATCTTTATTTTTTCTACTATGAGAATACACCGGCATATTCTAAAAACTGAATATTTTCAATTTCATCTTCCGATTTCTGCAACTGATAATAGGTGCCCTTAAGTTTAACATGTATGGGGAATGGCCTTGTTGCAAACAAAACACGGTTCATTCTGTAAACTTCACGACCTTTATCGCCGCCTATAAAATCTGCCGGCAGCAATTCCTCTTCGATGTGGTTGAACTTGATTTCAGGATCTTCAGGAAAATCAATTTCCTGTACCTGTTCACTATTGCAAGCTGAATGGATATCTACCCATTCACTGTCGGCTTTCATTTCGGTTGCCTGAACCACTTCAACATTGGAAATGAAAGCTGAAAACCCCGCAATACCAAGGCTTATATTGAATGTTCGATCACCGGATAAAAGCCGGTTTTTCAGTTTCTGGTATAATTCGGCATTTTCACCTGCAGCCAGATAAAACCGATAGCAAACCATGTCCTGTTTAAGATCATTTCCCGTAACAATTTCGAAAGGAGTTTGTATTCGGCCATTTTTACCGGTAAAGTCATCCCGACCGGTAATTTTTAAATAATTAAGTCGGTGGAATGATTTTTTAATATCCTGCATGATTCGTACTCCAATCCATAAATTATCGGATTGAAATCTCTGGTAATAGCTATCCTTCTCCTCCCCAATTATTGCTGCTAAAACACCGATGATTGTGGTGCGCGGAGGTATCGAGTAGCTCATGGCAGTGTTATTACCATGAAATTTCCGGAAATGGGCGAATTTACCCTCAATATCAAATTTCAGGACTTCCATCTTTTCAGGCATTGAATGATATTCCTTCTGCGGTTTGAACGTTTACTTCCTTAATCGCTTTGCCATTTCCTTTATTTTCGCTGATCAGTTTTTCCAGGCGGGAAAAGTCCACGTTCAGGTCGTTGTACTTTCTAACCTTTTTGAAGTCATCAACTCCGTTTTGGGGTGTACAATCAACATAGTCTCGTAAATCGCCAAAGTGTCCATTGTTGTACCCGTCGTTATAGACGATCTCGAGGTAGAGCTTCGGATATTGATTTAATTTGGATCGGGTTGGCAGCGCAGGGATTGCATTCCAGATCGCTGACCGGAACTCTTTCAAATCATCTTCCGATAGCCCTGTTGATTTCGCCGCGTGTTTATTGGCGACACCGTGAAAAGCCAACAGGCTGTAGTGTACCCTGTAATCCTTTCCAAAAGTACTACTATCATCACTCATGATGGTTACGATCGAATCCGACTCAATGGGATAAACTTTATTCAATGAATACCCCCAGTTTATTTGAACCGGACCTGTGTAAGCCTGGGTAAAGCCTCCAACGGCAAATGCGCTCCCAAACAGTCTAATGTCAAGAAATGTCTCTTTGACGATCTTATCCAGGATAAAAGCATTCAATGTTTTGTTTTTAGCATTTTGCAACTCCTTAAAAACTCCTGCTTCATCTTTCTTTTTAGAGATGATCGCTTCGAAAGCCGCTTTCATCTCATCATGGCCTTCAAAATATTCATCCACCATGTTTGGATCCGTAAGCAAACGATTGACGACAAACTCAAGTTTTTGATCCGGATTTACTTTTCTGCCTTCTTCCATGGCCACAAATACATCTTTGCCATTTTGCATAAAGTAATCCCGGATATATCGTTTCAGCCTGGTGTCAGTAACCAGGTTGGTTTGTGTATCGTAATCCATCCGCGGCTTGTTTTCCTGATCGGGATCACCGTTCGGATTACAGTTGATCGCTTCGTAGATAAATAGAAAGTCGGAGTTGTTTTGTATTGTACCCATGGTTCTGTTGGTTATTGATTGTCAGATTTTGTTAGCCCAAATGAATAGCCTGCCATCAGATAGAAGACATTCTGTTCTTTTGTCAGCGGCCAGTTTTTGTCGTTAAATTTTTCACGGAAGCGTGCGAAATTCCAATCAGTTTCCCGATGGATACCGTATTGGCGCACTTTTTCAGCGAGGTCCAGGCTCAATCTCACTACAGCTTGTGCATCCATCCCGTTGAAATTGATTTTATTTAGCACTGGTTTTGATTCGTGCCCTTTTTTGTATTGTGCATAAGCTATTGAAGAGAGAACTCTTCCAAGATAGAACATCGCTTTTTCAGCTTCACCGTATCCCATTTTTTCAAAGAAGTCATCTACTCGTTGCTGAAACTCCGATTTTACCGTTTCAGTGGCTTCATCCTGTCTGGTTTCTATTTTCATATTAATAAGGTTTAGTTGTTTTAAAGCGTAGATCAATGCGGAGTATTTGAATACTGCATCTTTTATTGCAAAATCGAAGGAATCGATTTTTCGGACATTGGGAAAGGCCCTGTGCCTGCCGTACCAGTGGCAAAGAGCCAGTGTGATAAAATGATCAAATAAAATCTCCTTCTTAACCTGTTTCTGCTCAAGAATATCTTTAAAAAGGTTCAAAACCGGATTTACTTTCGATTTCTGCCCATCCCGGACGGGAATGATTCGATAGATAGATTGAAGGTTAAAATAAGACCGGTCTCCCAAATAGCTTCTAAACTCAAGATCGGTTCGGCCAAACACGTCAACCAGCTTTTTTAAATAAGCACTATTCACATCCTTGATGTGATTCATGATTTTAAATGAGTTGCCGTCGGACTCGAAAGCGATATAGTTTACCCAAAAGAGATCGAGTTCCGGAAGATGCTTGTCTAATTCTGTATCGAGAGACTGATATTGAAAAAGTAGATCTCCAGTTTTATCCAGAAATGATTTAATCTGATTCAGGTCAAAATCATTAAGATTCTTGTGGAGATAATTTGGAAGTACAATGTGGCTAATCCCCGCAATTCTTGTATTCAAATAGTTGAGAACATATTCAGATGCTTTGTCCAGTGAAGCCAGGGTTGACGGGTCAGATTGAAAGTTTTTTTTGAAATCCGAAAAGCCTGAAGCATAGTTTCTTGCAGTGGTCTGAAATACCTTGTGAATGTTATAACGCTTAGAGAATGTGGCTTCAATAACTTCTTCAGAGATGTTGCCTGTGACATGATCGATTCCCTTCTCTACATTTTCAGGTGTAGCAAACTTGCCTATAACAAATTCTTCATACCCATCCAGGTTAAAAAGTTCGATGTGCTCTCTGTTGTTCATATTCTCTGAGCGAATCAGTGAATAAAAAAGAACAACTTCCTCTTTACTTCCAAAGTCCAGAATTTCTTTAAATGATTTTAAGTCCAGCTTTGAGCTCTGGCTTGAAAGGCTAGAATTAATCTCTTGAAGGGCTTTATATATTGACTTATTTTCAAATTCCGGATCAAAATCCAGAATGGATTCCATCATACTACCTGTATCACCGTCATTTTTTCCGAACAGGGTTTCTTCGAGCATGGAAAAGTTTTTAGGTTCGACGGTTAAAGCACATTTTTTTCCGCGAGGCCCCCAAATGGATGGAGATATATATCTGAATATGGCAGGTGAGCTCTCTTTATCAAACAACTCCATCGAATCTGTCAAAAAACGTATCTCTTGATTTACGCAATCAAACAAGATGGGGCAAACCCAGTTCTTTTTGTCCGGATTATGTTTTGGCTCCGTCACCAACCGGGCCCAAACCCCCTGGCCTTCCAAAAGTTGATCGCCGATTTTTTTTAGTGTGTCAAGCATATCTTAACCTTCTATATTAAAAAAAGACTTGCAGTTTGAACATCGAAAATCTTCATACCAAGACGTATGCTTCAAGCCCAGACCCGCAAGATTTTCGAAGATTCTTGATTCTTGTTCCTTAAATCCATGAATCATAACTATACAACAACTTGTTAAAGAAATTTCCATTCTATTGAATTTGCTTTTGCCTGAAAAGTCTAACTGTCAGTTAAATCTGACCCTTGGTGTTATTTTATTTCCAAATACTAAAATAATTCTACAGAAGCAATGTAAGGCGGAAGGGTGACAGGTTGTGTCACCCCTATGTGAAATATTTTTTACCTCCTCAAAAAATGCTTTACCAAATGGAAAAACCTGTCAGGTCTTTTGACTACCTATTCTTCAAATACCGATTGCAGCTTCTCCATTCTTATTTCGCGGTGGACACGGATAAATTCATCCCTGTTGCCAAACCATTTAATTCCTTCATCTCTTTTGATTTTAGATGGTCTGTTTTGCAAGTATGCAAACCACGAACTGTGAGGCCATTCATCCGGGGTGGCTGTAAATCCGTGATGAACCGGATTATTGTGGATGTATGCTATTAAGGTGCCGAAATAGTTGTCGGAGTCGATTAGTTTTCGTTTGAAATTTGGTATAAAAAGGCTGCCTTTACGGTCGTAAACTTTGTTGTAGGCTTGAGTATATCCGTTGAAAAGATGGGAGAATTGACGGCTGATAACGTTGCTAAACCCTCCAAGGGTTTCAAACCCTTGGAGGGTTAACCTTGGCTTCGATCTTTTTACTCTTAAAAATTCCAAAACTTCCTCTTCCCCCTTCACCCTCACCATCAAATGCAAATGATTTGGCATCAGGCAATAGGCAAAGGTTTCGGCAACCGGCTCGATATACCGGGAGTATTTTTCAAGAAAGTAACTGTAGTTCTTATCTTCGCGGAACAGGTTTTCGTCCCCGTTTGCATGAGTCCATATGTGATACATCCGACCCGGTTCCAGTTTCATTGCTTTTATATTAAGTTGCATATTTATATATATGAACCTGAAAGCCGGAATTCCTTACAGTTAAAACGAAAAATTTTTTGATTCTTTCAAAAACCTCCAAGGGTTTCAAACCCTTGGAGAGTTCAATTCAATAATTTAACACCATGCCAAAACTCCTCACCGCAGCCATACAAATGAACAGCCAGCCGGATTTGGAGCATAATTTGAACCGGTCATATGAGCTGATTTCGGAAGCATCCGGTAAAGGGGCGGAATTAATCGGTTTGCCGGAAAATTTTGCGTTCCTGGGCGATGAAAAAGAGAGGCTGCGTCAGGCTGATACCATTTCAAAAAAGACTGCAGAGAAACTATCCGAATGGTCTGCTGAGTTTAAGGTTTTTCTTTTGGCGGGAGGATATCCATACCCCGCCGGAGACAATAAATTGTTTAACCGGGCTGAAGTATATAATCCGGATGGTAAAGTAATTGCACGGTATGATAAGATTCATCTATTTGATGTGGATTTATCGGATCAAGAGCAATACCGGGAATCCGATATGGTAAAACCGGGAAGTGATAAGAC
>CAZHUP010000122.1:0-7576 GCA_964535495.1 uncultured Rhodohalobacter sp.
GGAGCCTTGGTGGCAGGTAATAAAATCGTGGCACGGCTTGGAGACGTGCCACGAGGGATATCTTGGTTATCAATCTCTCATAGGGTTACAAACAAACTCTCCCTGTTCACCATTTTGCTCTTTAATAAAAACTGCAGCTGTAAGTCCGGGAACCGTAAACGTCCCATTCTCGAATCGGGCCTGTTTTACTAAATCATCTGCGCCGTTTTTTTGAACCGGATGGAGCATCATTCCGGATAGATCCAGATCAATCGACTGCTCATCCAGGCTGCTGTTAAAGATGATGAGTACACCGTCCAGGTCTGGATCCAGATCATCACCGGCGCAAACACCATCAGAGTAACTCATCGCGATAATGCCGGGGATCTGATCGGGACCTGTGTTATGGTAAGCCACTCGTTGATTGATCTCTTCAGCACTTCTCAAACGGAAAAGTGAAGAGCTGTAGCGAATCTCCAGCTGCTCACGGAATAGCTGATGAGCAAGTTCCATGTGCTCTTTTCGGATATCGATATTGGGATTGTTTAGAAATTCCCGCTGGCCTTCCCAGAGATCGGAGTTGTCCCAGCCGGGCGGCAGACCAATTCCCCAGTTATTGGTTTCGAGAGTGAAATCGATGGCGTTGTACCAGTCACCGGAGTCATAGCTGTTCCGGTCCATCGATTTTGACCGAAGAATATCCGAACCCATCTGATGGAAAGGCACTCCCTGGCCGAAATTGATCATCGCCTGGCTAAGCAGATGTACGCGTATGCGCTCTTCCATATTCATGCTGTGGGGCAGCTTGGTTTGTGTGTTGTCCCAAAGTGTTTCATTGTCGTGCTTGTCGATATAATTGACCGATTCCTGCGGCAGTTCAGCATATCCAATCATCTCATTCCCACCGGTCACCGTTTCTCCAAACCGATTGATATATGGGTAGCCGGCAAGATTACCGGTCATGCCAACCCGGATGCGGTCGGCGTGATCCAATAGTACGGCAAGTTCTTCATCCGGAGCTCCGGCATCTTCATTTGGAAAGAGATATCGCCCGTTGGTAAATCCCTGAGCTCTTCGGTTATTGGTGAAATTTCCTCCACGAATTCCATCCCGGCTGCGGTCATTAAAGTTGCCGATTCCTGTTCCTCCCATCATAAACTGAGTTGCCTGATCAAAAATACGGTTGTCGGCAACTTCGCCGAAATTCCATCCTTCACCGTAGATGTAGATATTTTCACCATCTACGCCATCCTCCTCAAGGGTAAGTTTGGCAAGCTCCTCGGTAAGGCGCTCCATCACATATCGCGGATGGTGTCCCATCAGGTCAAAACGGAAAGAGTCAATTTTGTACTCTTTGGCCCATAAAATCACGGAGTCGATGATCAAGTTTTCCATCATGTTGAATTCTGCGGCTGTGTTTGGGCAGCAGGTAGAGGTTTCAACAATTCCCGTGTCGGGATCTAACCGGTGATAGTAGTCCGGTACAACCTTGTCAAGCACAGAGAATCGGGATGAGCCGGTTGCATGTGTGTGATTGTATACTACATCAACGACTATATTCAGGCCAACTTCATTGAGGGATTGAACCATTTTCCGTGTTTCGAGGATACGATGAACTCCATCGGGATTTGTAGAGTAGCTGCCCTCCGGCACATTGAAGTGAAAGGGGTCATAGCCCCAGTTAAAACCGTCGTAATCGGCCAGTTTATTACTGTGTTCCGGGCTGCGGTAAATCCGCTGAATTTCAAGTGTAGTCGGATCATCCTCAGCCAGCTGTTCAAAAACTTCACGGATTGGGGTGGTTCCATATTTTTCGCAATCTTCAGCAAGTTTTTCGTTGGTTCCGATAACCTCGCAAATACGGTTGAACGGATCGCTCAAATCCACACGTTTGTTTTTGTCTTCAATTACAGATGCGATATCATTTATCGGAAGCAGGTGAAGGTGGGTTAACCCCGACTCATTCAATCTTTTCAAATGAGCCATACCGTTAGAAAGATCACGTCCATCTTCTCCATTATTTGTGAAAGCCATATATGTGCCGCGCTGCTCTTCCGGTACGGATTCGTCGATGATACTGAAGTCACGCATGTGCGCTTCGTAGAGAGTAATATCTGTCGGAAAGGGAAGCTCTTTTCTGAGATCATCCCAGCCGACCGGCTTGAGGTCTTCGTCGCTTAAATTTACAAACTGGCTATAGTAACTGTCCGTTGAGAGACTTACTGAGTAGGGATCGGTGACCTCAAATGTATTAATCTCATTATTTTCCGGATGAAATACGGTGACGTTCAGACGGTAAAATTTTCTGTCCCAGTCGCGGGTACCCTCAAAAACCCAAACTCCGTTCTGAGATTGATAATCAGTTGGATCGACGGTATCGATCTCACTTTTCGACTCATCATAGATAGATAGAGTTACATTTTGGGCGGTTGGTGCCCAAACTTTCAGGGCAATTCCATTTTCAGAATAGATCGGACCGAGTTGACCATCGTAGGTGTAGAGATCATCGATTACTCCATGAGTTTGAACACGAGTGACTTTAACAGGAATACCATTCATATCGTACGCTACGGCCAGAATCTGCCCCTTAAGCGCTTCCTGATACCGATTGCGGTCTCCATTCAGTTCAAAAACAGGTCTGTCTGAAATATGGCGAAATTTATCGGCTTGGTAAGCGGTTAACATACCATCATCCATTAGCTCTATGGACTGACCTGAGGGAGAGCCAAATCGTTGAATTGAAAGATTTGCGCCAAGACTGTAACGGAGTTCGTAGGATTCCGCATCCACACCGGGATCCCAGATCAACAGATCTGAAGAGACCCAGTGAGCAGACGCACCTTCAATCGGAAGCTCCGGGGATAGCTGTGTGGTTTGCTGTGGAGTAGTACAGGAAGAAATAATCAATCCAATGATAACAAAAGGCAGAAAGTAGGATAGTCTCATAGTTCTTAAATTTTTTTCTGATTTATGTCAGAATAACAAAGTAATATGAACTGAATATAAGTTGTTGAGGGGAATGGACTGTACCCCCTTGAATGTTTTGCTATTGGGTGAATTTAAAAATTAGTAGTGATATTGAATCTAAAATGATAACAAAATCAAATTTCTGACGTAAACTCAATAAGTGGATTGTTTAAAATAATTACGTATTAAGAGTTTTGCTGCTTGAAAATTGAACCGGTGTTAGTCAGTTCTGTAGAAAAACAACTGACCCGACATGCTCATGAAACTAAAAGGGGTGAATTTGTTGCGGAATAAAAAATGGATTGGAGTTATTATTGCAGGATTATTTGTATGGATTGGGTGTACTCAAACCTATCAAGTTTCGATTGATGACCTTCCGGACACTGATCCATATTACACAACCGGATATCCTATTACAGATATTTCAGATCAGATTGAAGAGGTTCAGCAATCCCTTATTCGAATTTCATCAACAGCGAGATATAGAGTTTATTTGATAGACGATCGGCTTCAGATAACTGCTGAACAGGCAGACACACTTGATCCTGCAGAAATAGCTATCAGTCAAACAGCCATTGAGGAGAGCACAGCCGGGACGGCAATTGTGATCGGGAAAACAAGCAGCAGGGCCTACATGCTTACCTGTGCTCACACCGTTGAGTTTCCGGATCGGGTATATAGTTACCTTGTTGGAGAGAATATAGAACCTAACACCTATGTCCGTACAATTGCAGTGAAGCAGAGCCAGGTAAATATGGCTCTTACTGAAAACACATTGGCGTTATACTCTTTAGAAGATGAAGACCGGGTTAATGATCTCGCTCTTATCAGTATTAATCTGGATAATTTTGATCAGATAGAAGAGGATTTGAATCCCATTGATTTGAAAATGGGCTATTCAGAAAATCTGAAGTCCGGCAGTTTAGTGTATGTAATGGGATTCCCCCGCGGATATCAAACCGTGACACGCGGAATTGTTACACTTGCAAACAGAGATGACAGTGGAGGATTTCTCACAGATGCCCTCTTTAATCGTGGGATCAGCGGAGGAATCATACTCGCCTCTAAAGATAATTTCAGATCATTTGATTGGGTAGGGATGGCTAATGCCGGGGTTGCAAATCGCGAATACTTTCTCGTACCCGAATCCGATCAGATAGATTACGATTTACCCTATCAACAATATAGCGGTGATATTATGGCTAGGGAAATTTCTACCTTGAATTATGGGCTTACGCACACAATTTCAACACAGAAGATTCGAGAATTTCTGGATCAAAATCGCAGGGCGCTTCGTAACCTGGGGCGAAGTTACCAACTCTCAAAATGAATAATCCTGAATCTATTTTCCCAACAGGCTGATTATAATGCACCCATTAGACCACGGGGGAGCGGTCTGGCGAGAACCGGTATTGAGTGCTTATCTACGAACAAATAATAGGGTAGCGCACCTCCGGCGCGCTGAGGGTAGTCGCTTTGAATGTTTGTACAAATCTGCCGCTCCATCCGGAGCGGGTTTCGAATGAAACTTTCAAATCCAAAATTTCTTGTAACCAGAAAGCCAGTTAATAGCTTAACTGCACCGGTAGGTGCATTATGTTTATAAATTTCTCTCAATCTTTACGGCTGAAATCAATAGTTTGTGAGCCGGATGAACAAACAGTTTGCAGACATAGCTTTCCCAACAGCCGTACGGCAGGTTTTTACCTACGAAACCCGCGACGGTTCCATCAAGCCGGGAATGAGGGTTTGGGTGCCGCTCCGGAATGAGTATGCGATCGGGATGGTGGTTCGGGTGCACAATCAAAAGCCGGAGTTTGAGACACGGCCCATCGAACGGATTCTGGATTCGGAACCGATCATGAATGATATTATGCTCAAACTTACGGGGTGGATTCACCGCTTCTACTACTGTAGCTGGGGAGAGGCGATTCAGGCCGCGCTGCCGGTCGGGTTGAACTTTTCATCGGAGAAAAGGCTCAGAGTTAAAAAAGGTTTCAAAGGTGAAATTACTGAGGAGGAGCTGGCGATATTAGAGGAGATCGAGGAGAAGTCAATCACCCTGAAAGATGCCGAAAAAAGATGGCGCGACGGCAAAGGGAAAACGTTTTTAAAAAAGGCACTTCAGCACGGCTGGATCTCTGTTTGGGAAGAGCCTCGACAAAAAGTCGATTTCAAGAAGATTAAACATTGGGATATTAAAGAGGGTGTAGATCCTGAGACTGTTCTGGAGGGACTGACCGAAAAAGAGCAGGAGACAAAATGGGTTCAGGCGTTTGAAAAATTAACGACAATGGATTTGCCGCTGCCAAACAGTGAGCTTCAGGAGATGGATGAACTGTTTACAACTTATTCGCTCAATCGCATAGAAAAGGAGGGATGGATTGAGGCGATCGATCTGCCGGTGAAAGGGGATGAAATTTATACAGGTGAATATGATCCCGAGAAACTGAACAAGTTGATGGGAGAGCAAGAGGATGCGTTTGAGCAGATTCGTGAAGCTCTCGATTCGGAGACTTTTAAAAGTTTTTTGCTCTTTGGCGTGACCGGTTCCGGGAAAACGGAAGTTTATATTCATGCGCTGAAACATGCATTGGATCAGGGGAGGGGCGGACTTGTTCTGGTTCCGGAAATTGCGCTTACTCCTCAAACCGTTAAGCGGTTTTATCAGATTTTTGGAGATCAGATTGCTGTGCTCCACAGCCGTTTAAATGAACGGGAGAAGTATGAGGCTTGGCAGAGTCTGAAATCGGGAGAGAAACGAATTGCGATCGGTCCGCGCTCTGCTGTATTTGCTCCGGTAGAAAATCTGGGACTTATTGTGGTAGACGAGGAGCATGATAACTCCTACAAGCAGTATGATCCTTCACCGCGATATCATGCACGGGATGTTGCCATCATGCGGGCTCACATGGAGGGCGCGGTAACCATTTTGGGATCAGCTACTCCGGGAATGGTTTCGGTTCAGGCTGTAAAAGAGGAGAAACACACGCTGCTGCACCTGCCGATGCGCCCAACCGGAACGATGCCGGAAGTGAGTATTCTGAATATGAAAGAGTACAAGTCGGCCATGCGCGGGCCATTAACTGTCGAGCTTTTTGAAGCAACAGAAAAAGCCCTGGAGCGAAAGGAGCAGGTCATTTTTCTCTATAACCGGCGCGGTTTTGCTTCCTATATGCAGTGCGAAGATTGCGGGCATATTCCCGAAAGCCCGGAGAGTTCAACGAGTCTGACGTATCACAAAAGAAAGAATATTCTGCTTGATCACTACAGCGGTTATTCACGCCGTGCCGATAGCCAGTGCGAAATGTGTGGTTCAGCCAACCTGAAGACAAAAGGAAGCGGCACCCAGCAGGTGGAGGAGCAGGTTCAGGAGCTTTTTCCTGAAGCTCGATTACTTAGGATGGATATGGATACCACCTCAGGCAAGCACGGTCACCAGAATATTTATGATCAGTTTTTATCAGGTGGGGCAGATATCCTGATCGGTACACAGATTGTGGCGAAGGGGTTGAATTTCCCGAATGTGACGGTGGTGGGTGTGATCAATGCCGATACGGAGCTGGCATTTCCTTCATTTCGTGCAGGTGAAAGGATGTATCAGTTGCTGAGCCAGGTGGCCGGTCGGGCCGGACGGGCGGAGAAACCGGGTGTGGTCTATGTGCAAACCTGGAAGCCGGAGCATCCCGCCATCAAGTGCGCGCGAACCCACGATTTTAAAACATTTGCGCGGTATGAACTTCATCAACGCGAAATGTTGATGTTTCCTCCCTACTCACGAATGATCGTGTTTCAGTTCAAAAGTCAGTCGTGGAGCAAGGTTCAGACTGTGGCCGATAAATTTTGTGATGCAATGCGGATGGTGGTTGGCGAAAATCCGGTGATGGGGCCATCGCCCTCCGTCATTGAGTGGATGAACGGTCAGCACCGTTGGGAAGCCAATATCAAACTGGACCGAAAATATAATGCCGTTGCTATCGAGAAGCTGTTGAACGCTATCTTTGCGAAATATGACTCCATCAAACCGAAAGGAGCCGGCGCGGTTCGAATCAATGTGGATGTGGATGCGGTGGAGTAGGGTTTAGATTTGAGTCTTGAGATGTGAGTCGCAAGCAATGAGATGCATTATTTCAAAACGACTTGTTGTCGATTAAATATAAGTTGTGATTTTTAACTCTCCTTTAAGGTCTCTGCGTATAAATCACTGTGAACTTTTATCGGCTTTTAATTCTAACAAAATAGATTTAGCCGATAATTATCATTCAGGTAAAGCATAGTTTTTATTTGATTTGGATCATTCATTAGATTCTAATCTGATAACAGTAGCATATATTATAGTGCATGTAGTTCAGTTAACCACTTTTTCTTAGAGAGAAATCCCATACTATTTTGTTCTAAATTACGTACATTTAATAGAACGTAAATTAACCCAATTGAATCATGTCGCAAATTCAACTTGACCAGGATATTCGATCACTCTCAGATTTTCGAGCTAATGCAGCCTCTTACATAGAGCGTGTTAAATCAAAGCGACGGCCACTTGTTCTTACCCAACATGGTAAAAGCTCTGCAGTATTAATTGATGTAGAAGATTATCAAAAACTACTTGATAAGATTAAGTTATTGGAAG
>CAZHUP010000123.1:0-7544 GCA_964535495.1 uncultured Rhodohalobacter sp.
GGCACGTTGATACAGATGATAAAATGATCATCAGGGTCACAGATATTTCCTTCACCAATTATTCCCGGAAACCACTCATCAGCTGCCGCGTGTCCGGTTAGAGCATGAAAAATCATAATTACGTTATTCCGCGCTCTATTAAGATTGCCCCAGGTTTTGTAGGCAACCGGTGCATGTTCAAAACGGAAGCCGGATTCCGTGACATACGGTTTATCCAGTTCCGTAATGTGAATTCCATTGTTCATTACAGTATTACTAAATATTTTTTGTTGATCAGGTCTTCTACTCAGCTACTTTTGATACCTGTTCGATTTTTTCAAACGCCTGCTCAAAGTCGGCGATGATGTCATCGATATGTTCGATCCCGACAGAAACGCGAATCAGATCTTTTTTAACCCCACCGGCTTCCTGTTCTGCATCATTCAATTGTTGGTGTGTTGTTGAGGAGGGATGAATGACTAATGTTTTCGCATCGCCCACATTTGCCAGGTGGCTGGCTAACTCAACACTTTCAATGAACGACCGGGCGGCATCATAGCCTCCTTTTACACCAAATGTGAGAACAGCTCCGAACCGTCCGTTTCTGAGGTATTTCTTGCCATTTTCGTGATGTGGATGATCCGGCAGCCCGGTGTAATTAACCCACGATACGGCATCCTGTTCCTGCAACCATTCAGCTAATTTCTGTGCGTTGGTAGTATGGCGTTCAGCACGAAGGGAGAGAGTTTCCAGTCCCTGGAGAAGCAGAAAGCTGTTGAAGGGAGATTGTGCGGCACCAATATCCCGCAGACCTTCAACCCGGGCTCGAATTGCAAACGCGATGTTACCGAATGGTCCGCCTTCGCCAAATACTTCCCAAAAATTGAGTCCGTGATAGCCCGGTGCCGGTTCTGTAAATAGAGGATATTTTCCGTTGCCCCAGTCAAAATTACCGGCATCCACAATCACTCCGCCAATACTGGTGCCGTGCCCGCCAATCCACTTTGTGGCCGACTCAACTACGATGTTGGCCCCGTGATCAATCGGTCGGGCGATCGCTCCGCCGGCTCCGAACGTGTTGTCTACGATCAGCGCGATTCCATGTTTTTTTGCTACGGCAGAAATCCCCTCAAAATCGGGCACATTTCCTCGTGGGTTGCCAATACTTTCTACGTAAATCGCTTTAGTATTTTCGTCGATTAGAGCTTCAAATTCTGCGGGCTCATCGTTTTCTGAAAATTTTACGTCAATACCGAGCCGCGGCAGGGTTACCTTGAACTGATTGTAGGTTCCGCCGTAGAGATTTTGTGTTGCAACGATATTATCGCCAGCCTGAGCCAGGGTTGTGATGGCCAAAAACTGAGCTGATTGTCCGGATGAAGTTGCAACAGCTGCTGCTCCGCCTTCGAGAGCTGCAATACGTTTCTCAAATACATCGGTGGTTGGATTCATGATTCGGGTGTAAATATTCCCGAACTCCTTCAAGCCGAACAGGTCTGCGGCGTGATCGGTGTTATTAAACTGGTATGACGTGGTTTGATAGATCGGTACGGCCCGCGATCCGGTTGTTGGATCGGGTTCTTGTCCTGCGTGAAGCTGAAGGGTTTCGAATCGGTAGTTTTTGGCTTGTCCGTTGCTGCTCATGGTTCTGTTTGTTGTGTGGTTATTTGATGTTTGAAATCATGAAATAAAAAAGCCTCTCCAAAAAATCCTGTGGGAAAGATTTTCAGAAGAGGCTTTTAAACAGAACCTGCAGTAACTACAGGGTGCCGGCTTCTTATCTTTCCCAATTTTGGTTGTTGAAAACCAAAACGGGCAGGATTTAGCACCTAACCCTCCCGAATAAATTCGAGAGGCGGTTGCTAAGGTTTCACAGGGCCTGTCCCTCCACCTTTCTTGATAAGACTCAAAAAATTTTAAAGAACGATATTCAGTTTACCTGAACAAAAAAGCCCTGCTGTTTCCAGAGGGCTTCTCAAAAATCTTAATGAAAAATATACCCTCTGCACTATGTGTGATTATGCATACACATACACATGGTGCAGATCATAAAAGTTGCGCTATGTCGGATTGAATTTTTCATTGCTCTTAAGATAGAACGGTCTTGAAAGAAAATGCAAATAAATTTTTTAATAGTTTCATTTTTTAAAAAAATCTTTCTGAAATATCTAAGAAAACAAACATCTAATTCATACCGGAAAAAGCCTCTGTTCCATTTACCACAGGCAGTGTAAATGAGGTTCTATCGAGATCAATGGTTAACTCCGTACCTGGTTGCGGCCAAATGGTATACTCCTTATCACTCGAGAAAATCATTAATCCGATTTGCTGGCCGGCAGGGATAATCTGATCGTCCGGCTGGAGGTCGAAAGTGATGGTGTAAAACTCACCGGGTTCAAGCGGTTCGCTGCTATGAATTGTTGAGTGATTCTGGGGATTTGCCCATCCTTTTGTGATGATATTGTCGGTAATTTGAGAGCCGCGACCATCATTCCATGGCAGAGATACGATCCATACCGAAAGATTGGCAGCAGGCTTGTTGCTTGCCAGTGTAACTGTTACTGATGGCAGTCCAGATATATGAACTGAGTCCTGTAGTTCAGGAGTCAAATAGATCAATCTGTGATCTGTCCATTCGGCCTGTGCAAGCGACGAACCGGTAAAAGAGAAATTATCTACCAATGTTTCTGTTCCATGTGATTCTGTTTTTGACAGGGTCAAACCACCCCGTTCCGGCGCACCTGTAGTTAGATAAAAAGTAACCGGTGAAGCTGCAGGGTGTGGATAGTCTTCATAGGCTGTTGGATTGTCTCGCTCGTCGCGTTCACGAACAATCCACGATCTTGGAAGTTCTTCCACGTTGTTTTCAACTTCAAACAGATAACGTGTAAACCATTTATTCATCAGCTCATGTGGTGGTTCGCCACCGTGACCGCCCTGATGGTAGTAGACCATTGAAGGCACTCCCATCTCTTTAAGCCGTTCATAAGCCTCATAGCTGTGCTCCGGCATTACGTTCCAGTCGTTGAATGCGTGGGCCATCAACGTTGCAGCCTGATAGTTGTCCATTTGCACAAGGTAATCGCGCTCTTTCCAGAATTCGTTATAGTCCCCGGTAATTCTGTCCATTCCCTGCGCCATTTCAGTATCTCGCATGGTGCGGTTGTTGTACTCTCGTTTTGATTCATCGCCACTGTGAATGAAATCGTAGAGAACATCAGCATCTTCTCCCAGGTATCCACCGGGCGATCGAACCAGACCATGGGATCGGAAATAGCGGTAGAAGGAGGTTACCGGTGCAACCGGAATAATCGCTTTTAATCCATCCACACCGGTTGTTGCTGCAGCAAAAGGCAGGAATCCATTATAGGATGTTCCGGTCATTCCAACATTTCCGTTTGTCCAGTATGCTTCAACTTTTTCATCCCCGTCAGGTGTTGTGTACCCGTTAGCTCGCCCATTCAGCCATTCGATAACAGCTTTGGGAGCCAGCGCTTCGTTTTCGCCACCAACAGAAGGCGATCCCTGCGAAAGACCCGTACCGGGTGATGAGGAGTGTACCACTATAAAACCACGGGGAACCCAAGTTTCAAGCAGAGAATTGGAGATGATAGGTCGTTCACCCCTTCGCTGCACTTCAGGCCCCATGATGCGTTCCGGTGGTGTTTCACCTAACTCATGGCGAACGTCCCAGAAAAAATCATAGGGTGGACGCGCAGTGCCGGCAAAATATGGACTGGTACTATAAATGACGGGCAATTTCAAATCTCCGTTTTCTGTTTGAGCCGGACGAGTTATAGCTACATGCATTCGATCCGGCTTTCCGTCACCGTCGGTATCAAAATCCGTTTCAACCCATAAATCGTGGCGTATCCACTCCTCAGAATTTGTGAATGCTTCGATGACCTGAGCTTGTCCATCTTCAATCAGAGGTACCGTCAGGTCTGTATTGGTAGTCTGTGCAAATAAGATTGAGTGTGTGCCCAGGAAAAGAAAGAGAGTGAGCAATCGAGCTGTATAGGATAAACGTCTTTTCATGAATTTGAAGCTAACTAGATTGATGGTTCTGAAGAATGTAGTGCAATTCTTTGTAATGTGTTGTAAATCAGGATAAATATGGTACCGACTGAGATATTTGTCAATACCCCATATTCCGAACCCAGTTCTCTTGTTCACGCCATTTTTCGCGAACTTTCACGTGAAGATCCAGGTATACCTTTTTACCAATAAAATCTTCTATAGCTTCACGAGATTTGATGCCAAGTTCTTTAATCGCAGCTCCTTTTTTCCCGATTATAATACCTTTTTGGGATTTTCGGTTTACAATGATATCGGCACTAATGCGGTCTATACCTTCATCTGCTTCGTAACTTACAACGTCAACCGTGCATGAGTAGGGGATCTCTTCCTGAAATTGAAGGAATACCTGTTCCCGGATCAATTCAGAAACAAAGAACCGAACCGGATGTTCGCTTAAGTCCTCTTTGGGATAGTAGGGCGGGCCGGGTATGAGATGAGTTCGGATAGATTGGAGAAGGTCTGGTATGCCACTTCCCTGTAGAGCTGATACGTAGTGGATCTCCTTAAATCGTAATTTCTCTTTCAAATCGTCCACTTTTCCTTCTGCTCTGGAACGACTGGCCTGATCCATCTTATTTACAACCAGAAAAATTGGCTTATTGATGCTTCTGAGAAGCTCAATCACTTCATGAGTAGGAAATTTGTCGGTCGGGTCAAAAATAAAAAGGATGACATCAGCATCGGCCCGGGCTCTTTCAACCGTATTCATCATCGCACGCTGAAGCTCATATTTGGGCGAAATAACACCTGGAGTATCCAGGAAGATAATCTGTGTGTCATCATCTGAAAAGATTCCTACCACCTGGTGACGCGTGGTCTGAGGCTTATGAGTGGTGATGGATATTTTAGCGCCCAGAATTTGATTCATCAGTGTAGACTTGCCCGCATTGGGTTTTCCAATGAGTGCTACATATCCGGATTTATGTGGTTGATCAGTCAAATTAATCTATTTAGTGATTGTAAAAGTCCCCTTTTGCTTGTCCCGAGAAATTCGGGGAGAGGGGATTTAGGGGTGTGTTGAAAAAAGTTAAGCTACATCTACATTAAAATTATTTATTAATGGTTTAACCCATAATCTTCAAATACTCTTTTATGGTTCGCTCCAATCCCCAGAAAACGGCTTTTGATACTAACGCGTGTCCAATACTAATATCGTGCAAGTGGGGCACTTTATTTACCAAAAGAGGTAAATTGTCAAGGTTCAAACCGTGACCGGCATTGACTGTCATGCCCAAGTCATGGATCAGTTCAGCACCTTTTTCGAGCCTATCCAGCTCCTTTGATCGGCTCTCTTCATTTGTGGCATTTGCAAAAACTCCTGTATGGAGTTCAATGGCATCCGCCCCTAATTTATGAGCCAGCTTGATATCCTCCGGATTCGGATCCAGAAATAGGCTCATTTTGATACCGGTTCCTTCAAACTTCGGAAAAACCCGGTTTTCAAAGTCATCATAGACTTTTTTCATATCGAGCCCGCCTTCAGTTGTGAGTTCCTCACGGCCTTCGGGAACAAGCGTACAGAGTTCCGGTTTGATCTCGTTGCAAATTTCTATCATCTCCTCTGTGGCGGCCATTTCAAAGTCGAGTTCGCCCTTAACGGATTTTTTCAAACGGTAGACATCTTCATCACGAATGTGGCGGCGATCACCCCGAAGGTGGAATACGATACCGGCAGCTCCGGCATTTTCGCAAACTCTGGCAGCTTCAACGGGATCGGGATATCCCTCGCCACGAGCATTACGAAGGGTTGCAATGTGATCGATATTTACAAGTAATTGCATGGTTTTGTATTATTCTTTTGTTTAGGCAAAAGATACAACATCCCATTACAAATTGTGAACCTGAAAGGCTCTATGTCAACAAAGCGAAAACTGAGTATAATCACATTTATATTTTTACTGACCGGGTGCGGTGTTGTACCTCGTGATGGTGTTCCTCATTCACAGACCGCCGGCTCGGACGATCTGCCAACAGCTGCTTCTGTATCATCATTTGATAGGGTTGTAAGTCAGCTTCATAGTGCTCATCGCGAGTGGGAGGGGACACCGTATAGACTGGGAGGAACCGGTATCAACGGAATCGACTGTTCAGCGTTTACCCAGGTGGTGTATCGTGACTTTTTTGGTGAAGATCTCCCTCGAAATACACGTAACCAGCTGCAAGAGGGGTCGGGAGTGAGAAGAGAGAGTATTCGTCCGGGTGATCTGATTTTTTTTAGAACCAGCCGAAACGTTCTTCATGTTGGGATAGCAATGGAAGACGGAGATTTTCTTCATGCTTCAGTATCCAGCGGAGTGATGATTTCTAACATATCTGAATCGTATTGGGCAGGTCGTTATATAGGTACAAGAAGAATTCTCTGAGGACATATTACAAAAGTATGTTTTTAAGATCGGCGTCATGATTCACCTTCTTAATTAATACTCTTAACTTTTAAAATAGTAGTCTGATTACGTGTAAGTAGTGAATTATTAATAATATAGTTTTGTTTTGAAAGTGAATTGCAAAGCAAAATTATTTAGTCATTATGTCTACAGATAAATTAAAAGATTACACAGCAGATCTGTTAACTCTTGAAACACATCTCTTTAATGCGGTTAAAAAGCAACGTACCAGTGAAAAGGTGAGCGATAGCGATGCTATGAAGTTAATGAATGAACTTGATCAGATATTAAGAAATCAGATCGAGTCACTTCAAGATCACCTCGATCAATTGGGTGGTGGCCGTAAGTCAGACCTGAAAGAACTGCTTGGCAGTTTTGCAGGCCTTGCCGCCGGACTAATCGACACTGTACGCAAAGATCCGGTATCCAAAATGTTGAGAGATGATTACACTGCACTCTCCATGTTGGCGACAGGATACACGATGCTGCATACGCATGCCTTGGCTGCCGAGAAGAACGATTTGGCAGATCTAGCACTAAAACATCTTGGAGAAATTACACCGGTTATTACTGAAGTAAGCAGAGTATTGCCCCTGGTGGTTGCCCGTGAATCAAACGATCTGGATACAGATAAATCTGAAGAGATTGGACAGAAAGCCATGAAAAACACGCAGGGTATGTGGAAATCGGAGCAAATTGAGAAAGAGCCTAACGTGGCTTGATAATCTTTTAATAATATTTGACCTCAAAACCTCCCATTGACCGGGAGGTTTTTTATTTTAATACGAGTTAGCGGAATTATTTCTTAACTGTTCTTAAAATCGATATCGTGATCTGCTGGTTTATCTTGCTATTTTGATATATGAAAACGGATGGTTAATAAAGTTTTGGAGAGGAATTAGCTTTATGAGTTGTGTTTACAAAAAGCATCCAAGATAGTTTAAAAAAAGCAGGTAGAGAGTGGTGATGTATGGATGAGCTTTAGCGGATTGATTTGCAGAAAAAAATGCACATTTCTCCGGTCAAATTGTATCTTTACACGACAAGGCGTTTTTGTTCGTTAAAAGGCTAAATAACGGAGTTTTATTATGATCAGACCAA
>CAZHUP010000124.1:0-7536 GCA_964535495.1 uncultured Rhodohalobacter sp.
CATTTACCTCTGAGATCGACGGACGACTGCATCCCAACCGTGTTGAGGGCGGTAAGCGTCCCAGAAGTTCTATGTCTCCTTTTTTTGTGATGAGCCCCGATGGCGAACCCGGGCTGGTAATAGGCTCCAGGGGCGGAAGCCGCATCATCGGGTACGTGGTGAAGACGATGTTAGGCGTGATTGACTGGGAATTACCGGTGCAGGATGCCATCAACTTGCCCAACATAGTGCACCGTGGCGACGGACTCGAACTCGAATACGGCACCGACGTCGCATTGTCCGGCCCCGAGCTGAAGCGAATGGGTCACCGGGTAAACATTACCGAAATGGAAAGCGGCGTCCATGGAATCGAATGGGTACCGGCGCTTAACCAGTGGAGGGGTGGGGCGGATCCGAGAATTCGGGGGAGTGCTCGTGGGGACTAATTTTGAATGTTGAGTTTTAAATTTTGAATGAGTGTCTCTTTGATGATTCTGAGTTACGGGACTTCTCTCTGATTGTTGTTAAAGTAATTTTCAAACTCTGGAGCCACCGTTCTTTGACTAATCAACAGGGATATTATCTTAATCCAAACAACAATGCCGAACCATATTTCCATTAAAGCCTAACTTCCGTCATGAAAATATGCATTCTCGAAAGCGCTTATGAATCATCGGATTCACCCATGAAACCCCACGACCCGGCATCTTCTCCCGGGACATATTTCAAGGGACATGAAATCGAGCACCATTTTCTGCATAAAAAAACCGCTGTCCGTCGTGTGACGGAACTGGCATCGCATGGCTTTGATATATTTATAAACCTTTGCGACGGCAGCTGGGATGAGGACCGGGCCGGCATTGAAGTGGTACAGGCACTGGAGTGGCTTAATGTACCATTTACCGGGGCCGACAGCTCATTCTACGATCCAACCCGCGACCTGATGAAAATGGTGTGCCGGTATTACGGCGTCAGGGTACCCGGCCATGTGATCATTACTGGCCCGGATGATCTCAAAACCGAAACACGCCATCTTCAATATCCACTCATCGTAAAACATCCGAACAGCTACAGCAGTATCGGTCTTACATCCTCCTCGATGGTCGAAAATCATGAACAACTGCTTGAACAGTCCCGAATCATGATCGACAAGTTTGGGCATGCCATGGTGGAAGAGTTTATCGAAGGGCGTGAATTCACTGTTCTTGTGTCTGAAAATCCTGAAGATCCGGATCATCCGATAGCCTATGAACCTCTCGAGTTCCTGTTTCCGCCGGGTGAAAGTTTCAAGCATTTTGATCTGAAGTGGATAAACTATAGCGGCATGAAAATCAGGGCTGTTGAAGAGAGATCGCTTGCAGATCAATTGATGCATGCATCCCAAAGTCTGTTTAAAGGATTAAAAGGAACCGGTTACGGAAGATGTGATTTACGTGTGAATGAAAAAAACGAGGTCTACATGCTGGAGATCAACCCGAACTGCGGAATCTTCTATCCTTCCGAAGCTGAAGGGTGCGCTGATCTCATTCTTCTGAACGACGAACGCGGCCACGAACATTTTGTGAACCTCATTCTTCAATCCGCCATTAAACGCGTCTCCCTAAAACCGTGGAAACGGGCTTTTGACCCTGACCATGGGTATCGAATAGTAGCCACAAGGGATATTTCGAAAGATGAACTCATATTTAAACATGAGGAGCAGGAGCACCATCTGGTCAGCCTTTCACATGTGATGAATACCTGGAGTGAAGAAGAAAAGAGGTGGTTCAGGCAGTATGCATGGCCGATCAGCGATGAGATCTACGTGATGTGGAGTCCGGACCCCGATGAATGGACTCCCATAAATCACTCCTGCGATCCCAATGCCTGGCTGACGGGATTGAATGTGACTGCACGAAAACCGATCCGATCGGGAGAGGAGATTACACTTGACTATGCCACGTTCTGTAATGAAATCATGGAGCCTTTTTCCTGTAAATGCGGGGCAAATGACTGTCGCGAACTGATAAAAGGAACCGATTACAGGTCAAATTTTGTGAGGGAAAAATATGGAGAGCATGTTTCAGCGTACGTAAAGGGAATGACGGAAGAAGCATCTAGCAATGGTCCGTCGTAATTGTTGTTTACCGGTCAATGTATCCTGAACATTTTTTGATGACCAAATCCTAATTGTATGTACACAATGAACATTAAAACTTACACAAGCAACTTTCAATCTACTTAACAACCCATGACTAAAAAAGAGATTATAACAAATAAGGAGGCGATATCATTAACGTTTATTTTGGTCATCATCTATCTTTCTCAAAATTGAAATCATTTCTGGGCAACTATAGAAAATGAAAAATATTCTCATCACAGGAGCGACAGGCAACGTTGGCGAAGCGGTAATCAAAAGCCTGCGAAAAAAAGAGGGACAATTTCAGATTATTGCGGGATTAAGGGATGAGACGTCGAATCATCCTTTTTCTAATTTTGGAGACGTTCTGACAACTCATTTCGATTTTGCTGAACAGGGAAGTATGGAAAAGTCCCTGGCCGACTGTGACACGCTTTTCCTGCTTCGGCCTCCTCAACTATCTGATGTGAAAAAATACTTCGATCCCCTCATTCAGTTAGCAGTAGACAGACAGGTAGACCATATCGTTTTTCTATCTGTTCAAGGGGCTGATACCAGCTCATTTATTCCACATTACAAAATTGAGAAATCAATTGAACAGAGTGGAATTTCATATACATTTCTGCGACTGGGTTATTTTATGCAGAACTTCACCACCACGCTTCGCAAGGATATTATTGAAAACGACAGAATTTATCTGCCGGCCGGAGATGCCAAATTTGCTTTGATAGATGTGGAGAATATCGGTGATGTGGCTGCTGAAGTATTGACTTTGCCGGAAGAGCATTCAGACCGCGCTTACGACCTGACAAATAATGAGCTACTGACGTTCGGGGAGATGTCCAATATTATGAGTGATATTCTTGGCAGAGAGATACGCTACGAAAGTCCGAACCTTATCTCTTTTTACCTAACAAAAAGGAGGGAGGGCGTACCCTCAATGTATATCTATGTAATGATCATGCTGCATTTTCTGCCTCGTTTCCAAAAGCAACCTTCATTATCAGATTAGGCAGAAATATTGACCTCTGAAAAGCTTAGAAGTTTTGATGAATTCGTTGAGGAAAATAAAAGCCTGTTGAATTACGATTAATACTTCATCAAAGAATTGGGCGAAAGTTTACAGTACCAACCACTTCTTATCATCGTGCCCTCCAGACAAAGTTTAATACGGTCATATTTAAAGTTTCAAACTTTATCTTTTAGAGATTTCTGCCAACTGTGAAGTAATTGTTACTCAAGGACTTAAATTGTAACATCAATAACCATATATCGTAGAGTAAAATCAAGACAACCTGAATAAATAAGTTTTATTCAGTTATTTATGTAATGATTAAAAAATCAAAAGAAGAATATTATGAAGAAAGCAATAGAGATAATCAAAAAAGCAGTCATCATAATTTCTATTATTTGGACTACAATCAGTCTTATTTTTATTGGTTTAGTTGCCTTTTCCGGACCCTCTTCTTGCCCAATCAACGAAAATGAGGCTGTCAGTGAGTTAACCGTAGATCAGCCTGACTTTAAAGCCCTGCAAGCCGAAGAGGAGATAACCATCACTGTCTGAAACTGTTGAACTCTTCCGATTATGGTTCAGGACTTGATCATTAAATTACATTGACTTCATGCTGATAATTTAATTATATGAGTATGTAAGTACACTTCGAGAAGAGATAGAGATGAATACCAGCTACCTGTTTGATCCTCACCCAATCCTTCAGCCACTGATTAAGATGGTGTTGGTAAAAGGAGTTGTGCCTTGGGATGATGACACCAAGAAGGTGTATTCCTATCCACCTACACCGGTTCACTGCATCATATTCTATCTTAACAGTCCTATAAGAGTCCAAAAGCTGGGAGAGGACAGGTTTAATCGTCAATCTTCCTGTGTGGTTGTAGGTCCGCAGGTAACCTCTGTAAATATTGAACTTTCAAGGGATCACCGCGCGGTTATGGTCGGATTTCAGCCGGGAGGTCTGTTCCGTTTTCTGGGAATACCTATGACAGAGATGTTTGATGAGGGGATAGACGGATTTCAAATCCTCGACAAGGAGATTCACTTCTTGATTGAAGAGTTGAGGGAGATGAAGAAGCCCGAGCAGATTAATGCCAGGGTACAGACGTATCTGATGCAAAAAAATCAATATACTCTTGATCTATTGCCGTTTGACAGGGCATTGATGAAGCTCCAGAAAAATGGAAACGACTATACAATGGATGCTGTAGCGCATGATGCCTGCCTCAGTTTGAGACAATTTCAGCGAAAATGCCATGAACGGCTTGGAATGAACCCAAAACTGTATGCACGTATCGCTCGCTTTTCAAAAGCCTATAGCATGTTTGAAGGGAATCAACAGCTCACCTGGACACAGATCAGTAACAGTTGCGGTTACTTTGATCAAATGCACTTTATCAGGGATTTTAAGGAGTTTGCAGGTGTTACACCCGGTCTGGTGAGCAGGAAACTGGAAAAGAGCGACCTTACATTTCAGGCTCCCATGGATATTGGTTAAAAGTTTTACTCAAATTTTTCCTCAGGATTTAGAATGTCGCTTTTTTACTATCGGCTACAGGGGTGCTCACCGTAGTTTGATCATAGTCTTCACAACCATTCACTAAAATTTAAGACTATGAAACAGTTAAGCATTAATTTCAGCCGAACGACCGGGCACTTCGTAATGAAGTTTTCAAAAGTATTGATCGCATTGATGGGTTGTATGTTGTTTGCACTCCTTTCGTGCGGTATTAGCGATGACAATAATAGTGTTCAAACAGATTTAGAGCAGGCGAAAGTCATTTTTGAACAGTTGATGGAGGATCCCGAGAATGTAACGATTCTATTTCCGGGGGATGATCCGGGCATCCCCATTTACGCCCGTGTGGGACCAATATTGAATCAATTTTTTGTAGCTGATGGGCAGCTCGTAATTCCTTTTTACAGGGACCCGGAGTGTATCCGAGATGATTTCGATTTTTTAACCTATTATGATCCTCCGGCAGCTTTTGGTTGCGAATTAACCGTTAAGGGAAAGTTTGTGATCGAGGAGGATGCGGAAGAAGGAGACTTTCCAATTATGGCCCACACCGAGGGGGAAGAGGTTCCTATATGGATTGTTGACTGGCCGGAATTTCAGACATTAATGGAACAGGAGTCGGTGACTATAACCGATCTTGAGGCTCTAAATCCGATTAAAGGTTTGGCTCATCAGTACGAAGAGTACCTTTCGCCGCGAATAAATGAGCATCAGGTGATTATTGAAGCAGAAGGAACAATTCAGGCTACCGGCGAGCAGTTCTCATTCAGTCTGACTCACAGGGGGGACCAGATCGAATCAATTACTTTGAGGATCGATTAGCTGAATAACTGTAAGCCTCACTACTATCAGTAAATCCGCTTCTATATCAATACGGAAAATTGTGTATCGGGTATTGAGATAAATTCCGGATATGGTGATTAATTCCAATTCGTGTTTGGTATCATATTTTATACCCGATACTCATATACAAACTTGAATTTCAAATCATAATTCACTAGATATTTAATTAGCAGATCAGTCATGTTCTGTTTTTTTTAATTGAATCAGATATTTCACTGTAGCGGGATTATCACATGAATGACCGGTGATATATTAAGCACGGGAGAATAGGTTAAAGAGATAAGAATCGGAGAGTGAAATACCGACAGATCGTATAGGGGAATAATCAGGAGTCTCTTCCCGGGTACAACATTTGATTGTCCGTCTGAAAGCACAGCTTTTCTTTCTTTCAGTTTCTGTTTTAGGACCATCAAAGTAATGATTCGAATTTCTTACAAGTTAAACCATCATCCATAATTGGAGGATGTATGAAAACAATCACAGCCTTTCTTTTTCTATTTTTAACTGTGCAATCTCTACATGCACAGGAGCGCCTGCCCATAATCGATATGCATCTGCACGCCATGCCGGCTGATGCCCAGGGCCCGCCGCCGCTGGCGATGTGCACTCCGATGGAGTTTCCGGTCTGGGATCAGAACCGTCCTTACGGAGAGGCGTTTATGTCTATGCATAAAAATCCGGAATGCCCCGACCCGGTGTGGTCGCCTGAAACGGACGAAGAGCTCATGACTCAAACCATTGAAGTGATGGAGCGATTGAACATTGTAGGCGTGCTGAGTGGGAACGAGCCGGACCGTATCTCGGACTGGATGGCGGAAGCACCTGACCGTTTCATCCCGGGTTTTGTTCTGGAGTTTAACGAAACGGGTGCCGTCTACTCTACAGATTCCTTGCGCAGTCTTCATTCGGAAGGCCGGCTTGCCGTGTTGGGAGAAGTCGTCAACCAATATGCAGGGATCGCCCCGGATGATGAGCGGATGGAGCCGTATTGGGCGCTCGCCGAAGAGCTGGATATCCCGGTTGGCATTCATGTCGGCACAGGGCCGCCGGGAGTCATCTACCTGGGAGCCGAAGGGTACCGCGCCCAACTTCACAGCCCACTCACGATGGAGGAGGTGCTTGTACGGCATCCTGATCTCCGCGTCTATCTTTCACATGCAGGCTACCCGATGCTTGATGATCTGCTTGCCGTGCTTTACGCACATCCACAGGTACATGTGGACATAGGTATAATCGTCTACATGCTGCCGCGGGCGGAGTTCTATCGGTACCTCAAAACAATTGTAGAGGCGGGTTATGGAAAACGGGTGATGTTCGGGTCGGACCAGATGGTATGGCCGGGGGTCATCGAACGGGCAGTTGAAGTAATCATGGAGGCACCCTTCCTAAGTGAGGAGCAAAAGCGTGATATCCTTTACAACAACGCGGCGCGGTTTCTGCGATTGAGTGATGAGGAGATAGCCCGGCATCATGGGAGATGAGTGAGGCCTGCCAACGTCCCAAATTGTAATTTAAAATTGAAAGATAATTTCAAACATAAACTAAAACCTTTATGAAACTACACGTCCTCTTGCCTGCGCACCGGAGTGCTTTTGCACGCAGGCGTGACTTCGTGGCAACCCAGACTAAACAAGTTAGAAGCCTTAGTTTTTTACCACGAAGGCACCAAGACTCGAAGATACACGAAGAAATAATTTAACAATAATGACCATGAAAGAATCATTATTCAAAACCCGAATCCTTCGTGAAACTTTGTGCCCTCGTGACTTTGTGGCCAACCGGACGTGGACAATTTAAGTCTTGGTTCTTTTACCACGTCCCAAAGAGATCAACCAGCCGACTGAAAGGTGCGAAAACCCAATAATATTTCATTTAAAAACAATAATTAACATGGTTGAATCTACATTTAAAACTCAAACCTTTCTTCACTTATCGGTTGTCTTTTTTATCATATTCGGGTGTACTTCAAACGAACAACCAAACCCAAATAACCAAATCCCTGTTTTTGATGTGGCCATGCAGGGGGTAATCCAGCTTGGTTCGAACGCGCTATGGAGGGAG
>CAZHUP010000125.1:0-4715 GCA_964535495.1 uncultured Rhodohalobacter sp.
TTCATTAAAGCACTTGCAGATCCTTTGATATCTGCTTTATTAAACTTCAGTTCAAACGTAGTTCCGGAACCATTGGAATGGTACTGATTTTTACCATCGAGCTGTTGAGTTAAAAGATCTATTAGTTCCAGCCCCAGTGAGGTGTGTTTTTTGTCGTTAAAATCATCCGGCAATCCAATACCGTTATCCAATATGCGAATGGTGATAAGCTCATTTTCGATTTTGGTTTGAATTTGAATTGTCCCCTTATCTCTACCTTTAAAGCCGTGCTTTAGTATGTTGGTAATTACTTCATTGATCAGTAGTGAGCACGGTACACTTTGGTTGATGTTGAGCTCAATTTTTTCGAGAACCAACTTTAGCTCTACATCTGTCTCGGTTTGAAGTGTATCTACGATATTTTCTGTTAAGCTTTTTAAACTGTCAGAAAATTGAAGTTTTGCGAAATTCTGAGCCTGATAGAGCTGCTCGTGAATTCCCGCCATCGATTTAATGCGAAGTACGCTCTCAAGAAGCTGCCGGTTCAACTCTTCATTATCACTGCTCATAGCCTGCATCTGCATTAAGCTCGATACAATAGCCAGGTTGTTTTTAACACGGTGATGAATTTCAGCGAGAAGTGTTTCCTTCTCCTTAATAGATTCTTTAAGCTCTTTTTCATTCTCTTTGTAGTCCGAAACATCGCGCCCGATAATAATCCAGTGCGTATATTTCCCAAACTGATCCTTAACGGGGGCCAGTGAAAAATTATTCCAGAACGTTTGTCCGTCTTTGGTGTAATTCAATATTTCAGCATCGCAAGACTCCAAATTTTCTACCGAATCTCTTATTTTCTGAATCTCTTTTGGATCTGTCCTTGGGCCGTTCAGTATCTCAATTGATTCTCCCAGAACTTCTTCTTTTGAATATCCGGTGATAAGCTCAAATGCCGGATTCACATAGATGATTTTTCTCCAGGTTTTATCCTCAACGGGTTCAGCTTCAGTAATAACAACCGTATCTTTCGTATTGGTAATTACCGAATCCCGAAGTTTAAGTTGCTGCTGCTCGATAGTCTCTTGAGTAATATCCTGCATAGCACCGATAATTCTTATCGGCTCGCCGGTTTCGTCTTTTAATATGAACGCTCGATCAAAAATATATTTGTAGTCGCCGCTCTTTGTTTTAAATCGGTACTCCAGCTGAAACCGTTCTGTTCGGTCTGAAATTGCACTTCGAAAGATTTGATTAACATAGGCACGATCTGCCGGATGGATGTGATTCTTCCACCAATCTGAGATATTTTCTACTTCATCCGGATTGAACCCAAACATCGTGTAGATGTTATTGTTGTATTTCATTGTTCCGGTAGCAAGATCCATATCCCAGATGGTATCACTCGTTGCTTTCGATACTATTTCATACCGTTCAATACTATCCCGGAGCCTAATCTCTTTTTCAATCTTCTCTGTTACATCTCTTTGAATGGCGATAAAGTGCGTGCATTCACCATTTTCATCCAGTATAGGGTCGATATTAACTTCCAGCCAATAGGTAGTTCCCGATTTTGAGTAATTGAGAATTATAGTACTCACCGACTCCCGTTTATCAATTGCCTTGCGCATGGATACCCGTGCATCTTTACGGGTATCAGGCCCCTGCAGTAATTCACTCGGTTTTTTGCCAACCACTTCTTCCATTGAATATTCCGTCAGCTTTTCAAAAGCACGATTTACCCACGTAATTTTTTCATTTGCATCCGTTATCACAACAATGTCGGTGGTTTTAGAAGCTACGAGCGACAGCTCTTCCAGTTTTTGCTCTCGTTCCTGCTGGCGTGTAACATCCCTTGAATTGATAATAAACCCATTTATACCGGGCTTCTCTAAAGCGTTGGTAATTACGGTTTCAACCCATCTCCAATTTCCATTGCCATCCTGAAACCTGAACGGCTCTATTTCGAAACGTTCACCAATAAGAATGGTATCAATAACTTTCTGGATGTAGGGTAGATCTTTTGGGTGTATAAATTCAGTTACCGATTTACCTATAAATTCATCCGGCGGAATGTTTAAAATAAATTCAGTATTAGGTGTGATATATTTAAAAAAGGCTTGTTTGTCCAGGATGCCTATCACATCACCACTGTCTTGAACGAGTGATCGAAACCGCTGTTCACTTTGGAGTATTTCCTGCTCGGCAAGTACTCTGTTTGTGATATCCTGGAAGCTTCCAAACAGGCGGATACACGTTCCATTTTCAAACTCAGAATCTCCAATACAGCGTAACCATTTTCGATTTCCTTTAGCGGTATTTATCTCTAATTCAAGGTCGAAAGATTTTCCGGATTGAAGAGCATCCTCAATAGCACGTTTGATGGCTGTTTTGCTTTTGCCGGTGTAAAATTTATAGTTTTGAGGCAAAGATGGAGTATACTCATCATCAACCTCCATAATTTTACGTGTTGTATCTGACCAGTAGTGAGTTCGGTGCCCTTCTCTTAAATCTATTTCCCAGCTTCCGATTTTTGCAAGTTCACTGGATTGGCGGAGTAAATTTTTCAGTTTAATCGTCTGCGTTACATCTCTTCCAAATGCGAACACGAGATTGTCTTCTCCAAAAAGGTCGGAGGAGTTCCATGATATCCATCGGTATTCGCCCGATTTGGTTCGCCAGCGGTTTATATAATTGTCTGCATTACGCTCTCCTGAAACGGTCTCTATATACTCTTTTTTTGTATCGTTTAAGTCATCGGGATGGATAAACGATTGAAAAGGATTTGATGTAAGCTCCTCTTCGCTATAGCCTGTAATTTCACAGAAAGCAGGATTGACACGTACAAACTTTCCATCCTGAGCTGTTATCGCGATAATCTCAGGAGCGCTCTCATACAGTAACTGAAGTTCTTCCTCCTGTTGTCGTCGCTTGATTTCAGCACCTAAAAATTCACCTAATGATGTTAGTTGCTGAATTGTGTTCTGCTGTTCGTTTAATGGGCGATCGCTTGACAGAATAAGTACGCCTATAAATTTCTCGTTATGACTTAAACGTATTCCGTATGCCGATTTAAGGCCGGCCTCAGCGGCTGCTTCAAACCTAACATAACTCCCGTATTCAGAAATGTTATCCCAAAAAAGATTTTCTTGTTCCTTCCATACCATACCCGGGAGGCCTTCGCCACGCTGAAACCTCTTTATATCAGAGCTGTCTTTGTAAAACTGATTCCCCTTTTCATCTTTTGCAAAGGAAGAGACGAGGTTCAGGTGAGTTTTTGTCTGGCTTAGTAGCCAGATTTCGGAAGTGTTTAAATCGCCAAAATCTGTAAAATAAGCCAAACACTCCAACAAAATATCTTGCAGGCCGGAATTTTTGTTGAAAAACTTAGACAGATTGTTTTGGAGGGTTTTTTGAATTTCAACAACCTTACTGTCCGTAATGTCTCTGATCGCACCAATCATCCGAACTGGATTGCCGTCATCATCTCGGATTATATAGCTAAAATCAGCAACGTAGGCATATTCACCGGTTGCTTTTTTAAGTCTGTATTCCGCAACGAATTCACTTTTATCAGTTTTATACAGTGTCTGATTCAGAGCTTGAAGTATTGGTTCTTTGTCGTTGGGGTGCAACATATTATCCAAGGAATCTGATTCTATATTCAAATCTTGAATATCTGCCCCACGCAACGAAGCGAATCCACCTCCCCAGTGCATGTCATTATCTTTTATATTCCAGTCGTAAACGGCATCCCGCGAGACTTTCGATACATAGTTATAACGCTCAAGACTCTTCTTAAGCTCCTGCTGATAATGTACACGGTCGGTGATATCGGTTAATGAACCAACAATAGCAACGGTTTCGCCATTTTGAACCAACGGGGCTTCATTGACTTCAACCCAGATCAGTTCACCGTCTGCTTTCCTCAACTCTAGCTCATAAGGCGGCTGCACTTCTCCCGTTTCCAATGCTTTTGCGGTGCGTTCAAACCCAATCTGATTATCCGGATGATCAGTGGCAAAATCATGCCATCTTTTTTTAGCCTCTTCAGGTTTATAACCCAGAAACTCTTCAGATTGTGGACTCACATACGTTAACACATTTTCTGTGTTGTGGGTGTAGAACATGTTTGTACTGTGCTCTACAATATTTCGGAGCTGTTCTTCGGTTGCTTTGAGCTCTTTTTGCGCCTTTTTAAGTTCACGGGCGTCTCGAGCTGTGGCATAAATTTTCTGATCTGCATCGCTCCAAGTTGCTGCCCAGACCATAGGAATAATTTCTCCATTTTTGTGAACATAGCGGTTTTCGAAGTTGGTAAAATTTTCACCCTGCATAATACTTTCTGCAACTCCTTTAGTGAGCTCTACGTCAGCATCATATACCAGATCTATATATGGTCTGTTTTCCAACTCTTCGGGTGTGTAACCCCATACATATTCAGCAGCACTGCTGACGATCTCAAAACGTCCTTCTTCGTCAATAATGCAGATAACATCAATGGATTGATTTAGAATACTTTCAAGTCGCAGACGATTTTTTCGGTCCGCAATCTCAGCTGTTTTTCTTTTCGTTATTTCTTGTGTGGAACCGTAAATGGCTACGCACTCCTTGCCAGAATAGATCGGTTTGCCAATAGCTCTTACCCATTTTTCTCGCTGTTTTGCGGTGATGATCTTGAGTTCTACGTCAAACGAAGTTCCGCTTTCTACTGCCTCTGCTATAGCATTCGAAATTTTATC
>CAZHUP010000125.1:4815-7513 GCA_964535495.1 uncultured Rhodohalobacter sp.
ATGCGATATTCGAACTCATGATTTCGGCCCTCCTGCGTTTGATGATGGCAAAATTGTATAGCAGCACTTCTGTCTTCAGGGTGGATTTTGTGCTGCCAAAATTGATCCTCTTTTAACCACGTTTCTGCAGTATAACCAAGAATTTCTTCAACCTGGGGGCTTATGTAATTAAACCTGAACGTCTGAGCATCTGCTTCCCAAAAAATTCCGTCGATGGATTGAATCAATGACTGAAACTTCTGATTCGATTCTTTGAGCCTGATTTCAGCTTCTACTGTTTCCGTAATATCTGTGAAGTTGTCTACGATTCCGTTGATGTCGGGATCGTGTAACATGTTGGTTATGGTGCCTGCCATCCATCGCCAGCTTCCATTTTTGTGACGCATTCGCGCCGGAGTTACGGAAATAGGCATGGCGGGATTGGAGAGAGCAACTTCTATTTCCTTCATGACGTGCGGCAGATCATGAGGATGAATAATTTCATCAGGCTTAAACTTCATAGCCTGTTCTTCACTGTAGCCCAATACGTATGAAATATTCGGAGATACATATTTTGGAGATCCATCTTTATCTAACACAAACAGCACATCGCTTCCATTTTCAACCAGAGAGCGGAATCGTTTTTCACTTTTTTCTAACTGCTTTGCCTTATGCTTCTCTTTTGTAATATCCCGTATCGTATGAATAATAAACTCTACATCCCCCTCCTCATTTTTGATCGGGGTATTTTGGAGCTCATAATATTTGGTCTCTCGAAATTTATTATGAGTATTTCCTTCTTTAACCTTCAAAATACCGGTTTTGTCAGGTTCACCGGTCTCAATTACTTTCATGAACGAGTGTAATTGCTGCTTTCCCTCGAGATCATTTTTATCCATTGGGAATGCGTCGAAAAATGTTTCTCCTATTGCAGTCGATATTGGCCTTGAGTAAATATCCTGAAAACTCTCATTTACCTCTATAATGGTAAAGTCAGATGTCATAGCATCCAGTACCAAAGCCGGGAGAGGTAAGTGTCTAAAAAGCGATTTATAGTCCTTAATGTTGGACATAATTTAAATAACGGTTTGAGTTTCCGGTTTCAAGTCGGAAAGTGGAGATGTCTCAACTAAAGCGGTTATTTCTGTACGAACCTAAAGATTAAAATTTCCTAATTAAAGGTAATGTAATCTTTCTAGCTGAGAAAACAACCTTGTTGACTTATGATCCGTGAATAGTATGCTTCGAATTTATATAAAATCAAAATGATGCGTCCTAACAGATGTAGGCACAGCTATGGATTTAGACAGATTCAGCGTAGAAAATATTATGATCTTATCGTTATTAGGTCTCGGAGTAAAATATCTCTCTTTGAAAGGAAGGGAACTGTTTTCCGGTTTTTGCCGCATCCATTTAATCTTTAGATCACGTTACTTTGGTAAGTTCCGCCGACGAGCAGATCAATTCGTATTCGTGGTAGAGAAGCTGTTATTTTAACCACTCATTAACTATCTGACCAAACATTAAAGAATTGAATAGAGACGATCTAATAAAAATCCGGAAAGAACTTCATCGAAACCCGGAACTGTCCGGCCGTGAATCAGAGACTGCGGAACGCATCATTAAAGAGTTAAAAAAGTGTGCTCCTGATGAGCTGTTAACCGGAATAGGTGGAACGGGTATAGCTGCAAAGTTCAATTCAGAAGATGAACGGGCGCATACTGTACTGTTTCGGGCAGAGCTTGATGCCATTGCTGTTCATGAAGAGAGTGATTTAAAATACAGTTCTCAAAATAGTGGCGTAATGCATGGTTGCGGCCACGACGGCCACATGACTATCCTTTTGGGAGTAGCAAAAAAATTAGCAGCAGAAAGACCTTCAGGGTCAGATGTTTGGCTTCTTTTTCAACCGGCTGAGGAGACAGGAGAGGGGGCAGAGTGGGTTTTGAATGACGAAAAATTTGATGCTATACAACCCGATTTTGCATATGCGCTGCACAATTTACCCGGTTATCAGGAAAATCAGATTTTAGTTAAAGATGGTGTTTTTGCGGCGGCGTCTATCGGAGTTCAGGTGAAGTTTAAAGGGAAGTCCAGTCACGCGGCCTATCCGGAACAGGGGGTGAATCCGGCCCGGCAAATCTCAGATTTGGTTCAGTTCGCTGATCTTCAATTTGATGATTTTAAATCAAAAAATTTCATCAATAAGATAGTGACCACATATATCAGCTTGGGGGAGAGAGCATTTGGGATTAGCCCGGGAGAGGGAAGTGTTGGGTTTACGATTCGATCTTCTTCAGATGAAGAGCTAAATAAAGCTGTGAAAAAGTTAAGAGAGGAGGTCGATTCAATAGGGATGAATTTTGAGGGGGATATTTTATTAGAGCTCGTAGAACCCTTTGCGGCAACGGTGAATGATCCGAAGGGTGTGGAAAAGGTGATCGCTGCAGCATCAAAAAGTAGTTTGAACCTAAAAGTACTAGATGAGCCGTTTCCTTGGAGTGAAGACTTTGGAACATTTGGCAAGAGATGTCCCATTACACTATTCGGCTTGGGAACCGGTGAGGATCATCCGCCGCTGCATTCGGAACAGTATGATTTTAATGACGAGTTGATAGAGGCAGGGGTGAAGATGTTTTTAAATTTGATTTATTAACCTACACTTCCCGATTACGATTGGATCTTATTGTGCCCCATGCCTACGGCATTCTGAACTGCA
>CAZHUP010000126.1:0-7456 GCA_964535495.1 uncultured Rhodohalobacter sp.
GCAGATTATTCCGCTGAGTCTCGCAGATATTCTGCGTAAATCTGCGGTTAACTTATCGGGATTCTTGAAGCTAGTAGCCAATACCTGCTACTCACTACTCTTCTTTCGAAATAGGGTATACGCTTCCAGCATAATCCAAAGTGAGAATCCGAGTATGATGGCTCCGAAAGAGAAGAGCAATAAGTTAAAGTCTGAATCACCTAAACCGGACCAGTCAAAAATAACTTGCTCAACCATAGCCCATATCGTCATGAAGAGTACAAAGATCATGGGTATCAAAGTGTAAATTATCGGACGCCCAAGTCTTTTCAGCCAGATCGTAACCAAGAGCAGGCTGATTCCGGCCAGCAGCTGATTCGACGTGCCAAACAGTGGCCAGAGAATATATCCTCCTGAGCCTAGCCCTCGCGGACCCTCTGGCAGAAGCACAAGAGCTGCACTCGCACCCACAGCTATCAAAGTTGAAGTGTGAAGTTTGGTAAGCGGTTTTACCTTGTACTCCTCACCCAGTTCATTCAGAATATAACGCATCAATCGAACTGAGGTGTCAAGTGTTGTGGCAGCAAAACTAATTACAATGACCGCGATGATGGTTTGAGCCGCTTCGAGCGGAATCATCAGTCCGGTTGCCAGTCGGGCCGCGCCTTCTACGAAAATGTTAAGCCCCGTGGCGCCGGCCGCTTCAAACGAATGGTAGTTCTCTAAAAACTCTCCGGTTGTGTTGAAGTAGGTAACAATAGCCACGATTGTAATCAGAGCAAGAGAACCTTCTCCAATAGCCCCAAGATATCCGACAAATCTGGCATCTGTCTCCTTGTCGAGCTGCTTGGCCGTGGTACCCGAAGATACCAGTCCGTGAAATCCGGAGATAGCCCCGCAGGCAATGGTGATAAATAGAAGCGGAAACCAGCTTACATCTCCTGTAGCTGTGTTCGTCGGTGGGGCGGTAATTTCGGGGTTGATCACAAAGAGCCCAAGGTAAAGGATGGCCAGTCCGAGAATGAGCTGATATGCGTTAATCAGATCCCGTGGCTGAAGAAGCATCCATACCGGCAGAGTGGATGCAAAATAGACATACACCATCAGCACGATAATCCAGGTGAGAAAGGCCATCTCCACGCCTGTTAATCCCAGTAATGACGTTGCTTCCTCACCGCCAAAGTAGGCAACCAGATCAATCTGCAGAAGCGGGACATAACTGGCTATTACAGCTGTAAAATACATCACAACCAATACAATAATGGATGGAATGAGCATGCTGCCGCTTTTCTTGTACGCACGGTATCCAATCCAGATAGCCAGCGGAATCTGGATAAATATGGAGAGAACCGTAGCGGGAAAACTGATAAACAGGTTGGATATCACCCAGGCAAAAACGGCGTTCACCATCAGAACCAGAATGAGGATGATGAAGAGAAAGAGCAGGCGCCCGCGCCGTCCCACCAGCTTGTCAGCAAGTGTTCCCACAGACTGGCCTTTATTACGAACTGAAAGCACCATCGTTCCAAAATCGTGAACCCCTGCCGCAAAGATGGTACCGAGAACAACCCACAGCATGGCGGGAACCCAGCCCCAGTAAACAGCAATGGCCGGACCTACAATCGGGGCCGCACCGGCAATGGAAGTGAAGTGATGACCCAGCAATACAAATTTATTGGCCGGCACATAATCCCGCCCATCGTTAAACTCATGTGCCGGAGTCATAAAATCCGGGTTAAGCTGATAGATCTTTTCAGCCAGATACTTCGAGTAGTATCGGTACCCGATAAAGAAGAGAATGAGCGATAATGCAGCGACTATACTTGCCGGCACGGATCAGGTTATTTATGAGAGAGTAACAGATTCTCAACCAAAATAAACTTTTAGTTTAAATGTGCAATTTTGAAATAAGCCACGGAAGCACGGAATTCACTGAGTTGGAGCTTTTGAACTGCAGAATGTTGAACTCTGAACACCGAATTTCGAAGTGAAGTTACTTCAAAATTCGACATTCAGTATTCTGCGGTGCGACATTCCTTTAAGTCACTCATTCAATAAAAACAACACCCCTCGTCCCGACGAAATGCAATCGGGACACTCCCCTCGAGGGGAGATTTTTTGTCAACCTCCTTCAAAATATGCTCCCAAACATTCTGTGTTACCGTGGCTAAAACTAGTCATTCAACAAAACCGCATCTCCATAACCCAAGTCTCGCAGCCTGTCCAGCTGCGTACGGGCATCACCCACAATCACGTAATACATTTGATCAGGATTGGCATAACGGCGGGCTAGGTCCCGAATCTCTTCGCGACTCATTTCGCGAACTACATCCTGTTGCGCGTTGATATAATCGGCCGACCATCCATTGGCACTCATCTTTTGCAGGATTCCAAGTTTGGCACCAAGCGTTTCAAATGCGCGGGCATTACTCTTCAGCAGGAAGCTCTGTGTGTTGTCAAGATCTTGCTCGGTGAATGTATCAGGATAGTCTGCCATGATATCACGGATCAACTCTAAGGCTTCGAAGGTTACATTGCTTCGCACGCCGCTGCTTACCGTAAACGGGCCCGGCAGATTACTGCCTGAAAAACCGGATCGGATACCGTAGGTGTATCCTCTCCCTTCCCGAAGCTCCTGTGTGAGGCGCGACGCAAATCCACCGCCGCCAAGAATATAGTTCATCACCGTTGCAGGGTAATAATCCTCATCCGTTTCCGGCAGAGCCAGGTAACCGATGCGCAATACCGATTGCGATGCATTAGGTACATCGTAGAAAAAGACCTGAGATTGCCCCGGTGGTTCCGGTAACTCAAATTCAGGAATATTTACCGTTTTGGATTCCCATCGTGAATCCAACTCAGACAGTGATGCGACAGCATTTCTCTGATTAATCGCTCCGGCAATATGATAGGCAGCAACTGACGGAGAGATATACTCTTCATAAAAATCTTTTAAGTCGTCCAAAGTGATAGACGCCACGCTATTCTCGGTTCCAAGGCTGCTGAACGAGAGAATGTGCCCTTCACCGTAAAGCAGTTTATTAAACTCAGCAGTAGCAATACTGTTTGGGTTTGACTGCTGCTGGGCAATCCGGCTCAGTACGCTCTGTTTGGCCAGATCAAACTCTCGCTCATCCCATCGCGGCTCGAGCAATATCTCCTCAACCAGGTCAAGAGTAGCCTCGTAATTTCTGGCCAGTGTATTTCCTGAAATTGTAAAGTATTGACGGCCTGAACTTACGTTAATACTCGCTCCAAGAAGATCGATTGCCTCCTCGAGTTCAGCCGGAGTTCTGTTCGCTGTTCCCCGAGTCATCACATCAGCCAGAAGATTGGCGACTCCCACTTTCTCAGGAGCTTCAACCAAAAGGCCCCCATCAATACGAATGTTAAACTGAACCAGTGGCAGCTCTCTGTCTTCAATTCCGTAGACCTGCAATCCGTTACTCAGTTCAGATGTCCAAACCTGAGGAACCGTAATTTCAGGTTCCGGTCCGTAAGGCGGCTCCTGGGTTCGATCAAATGAAGAGGGGGTGCGCTCAAAGTCGGTATCTTCAGGCAGAATAAAATCCTCTCCTTCTCCACCCTCAGCAATCTCTTCTTCTACCACTTCTGCTTTCACAGAACCAGCTAATACCAGATCTGTCTGTCCCCGCGGCACAAAACTGGTTGCTACATAGTGCTTATCTTTGATGTACTGTTCGTAAACCCGATTCACATCATCAAGTGTTACATCCAGTGTTTTCTGAATATCCTGGTTAATATAGCCCGGATCTCCGGCAAAGATGTTGTACTGCGCCAACTGGAATGCCTTGCCCAGCACACTCGACAGACCGGTGTAGAAGCGGGTTTCAATTCCTGCTTTTACACGTTCCAGATCCTGTTCGGTAAATCCATTTTCTTCGTAGCGAGCAAAAGCCTCTTCAACAGAGGTTAAAGCTTCATTCAAATCCACTCCCGGATAGGCTCGGACCCGCAGGGAGACTTCACCCGCAAGCTCTGAGTTACTGCTAAACATACTGACGCCTGAAGTGAGTTCTTTCTCCTCAACAAGTACTTCATAAAGTGGCGCGGTTCTTCCATCAGACAGTAGCTGAGTTAAAATTTGCAGTGCGTATGCATCATCATGGTAGTTCTCAACGCCCGGCCAGGTGAGACGCATTTCGGGCAGGCGCGCAAAGTTATCCTCGTGATAAAGTCTTTTTGTTTCATCCAGAACAGCCGGCTGTTTTTCCAGCGGCTCAATCTCCTCTCCGGCCGGAATTTCATCAAAATACTTGCGAATCCACTCGCGGGCCTGATCCGAATCAAAATCACCGGCAATCACCAGCGTGGCGTTGTTTGGAACATACCACGTATTGTAGAAGTTCACCACATCATCGAGCGTAGCTGCCTGAAGGTCGTCCAGCGATCCGATCACCTGCCAGCTATAAGGATGGCCTTCCGGATAGAGATTTTTTCCAACCACATAGTTAGTGTGGCCGTATGGAGCATTATCCACTCCCTGACGCTTTTCATTTTTTACCACCTGTTTCTCTTTCTCGAGTACCATCTCATTCACCGTATTGATGAAGAAACCCATCTTATCGGCTTCAGCCCAGATCATCTTCTCAAGGGCATCATTCGGCACGGTCTGGAAATAGTTGGTGCGATCACGACTGGTTGAACCATTTGCTCCTGACCCGCCAATTCTCGAACTCATCTCATCCAGTCCGCCACGACCTAAGTTTTCAGACTCAAGAAAAAGCAGGTGCTCAAACAGGTGGGCAAATCCGGTTCTTCCCGGAAGCTCACGAGCTGAGCCGACATGAAACGTCAGGGCAACGGCTACAACGGGATCGGAATAATCTTTGTGAAAAATGACTTCCAGACCATTGTCGAGCGTGAATTTCTCATACTCTACAGAAAAATCAGTTTCGGAAGTGGAGTTGCAGGCGCCGGCCAGAAAGAACAATGCGCCAAGAATGGTTGCAAGAATCAGATAGTGTAACTTCATGTGTTGTGTACATTTGGTTGAGTTGTCAAAGTGGGAATGTACACGATTTAGAGGGAAGAATTTGTAAAATTAGTCACTTCTGAATCCATACCTACTCTTCGGATCTTTCTCTTCTTTCTGCTGATAACTGTTGAAAATCACCGTGAGAGCCCCTGCTCCTGTTATGAGCACAGTTAGTGCACTGGTATCCCAAGCCAGCCACATCAACAGAGTTGCTAAAAACAGTCCGATGCTGAAGATGTATTGAAATCTCGTGACTTTTTTTCCCTCTTCCTTTTTGAGTATTGACATCACGTTAGTTTTTTGTTCTCATTCGCCTTGAAAAGAATTTTATAGAAAATCAGAACATATGCTAGAATATTTTTTCACCATCACGTTTCTCAATTTACAAACCTGCCGATAGTCTATCGGTTATTAATCCACTTTACGATTATTACGTCCGTTACATTATCTTAATAAATGATTACCGGCTTTGAAAGCATTCAACACCTAACGCAGTTGTAAGAATTTTGATATTATGGATCTGCCTGAGAAAGAGATGCGCTACCTAAACCTGCTTGCCCAACAGTACTCGACCATCCCGGCAGCTTCTACTGAAATTATCAATCTGAGTGCAATCATGGAGCTTCCGAAAGGAACCGAACACTTCATTTCGGATATTCATGGAGAGTATGAATCTTTTTTACATGTGCTTCGCAACGGCTCAGGATCAATTAAGAGACGCATTGAGGAGATTTTCCAGGACACTCTGCTAAAACACGAGAAACAGAACCTGGCAACGCTGATCTACTATCCACAGAAAAAACTACCCCTCATTTTAAAAGATATAGAGCACAAAGATGAATGGTATCGGATCACTCTTTTCAGGCTGATAAAAATTTGTCGAATCTCTTCATCAAAATATACCCGCAGTAAAGTACGTAAAGCCCTCCCGAAAGATTTTGCCTACATCATCGAAGAGCTTCTGCACGAACAGGAAAGTGCCGTTAACCGGCAGGAATACTACAACAGCATTATCAAATCCATCATAGATACCGGTCGAGCTGAAGCATTTATTATTGCCCTGGCTGAGCTGGTTCAGCGGCTGGCTATAGCGCGTCTGCATGTGATCGGAGATGTGTACGACCGCGGACCGGGTGCACATATTATTATGGACACATTACTTGATTATCACTCGGTCGATTTCCAATGGGGTAACCACGATATCGTCTGGATGGGCGCCGCCTCAGGCAGTAAAGCCTGTATTGCCAATGTGATTCGAGTCTCCCTTCGCTATTCGAATATGGAGACCCTCGAAAACGGCTATGCCATTAGTATGCTGCCGCTGGTATCACTTGCTATGGATATTTACGGAGACGACCCTTGCGAGCAATTCAGGCCCAAAGGTACAAAAGATGAATTTACCGAAAACGAACAGCTTTTGATGGCACGAATGCACAAGGCCATCACTGTAATCCAGCTGAAAATTGAGGGGCAGATTATCAAAAGGCGTCCTCAATATGGTATGAAAGACCGCTTGCTGCTGGATAAGATTAACTTAGAGGCAGGTTCAATCCAAATCGGAGACAACTCTTATCCCTTGTTGGATACTCATTTTCCAACCATTGACCCATCTGACCCCTACACTCTTTCTGAGCAGGAAGAGTTGGTTATGGAAAAACTCTGCCTCTCATTTGCCAATAGTGAGCGGCTCCAGGAGCATGTCCGGTTTCTCTTTTCAAAGGGAAGCATGTATTTAAAGTACAATGGCAACCTCCTCTACCACGGCTGCATTCCCATGACCAAAAGTGGAAAACTCCGCCACTTTACCTTTGATGGCAAAGACCATAGTCCAAAAAAATTCATGGACAGGCTCGAACGCCTGGCTCGTCAGGGGTATTTTACAAGCAGCAATCCCGAAAAAAAACAGTATGGGCAGGATACCATGTGGTATTTGTGGAGCGGAGAACAATCTCCTCTGTTTGGCAAATCCAAAATGGCCACATTTGAACGCTATTTCATAGGTGATTCCAGTACACATACCGAAGAGATGAATCCCTACTATGATTTCCGAACGGATGAAGAAGTGGCCAAAAAGATTTTAACTGAATTCGGGCTTGATCCCGCAAACGGGCATATCATCAATGGTCATGTTCCGGTTAAGGTGAAAAAGGGTGAAAGTCCCGTTAAAGCAGGTGGGAAATTATTGGTTATTGACGGTGGTTTTGCCAAGGCGTATCAATCAAAAACCGGAATTGCCGGTTACACGCTTATTTTTAATTCATACGGACTTCTTCTTGCTGCTCACGAATCCTTTGATTCTACACAGATTGCCATTGAAAAAGCGCAGGATATTCATTCGAAAACTGAGATCCTTGAGCAAAACAGAAAGAGAATCCGGGTTCGGGATACGGATAAGGGGCAGGAAATCGGAGAAAAAATAAAAGATCTGAAAAATCTGCTGAAGGCTTACCGCTCCGGTGCAATCAAGGAGTCGTATAA
>CAZHUP010000127.1:0-7422 GCA_964535495.1 uncultured Rhodohalobacter sp.
CCATTAACTATAACATAATCTCGATTATCCATATTATATCTTGCCATAAGAAAGCCCCCTAGCTATTTGTATTGATATACAGGGTGTCTCCATCTACTTCAATCATGGGGTCACCTGAGCTGTTGTAAATTTCTTGTTCATAGTGAATGTCTCCTTCAAATGTTTTGGCACCAGCCCAAGTTTGGCTGTACGACGTAACAACACCGGCGCTACTAGGGGTTGCCCCCTCGATGCTTGTATCATTACCTGTGGACGATGTCACGGAAACAGTTGTTACTCCATGTGTAGATGACAAGTCGGTACCCTCCACAAAAACCGAGAATGTCGTATCATCGGACTGATTTGCCGAGAAGGTTGCGGAACCGGAGGCAATTCCGTACGTTTGTAGTGTTAGTGTTCCGTCGTTTACTTCACCGTCCACGTAATCCCGCGTGGCTACCCTATTATCGTTTTCGTATAAATTTCCTTTTATGTTAATATCGCCTTCGAATTCTGTTTCGGTGGCCTCAAATCCAAGTTTTGGGACATCAATTTTTATTACACTGTCACCTTTTAACCACATGTCTTCAGCTTCCGAACCGATTTCATAAAACATGTTAGAACCTATTTCTCTATATCGTATAGCGAGCCTGTGGCTCTCATCTGTCCCCCCGTAGAAATAAAGACCCGAACCGTTAGCTCCGTCTCCTTGTATTTCTACCTTTGAACCGTTATTTGGTAGTTTTATTGTATCCAAGCCACTAAAAACACCGCTATCAATATCTGATGCATCATGAGTATGTGCCTCCGGTTCGAATTCGGAGGGTTTGTTTTCTATGTCACCCCAGTCGGCGTATCCTTTGGGCTTTATCTCCGTCCAATTTCCGTTATCATATCTGTGAAGCTTGGTTTTCATTGTTCAGACCCTCCTTTATTCGGTCTCGAACCAGAGGTCTCCCTCTAATACGGGGTCGTGAGAACTGCTTGATGGCTCGGTACCACCGTAATAGGTAGAATTTTTGTTATCCATAGAATTTCTGAAGTGAACATCGAGAAAACGGTCAAGAGAGAAGCCCTGCTCTGAAGCGAAGTAATAGCTGTGAGGTTGGTCGTTAAGTTCGACAGTATCACCGTTATGCTCGTGGCTGTTGTCTTCTACGGAAACACTCATGGATACATCCGAACTTCCATCGAAATTAATTGAGCCTGATACGTCTCCGTTTAGTGAAATTGTTCTTTCGTTCCTCAATTTCTCTGCTTGGTCTGCAACACCTGTAATACTGATATCATAAGAACCACTAAGTCTTCCCGACGGTACTGTTCCATCATTCAAATTAGATGCATTTCTATAGAAAGAGCCGTGTTGACCGTCTAGTTGGTCTGCATCCAGACCGGAACCAGAACCATCGTTCCCTTCGTGCCAAATCTTATTGTCTCTATAAAAGATATCAAACTCTACGGCTTCAAGTTCTCCATCTTTGAACTGCAGAACATCGAAACCGGTAACCCTTCCGCCGTTCATGTCAATGTTATTTTCGTTCATGTCAATCTCGCCGGACATGGTTCCCCCACCAAGAGCAAGGAACCTGTTTGTTTGATTGTTATTTACTACAGACCATACACCTTCACCATCGTTTTCCTTGTGCTCGCCAATAAAGATTAACCAGTCACCGCTCTGGAAGCCCCTTACTGTGTTATTAACCAACTCTCCATCTTCTGTTTTAAACCATTCGTCCTCCCCGAATTGAATTCCAACATCGTCATTTACAATCCAGAAATTACCGGCGTCTTCCAAAAAATCGTCAATGGTCGGCAGGTCTTGTTGGGCGTGAGTACCCTGCCAAGACATACCGGTTATCGCGGTTTCTGGAAGGTGGTTTAGAGGCACCTTTGCATTGCTGTCAAGTGGCGCAACCCCGCCAGCAGAACCTACCTCATCAGCGTCCAGCTTTTCATCAAGTTCATCACTAAGATTTTCGACTTGTCCTATAGTTGTCTTGGGGTTTAATTCTTGCCAGGCATCATTTTCATACCTGTGAAGTTTTACGTTTGGCATGATTATTCATCTCCTTTGAAGTATCCTTCGTATTGTCCATCCAACTCAATAGCCATATCCAGTTGACCCTGAAGTCCTTTCAGTAACGAGTGGTAAGCCATCTTGTATTTTCTTACAATGAAATTCAATTTTTTAATTGTCTCATCGTATTTTTTGAACTTCTCGTCGTATTCCGACTTTAGTTCCTGAACCGATTTTTCTACGTTCTCTTTGTTCTTTTTCGCGTTTTCGGCTTCTTTTTTGGCCTTGTCAACTTCTTTTGCCTTTTTCCTCAATTCGTCAACATCATCGTTGCCAATCTTTGTTTTTAGTGCGTTAAGTTCTTTCTTTACATCGAAAAGACTTTTCCTCATTCCTTCCTTGTCCTTTTCCGCTTTTTCGGCTCTTTCCTCAGCCTTTTGCAAATTGTCCTTTAATTCCTTCATCATTTCGTTCATTTCATCTTTGGTCATCAAACCATCCCTTCTTAATCATCTAAAATTTCAATCCAAATGTCGTCCTCAACTGATGCATCGAACTCCCCCGAGGGGTCTTCGCTTGATGTGACTACCTTTTGCCTTATCCTATTAGTCAAAGCCTCTTCATCGGCCAGGTCAAGAACATCCTTTATTTTTGAACGCCTAGGATTTCCGTCCCTCAGTACATACATATAGTCATCATCATCGAGGTCAACCGCCTCGTCATAGGGTAATAGTTGTTCTACGAACTTTTCATACACTTCATCAGCATCTATCTTATACTCCAGCTCTTCTTCGAGCTTGGATATCGCGTTGTAAATCAAATCGGCTTCAGATTTCTTCAGTGTTAATTCCTTGGCTTTAACCGTGGGCAGTATTGACAATTCAGTCTTTGTGGTGTAAGTTTTGTACATGTAGGGAGAAAGTGTATCGTCTAACTCTATAAACACATCACTTTCCTCATCCCACTGATATGTTGTGTTACCGACATTACCGTACATGCCGTCTTCCTGTTCGTCAAGTCCTTCGAAATAGGTCTCAAGGTCATCGAATTCATCGAATTCACCCAGATACAATTCGCTCTCTTCCGAAAATTTAACGGTAACGTATATCGGTGAACTTTTAGACAATGAAACAATTGACAAATCACTTTCTTTTACGTCGTAGGTCCTTACGTGCCATTCATCTTCCTGAACTTTCCCCGAAGGGTCGGTGTACTGAACGGTTTCCTTTCCATCTTTATACATTTTCCTATATGGTGTTGTTTTACCATTAGCGAACTCAAACGTAATGTCACCTGATATACTAAAGGGGTGAGGGGAGATTACACTTATTCTGTTTACAGCGTTGCTCTCCCTTCTCAATACGGTGTTGGACTTATCTTTCAATGTACCGTCAGAAAAATGGTACAGCTTAGTCGTGTTTAAAACCAATTTTAATCACCCCTTTTCATTTCTAGATAAACGCCTATTCCTTCCGCTACGGAAAGAAGCAACATGAATACGGCAATGTAATTGAAGGAAAACCACTCCCACTCAGCTTGCTCGCCTCCGGGTATATCAGCCCGCATCACAACTGCTTCAAAGCGTATCATGAAGAAGTAAACGGACATCATAAAGAAAGCGAACATCCTGAAAAATCTTGTAATATCTACGTTACCTTTCATTGTAAACCTCCTTAGTTATTATATTGAAACATCTTTGGTAACCACGTCAGAGAACGGCGTTTCCTTGTCCATTCTTTGGGCTCTTGCGTGTATCGTTTCTTCGGTTCCGCCCGACGCTGTGAATTCCGCTTCGTCCTGAACATCAGTTTCACTCTTCTTGTCGTCTTCGTCAATCCAGGTTTCTATTTTAACCGGTACGTCTTCATTGTTAATCACTTTCCAAGTGTAAGAGTAAGCACCGTCACCGAGGTCTATTGTTCCTATAAATTCAATAGTGGGAGCAACGCCTGGGTAAAGCTCGTTTGTGTAGTTAACTCCCGGCCTATCGTCAAACGCATCAATGTACAAGTGTCTTCCTTGAGGGTTATTTTTCGCCAAGTAAAGGTCACCGTTACTTCCTATGATGGCGTAGGACTTAATGTCCGGGTGGTCGAACCAGTTTTCATCAAAACCTCCGGTGCTAATGGATAACAGTTGTTCGTCAGCAAAGTATGTAGCATCAAAATCTTCCTCTATATGCGTCTTTCCTTCCATGGCGCTTACATCGTGAAATATGTTATCCGGCAATTCCTCGGTATAGAACCTTATTTTAAGGTCTCGGGAACGGTCTATAATAAGTGGGTTTAATTCCGTCAGAGAAGAACCTATAATCATATCGCTTGAAACAACGTGATAATTCATCGAGAAAGATAAGGCTTCTCTTCGGTCTTTCTCCGCTCGCATATCCACGGATACAATGGGCTCGCTAAGGTCATAAATTTCGTCTTCGCCCGTTTCAATCTCGGGAACCCTCTTGGCCGTATTTATAACCTTCCTGTAGTATGCCTCGTCAATCAAGTCATCGAAGTAATCCCTGTCACGAACATTCTCGTGAACCTCAAACCGGAACGCTTCGAGTTCCCCGTCTTCTTCGGTGTATCTAACGAAGTCTTGAAAGTTTCTATCGACAATGCCGGAAAAGAAGTTGTTATCCGGGTCTAGCCTGTCCCCTGCCGATACGTTGCTATAAAAGCGGAACGAGAACGACATGGTTCCTCCTCCGGTGTGCCTGTCCATTCCAACGAGTAAGTTCTTGGTATATTCTCCGCCTATCTTTGGTCTGAATACACCGTAAGGAGAATATCCTCTGCCCCAGAAATCATCCTCAAATACTTTTCCGAAATACTCAAGAGCCTTGGGCGTTAATGTTCTGGATGTGTTTGTAGCTTCGGATGCAGACCTAACGCTCGGACCTTCAGAAACTTGAATATACTCATTGTAAACCATGGGTCTTTCAAGTGTTCTATCGCTCTCGCCAATTTCCCACTCTCTTGTTTCTGAATGAATTCCGGTATTTTTCGAGATGTTGCTGTAATCTTTGGAAAGACGGTACTTCGTTCTGAATTTGGTGTTCTGATGAACTATTTCTTTTTCCGTTATTACATACTTTTCGTAATAATCACCGAGCTGGAAACCATTCATCTTTCTTGTCGTGGTGTCGAATTCAAACGTTTGATTTGACATTCTGTTCGCTTCCGACTTCATCCTGTCCTTGTAGGAGGAGAGGTCGATAATCCTCTCTCTCTGGTTTATTGACATCTGTGAATTAAGCTTAATATCCTCAACGTTCGTCCTGTCAACAGCAATAATTTCGTGCTCTTTAATGGGGCGATAAAGAATGTTGTAGGCTATTTCTCCGTCTTCAGCAAAATCTGAATTCGGCAATTCAACGGATATGGCACCTGTTTCGTCCTGTCCATCCAGTGTGTATTGAACGGTTTGTCCGTCATAATAGTAAGTAGATGGAATTTCCAAAAGTCCGTCTGCTGTATCGAACGAATTACCCGCCAAACTAGCTATTACAGCACAAATCATAGCCCTGTTTATAGAAAGCTTACCATCGAATATACCATAAGTGTTCGATATGTCAATTCCTTTCTCTCCGTACTTGTATTTTATTACGTTCTCCTGTGTGAATTCCCTCCTATCGCTTAAATCTTCAGAAAATTCTGAATAAGAAGAGGGCAACGTTCTGTGTTCTTGTTCTTCAACGACCCTGTTGTTCATAAAGGTCTCGAAATTCATTAGACTGTAATTTGTTCCGTCAACGCTTACAGTGACTTCTTCCAAAAGGAAGTTGACTGAAAGAACCTCGTATATAGGCCTCGGTGTGGGTAGAGAAGCGCTTTCCGGGTTGAAAAACACCTCGTCCGACCTGGCCGTAGCATACGCCCCAGGAGCCGGATACCAAACAAAATCTTGCTCGTAAATAGCGTTTTGAACGTCACTGTTCATTGAGGTTGCATAGTATTCGCTGTCTTTCTTGAAACGTTCGTGTACAAATTTATCTTCTATGTTTTCCAGTCTGGACTTTGATATATCCAAAAACTCAACACGTAGATATCCGTCTTTGTCAAGTCTCGCAACGGCATCTATCTGTGAAAGCATAGTATTAAGTACTTCTCTTAGGTTCTCTCCGGTGAAGGTGTGCTCTTTTGATACAATAGAACTCAGAAACTCTTCGTCTTCGTCTCTTATCTTAAATGGAACAGCAGACCTTCTTTCGCCGTCAATTCTGTCCGGAACTATGGATTGAAGTCTCTTTAAATTGTCAAGCAAGGTGTATTTTGAACCTTCCAAAGGTTGAGTGAATGTCATACCCTCGACCCTGTAACGCTCAAGAATATATGTGTTTTCAATCAAGCCGATTTCATGTCTGTATCTCATGGGGGTTTTGGATGTTAGTTTTACATCGTCATCCATAACCCTCATCCTTTTAACATGCTCTCCATCTTCATAAAAATCGACAGCAGAGTACATTTGGTAGGGCTCTCTTAGCCTATCGTAAGGAATGGACATGTGTCCTTCGTCAAGCTCGGAATGAAGCTTTTCGTAAATAGAGAAGCCTGATGCAACATATTCGGTTTTATCTTCTTTGTTGATTTCAATTCTCATAGTTTAACACCATCAAACTTTTTATTTTTTACCGCTATGTTTCCAGATAGCCTTCTAAGTCTTTCGGCTTCTCTTGTTTCATGGTCTGCTTCAATCGCGTACATCATGCTTCTGTATCCGAAATCAGCAATACTGTAAACGATACCGAATTTACCGGTTATTCCTATTGCTATACCGTATTGCATCATAGTCATTCGTCCTTGGTTTCTTCGTTGCCTAACTCTGTTGTTAGTATAAGAACCAACTACCTCGTTCCCCATGCGGTAAGTTCTGATACCCAAACCTACCTTGGCGATTGACTTAAAGTTGTATTGTGCGATGTTCTCTCCGTTTTTACCTCTAATACGGCCCTTACCAAGTGTAACACTTTGTCGCCCGAACTGCTTCTGCTGTTCTTGATATGCGGCATTAGAGTTTATTACGTATGTGTTCTTTAATCTTCGTACAGCCATTTTTAATCATCCTCTAATGTCGTATTCGCTTTGACGAATTGAACCGTCATATCGGAAGGAGAGTTTTCGTCGCTTGCAATCCCCACGCTTTCAATAAGCACCTGGTCTTCATCGGTGTGGAATGGGTATTCAACTCTGAGGTTCCATACCTTGTTGTTCACACCATCACTCATTGACGAGTTTCTGATTATTTCTTGGATTACGGGTGACGCATCAATGAATAGGTTAAGCCTGTGTTGATAGTCGGATGCCTCAAAAACTCTTGAAAGGTAAGTGTCTCCGGGGTAGTGCTCCGGCTCACCTTCGGAACTAACCGTGTACGCCTTGTTGACCGGGTAAATTCTTTGGTCATCCAAGTAGTATTTAACTCTGTTACCG
>CAZHUP010000128.1:0-7405 GCA_964535495.1 uncultured Rhodohalobacter sp.
CCGCGGTAGATATTATAACCTATTGCATCCAACTCCCTGCTAACTCTCCACTGAATTTGTACAGAATCGGCAGCTAAAGCTGTTCTCACATTCTGAACTATGGAAGGCGGAATATTATCTTCAACTAAAATGGATTCCGGCTCACTGAGTGGCCCCGGTGCCGCTGTAACACTTACACTTCCCACTCGAATTTCTATTTCCTGATCAAGGCTTATAACTTCGAATGAGTGACTAAATGTCTCCTGTTCTAAATTTCTAAGAATGATATTTGGATTTACCCTATTCCACTCATCCTCATTTTGTGATTTTGTGAAAATGTTAAATCGAAAAGCCCTGTCAGATTCAGAAACCGGGGTATATTTCCACTCAACCGTAACAATACTCCCTCTATTACTTACTTCTAAGATTTCGGTTTCGCCTAACAGATCATCTTCAACTGTTACTTCTTTTTCGTAAATCTGTCCGGTGGGTTCGTCTCTCTGATTCAGAACTTCAACCCTGTAGATTACTGTTTCACCTTCAGGAGCAGTTCTATCGATATAGAGTTTATTCACTGCCTGTGCAAGTTCAGGATATGCAAGACTAAAAATAACAGCTTCAGTAGAATTTCCACGTAAATAAGAAAGTAAACTTCCAGCCGATGTAGATTCTGTAAATCTCATAAGATCATCGAACCTATTACCCAATGCTGATCTAAGCTGATCTCCAAAATCCACGCCTCTTACAGGCTCATCGTTAAGCAGAACAAACTCTGCAGAACCCGGGTCTTGCCTGTAATAGTTAAACGCATGATCAGCTCTCGGTGATTCAACAATATAGAGGTAAACATCTCCATTACTTACTGCAACCTGGAGATTCTCCTCCGACTGGCTATACGCATCCGTGTAATGGAGTGAGAAAAATCCGGCTGTCAGTAAAAGTGCTCCAATAAATTTGTACAATCGTATCATAAGTTTAATTCAGTCAATAACTCTTAATGAGTACCTTAGTAAAATTTTTAATTGAAAGTAAAAGTAGCAGTAGCAGTAATTGTAATAGGCACTACCGGGTCTCTGGAAATAACTTTCTCCATTCCGTTTCCATTTCTAACCCTGATGTACACTACATAATCATCAGCAGACGTATCGCCAATATTGTATGATGCACTGCCGGTTACATTTTGGTATGAAACACTACTAAGATTTACCAGTGGAGTCCAATTGTGCTGAAATGCCATAAACGTGATATTCTTATTGATGACTCTGTATTCAACAGAAGCTATACCACTTTCAGGATCCTGAACGCCGTTCAGATTAATCTCTATTTCATCTCCTCTGTCAATAGCCGTTGCAGTCAGCGATTCAGGAGGAGTTGTATCATAAATTACAGGAGCTGATTCGCCCGGATGAGACCTTTCTCCCTGCTCGTTAACAGCTACAAATACAACTTTTAAAGGAACTCCTTTCGGTAAATTATCAGTACTTAACGGAATATATGAAGAGTTACTTGTAGAAGGGTCATAAGTTCCTCCCGCACCGGATATGGTCTGACCTGTATAATCATTTTTAAAACTGTACTCATAGTAGTCTACACCTGTTTCCGGATCCTGAGATCTGGCAAGCATCGTTACTCCTATATTACTTTCATCAACTTTTGCAACGATTGAGGGAGCTGTTGGAGTCGTAGGATCTTTGATTCTCTGAGGCCCGTAAACTATCGGATCACTTAAATTTCCTGCATAATCTTCCGCCATTATATGGAAATAATAATCGGTACTGTACTCTAGGGCATCAGATGCAATTGTTTTATTCCAATTGTTGCCACCGCCATAGAACGTTTCTCCGGTTGTAAGTGCTGTTCCCGTATCATCAGATTCTGAAACTACAATTCTATAGCGATAAATATCTGAACCAGATGTTTTATTCGATCTAACCCATCCTACCTGGATCTCCGGAGTTCTTCTTGACTCAACGACTCTCATTAAAAATAAGCCGGTGGTTTCAGCCGAATAGAATGTACCGGAATCGCCAAGTTTCTCAACTGTTGGGTGATTAAATTGTGATGAAGGTACTCCCGGCTGTGTGGGTGGAGTTTGATCCAGTAAGATCGGTCCTATAGACGATGCTTCGCTGTAGTTCCCGGCTCCATTCTTAGCCCGCACGGTAACATAGTACTCCTCACCTTCTACTAAAGAGAGACCGTAAATTTGATACATCTGTTCATTTGATGCGCTGCCATTTACAGGGGTACCCGTTTGTGAAGTCCAGCCCATATATGTTGAATCATTCGGACTGGTTCCCAGCATAAATTCAAAACCTTGAATGTCTGTTGTTTCATCATATGAGGATGCTGTAAATTCGATCATGTCATCCCGATTTGTCCAATATCTCTCCATATCCATTGCGATCAAACTAGTTCCACTAAGAGTTTGCATAGGCGTGAATATCTGGTACTCATCAGTATGATAAGGCACGCTTAGGGTTGGAGTGTCAGGTACACTATCGTCATTGATAAATACTATAGTTGCGGTGAAAGTAAACGAACCAACAATACCTTCACTTGGAGGGTGCAAGGGTGGGTTTAAGTTCGTACTGTATGTTCTGTTCCGGGTTATTGACAAACCTGAAGGTCCACGTGAACGAACCCGAACAGACATGGATCGATTGTTTTCGCCAAGGCTTCGACGGAACAGATATCTGCTAAATTCCGACTTTGAACCAACTGATATAAACCGATCGTCAAAAATCTCAGAACCACTCTCATCATTAATATAGTAACTATGCTCGGGCACTATACCGGTCGGATGTGTAGAGTTCCAGCTTACGTTCAGCTTGTTTACAAAACCGGTCTGTTCCCTGGATACTGAAACAAAGCCAATACTTGGTGTAGTCGCCTTCTCAGCATTATCAGCTTTCATATCCTCATATACAGAATTGCCCGGATCATCAAACATATCTTCACGCCAACTGATATACTGCCTGAGAATCTCTTCGTAGGTGGCATGTATAGCATGTTTATTTCCATACAGTTCATCAATTCTGTTTGTAAACTGAACGTATGCATCTTTGACAGGGCTGAGAGCTTCTTCATACATTACATCCACATCTTCGCCACTATCTCCCGAACTTTCCCTTAATTGAGCATATCCAAGAACCGGTACTTCGTACCAGAACTCTTTTGCACGCGTGACAAATGAGTTGGAAAAGTTCGCATATTGACCTGAGTCAACCATGTCGTCTAACGTGTTTTTTTCAGAATCATATGCGCTGTTAAATCCATCGCCATCTTCCGTGTGCATCATGATCAGAGCATCACGCATTGCAGCAATATGGGCCAATTCTTCAAAATCGGCATCACTGAAATCTGAATACTCATTGAGCAGTTCAGGAACTGAGTAATCAAATTCTATTCCCTCATACTCGAGCATCCATTCCGCCTGATTGATTACGGCTTCCTCAAGATCTGAGTCTGCCTCCAAAAACAGACTTCTGCTTAAAGTTGCCCAGCGTCTGATATCCCAGTACATAGCCGCCATATTAGCATAAAGCTCATCAAAACCTTTGGTTACCTGATGAAACTCTTCTGCTACCAGGTTCAGACCTACAACATCAGAAAAGAGTATATCATCGAGCGTTGATATATTTGCCTGAACACCTGCTATAGCGTCTTCAAACTCTTGTTCCATCGCTTCAATATCGGCTTTAATATCTTCTAAGTTATTTTTGTTCGCATTCTCTTGAGAATCATCTATTTCAAAAGACGGTGGCTGATCCCCCATCCAGTCTAATTGTGCGCTCATCACCGGGGATTCAAGCAGATCTTCAAGTGAAGTTTCTGCAGCTTCCTGATAATCAATAACCTGGGCTTCTAAATCAGATAGCTGAGCATTCACATCATCAAGAGAGGCCGTTAGTACATCTACTAAATCGTTAATGTTTTCCTGTAGCTGTACAAGATTATAATCAGATCGATCCGGAATGCTTTCTATTTCTTGAAATGCATCCAGGATAGCTTGAAATACATCTGGCACTTCACCGGTCAGGTTTTTCTCAGTAAGGGCCATTATACCATAGGTTATTACCCTTCTGAAGTCACTGCTTAAGATCTGCTCACCGGCTTGAGCCAATTCTTCAGCATCGCGGCTTCGGTCTTCAATTACAGAGCTCAAATCATTAGCTGCTTCAATAGCATCTGTCAGGTTTTGATTCATCTGTTCTGCCTGGGCTTTCGCATCTGCAAGTGCTCGTTCGTGTTCACTGTTTCTTCCCCTGGACCCACTGATATTGCCATCTTCTATCGAAACAGATAAATTGTATGTACCGGCACTAATTAAACCGAATACTGCTTCAACTTTTAATCTCCCATAGGCATAAATTAAGTAACCGTCATCTACCAGTAGCCCACCTTTCATCCCAACTTCGCCTGATGCTACAGCTCCGCCCGCAATCGACGCATAGGCATCAAACTCTATCCAAGCCCCAAACTGTTGATCCTTGATCCACCATACTTCCAGTTCAAAGTTCACTCCAGCTGAAATAATACTAATGTCCATATCATAACCGGTGGATAAACTCATGTAAAAACCATCATTACCGGCTATAAATGTACCCTCAAAACTAGTGATCAATATATGAACATCTATATTTGCCTGAACTCCCCAAATTACATCATCCTGATTTTTAATTACGGTAACAGAGAGATCAAAAGAGGCTTCAGCCAGCGGTGAATAATCTAATTCTGCTGACGCCAACCCTTCCAGTTGGAAACTAGGACTCCACTGCACACTAAGATACATCCCTACATCTATGGCAGCACTTCCGTCAAATATCTGACCATCTACATCTAATACCAGCCAGCTGTCTGTTATCATAAGTATTGCAGATCCTTCTATGGCATACGTACCGGCTTCACCCACAATACCAACCCCTGCGTACGCAATGATTGCAAAATCACCGCTTCCGCCCTCTTGTTCCCATGGCGGTGAGGCGTCGGCCGGAATGGAGTGATCTGCTACCTGTAGAACCGTATCGTAATGTTTGGCTTTTGGATTGTAGAAAAATCCTGCGCCAAATGAGGTCATGGTTAGTGCACCGGGAAAGATTGGCACCGTAACATTGGCTTTGACAAATATTCCAAAGCTGAATTCACCTCCAATATTACCCATAGCACCCATCGCGGCCAGACCAATGGCGTCTCCCTCAGGCGGGGTGAACTCTGCCGAACCGGCAACCATCAACTCAAATTCGCTGCCTACGGATTGATATTCCAGAGAGGCCGTAATTTTAGCCATGTCACTGAGTTCAGCATGAAAGTTTCTCACGCTGAAAAAGACATCGGAACCTTGACGATAGTACAGAACCTCTTCCACACTTCCGGTGAAACCGGGAATCGTCATAGATCCGCCAAAGGATAAGTATTCACTCACGTTCATACTCACCTCTTCAATATTTGGGTCGTCTTCTGTAGAACCTGAAGCTTCCTGTTCTATGGTGATTGTACCGCCATCTGGCAGATATTCGAACGACGTGATACTTATAGCTACAGGACCAATATCCAGATCTGATTCACTGAACGTGCCTAAATCAAACGAACCCGCAGCATCAATTTCCATCCCATCAAATGCAATTGAACCGGATACACCAGCAAGTCTTAACTCAGCACCTACATTCATTTGCAGAACGAAAGACTCCTCTGTTTCTGCCTGTACACCATCAACAGTGAAAGTGAACATCTCATTTTCAAACTCAAATGATGGGCTGTTAGTAATTCTCCACTCTAAACTCTCTCCATATGCATACCGGATTCCCCAGTTTTCCGGGTTTCCGGCCTGTCCAAATTCAATCGTTTCTCCGCCGGCTTCCACACTGGCCATGGCATAGAAACCAAAGTCCAGCTCTTCGAGACTGTTCAATTCAAAACCGGCATCATCTAAAGAAACAGTCGCAAAACCGGGTATCTCTTTTGATACTCCTGAGAAATTAATATCAGGCTGCTGAACAGTGATCTGTCCTAATTGGTTTACACTAAACCCTACTGTAGAACTGGTTTCTACCGGCTCCGGCAGCTCTAAATCAGCAAGGGCTGTCAAAGTAGCTACATTATTTGTAACACCTATTTCAAGAGTGGTAAGAATCAGATTGTCTCCGAGTAGATTTACCGGGCCATCCGAAATCAGGTTTACTCCACCCTCTCCCACGGAAAAGGTACCGTCTGTACCAATTCTTAAATCATCAACTTCAAAAGTACGATTTAAAAAGTCCATCGATCCATCGAGTGCCGCAATCAAATGCAGATCATCCGTAACTTCAATGCCCAGGGAAGAGATGGTAAGAATATCTTGCTGCCCAAAAAGAGTAAGCGTCTGATCGGAAAATGCATCGGTATCTACTTCATCCAAACTAACTCCGTTTGTACCCACGCTCAGGCCTGTAATACCAATTTCAGTCTCATCTCCCAAAATTTCCGGAATGATAAGCCGGCTGTCTATAATTAATGCAAAGTGCTCGTCATCCTGTTCAAAATCAACCTGTTCAAGAATGAGTTCAGCCATTCCTACCGGGAGTCTCTGAGGAACGAGATGTGCTGTATCCACAGAGAATTCCCAATCTGAATCCTGATAGCCGGCAGCCAGATGAACAATCGCAGAGTCACCGTCATCATTTCTAAACAGGTTACTCTTCAGATCACCGGATAATCTATAAAAGCGATCTGATCCAAAACCAAACTCTGCACCTCGAATCGTTATTTCAAAATTATCATCAGCAAAAGCATGATGGGCAATTTCTGAATCAATATCTGAGTCGTATGATTCACTGTACTCACCAAACTCGACGGTAACATCTTCAAATCCATCCGGAGTTAGCAGCAGATCCTGAACCAGCATTGCCAGCTCTGACAGTTCTCCGGGAAGATCTACTTTTACATCGGCAAAAAGCTGATGCAAGCCACTTTCTTTTCTGAATTCCAGCTTTTCTATACCGACCGGAATAGACTGATCTTCCTGTAAGCTTAGCGGTGTATCGGAAAGATCTGCAACGATTGAACCGCTGGTTACCTCGAGAGCTGAATTAACTACAACATCATCAAATTCAACAGACAGTGCGTAAGGTTCACCCGCAGCGTTTGTAAATGAGTTGAGTACTAAATCGATCGGGTCTGTCGTATAAATTTTTAACCCTTCTTCCACATTTTCACTTTGAACAAGATTTTGTCCCTGTTCATCACGAAGTACAATGTAGGCTATATCTTTGCTAGGTAATCCGAGTGTATCTGGCAGGGTAACAGCACCGGAGAGATTATCCGGATGAAAACCATCACTATCAAACCAAGCAAGTCGAATCGGATCTTCACCCGGAACTTCCTGGAGTAAGAAATCTGCTCTTCCTTCAGTTATCATGGGGGTTGGAGAGAAGAGAAATCTGGTATC
>CAZHUP010000129.1:0-7341 GCA_964535495.1 uncultured Rhodohalobacter sp.
GGTCTTGAGTTACCTCATCATCAACATTCCATATTCGGGCATTTAAGTTAGCGGACTCGTTAACTAAAGCGGTCGTGTCAAGGGTAATTTCTTCATCATCTATTGCGGTAATTTCAAATTCGCCGTTGTTTGCTGGGTCAGCCCATCCTGCCATAACAACGGTGTCGCCAACTTCACCGATAGTGGCACTGGGGTGTAACCAACCATCGCCCGGGTCTGCTGTATCACCGCTGGTATTTGTTACCGTGTTATTTGCTGTAATTGATATTTCATGCCCTGCCCTACCATTCGGCGGCAGAATACCTTGATCACCCGTGCCGTAAACACAGCCAGCGTTATAGATTTGATTCCATGATACGCTCCTACTGAGGGGCTTTAATGGCGTGTATAGAATAGTTCCATTACTGATAAATTTAAGCCACGGGATGGTGTCACCATATTCATTAGTTCCCGGCACTCCGGTAGCGGTTAGAATGTTCGATGTGTTAAATACTCCACCTGCACCGGTTACGATGTCGGCAAACTCTGTGACGGGTGTTAGGCCAAAGATGCCTCTATCAGAATCACCTTCCATTAATATTTGACTACCCGGGGCACCAAAAGGATCAGCAGGTATGCCTTTAACGATGTTTAATATATCCCTCGTATTTGTGTATATTTTAGGTAACATTATAACGCCTCCCAAGTTGTACCATCGGAGTAGGTCAATTCGTCCGTTTCGTCAATCCTGTCAACCGCCCAATATGTCGTGCCTGCATCAACAGTGGTAGCATCAGGACGATTAGCCAATAGCCCCCGTTGGTCAACATTACTGCCCGTTACTTCATTAAGAACATGTCCCTTGGCATTCACTTGAATAGCTTTAGCATTACCATCTGGATCACGCCCAGCTATCCTCATCATCTTGCTAAGTAAACTCATTTATGCCACCACCCATTCTTCACCCTGTTCAGTAAGGGTGGACTCAATATCTACCAAAACATCCCATGCTAACTCGTGGGCATCTGCTGTAAACATACAAGCACAGAAAGTATCAATAGGCCACTCTTGAACTGTACCCTCTACCCCACGAGTTAAGCCGGTTAAGTCATTACCAGACTTACCTGTATAAGTACAAGTCTCATAATCAGTAAGCACATTAGAATCAAATTTCTCACTAGCGCAAAATACTACGTACCCAATCTCCCCCTCAGCTACATCAGGAAACTTAGTTGAATCATCCACCGAAGCAGTTAAATGGGTTTCTGAATTATCCCCTAATATAGCAGTAAGTTGTGCCACAAAGGAATAAGGAATAGATTTTGGTCTAAGCATTACTTACACCACCTCGGGTACTTGTACTTGATGCTTAATAATTAACTCATCATCCTCATGCTCTAACGTAGCTCTGGTAAAAGTCTCTGTAGATAAAGACGATCCTCCAGTAGAACCTTCAAACAGTAAGGACTTACCAAACTCCTGTGGTAAGGTAATATCGGCATCATCCCCACTAATAGTAACAGTAAGCTCTAATGTTTGAGCCTCCGGAGAGTGTGTCCAGACACATCGAGCATCGGCAGCAATCTCTAACCTTGACCATACTGTACCATCTACTTCTTGTAGCTCTACATAAGGCCATCCTGAAGCAGACTCTAACCAATCTCTTATAGTTTGATAACCAGCCGTTGTAATCTCAGCCATTTAATTCCGCCTCCTATTTTGGGAATGCAACCGCTTTAACAGTAAGCTCAGTATTACCACCTACAGAACTAAGCCATACTCTAAACAGTTTAAATCCAGATACCGGAACTGTATATAACCCAGCATCAGCAATACCAGTAGCAGCATTGACTGTAGCTCCTGTAGCAAGGTTGGTACACATGATACTGGTAAAGTCTTCCCCATCTATACTTACCTGTGGTTCTAACTTCATAGTATCTTCAGTACCACTAACTTCCAGAACAGCTAATGCTAACCCAGAAACACTCATGTTTGTAGCAGGATTACTATTGTTATTGCTATTAGTACCCTCTTCGTTAAGAAGAGTATGTACAGACTGCATTTTATCAGTCATAATCTAACCTCCTAAACTTACAGGGGAGGAGTTACCCTCCCCGGTTAATTATCCAGCAGCATCAAAGTTTGCGCTAACAGGAGCAGGCACACTGTAGACAACAGTCATAAGCTGCTTACCTTCAGTAGAATCTGTTCCTGCTGTAGTAAGCTTGCCTCTTATAATTCTGGCATCAGCGGAGTAGCGATTGTTAACCTTACTTGCACCGTTCTGACCATCATCGGTATAAGGTAGATACGCTCCCTGCTTACCTCCGGTACGATAAAAGTCGACGCTTTCACCATCATCCAAATCAGTCTTAACGTCAATGTCGTCAAAGAAACCATCGGCATCGATTGCGGTCGTTGCGTCGGAATAGTCTCCAACCTCTAATAGCGCACTGTCGCCTGCATTACACTTCTCAACATTGTGTACTATAATATTCTCAATTATAGCATGCGCAGGTAGAGATACATCGCCGGTATAAGTACCAGCCTCATCGATAGAGTCAAACACTACTGTTTCTGACTTAGTGTTAAGCGGCTTGCCTGAATGCAGCACCTCACCGTTCGCTGTGATGCGGTCAGTAGTAACACCGGACGAGTTCACAGTGCCGAGTACTTCTCCATACACGCCACTTCCAACAAATCTTGTCTTTCCCATTCTAATTACCTCCCTTATTTATTAAGGTGGGGCAGTCTAAGGGTTGACCACTCTTCGGAGCACCCCACCTTTGTTAGTTTAGCTCGGGTCGTTTCCGTGAATCCATACCCAATCTGACCAGCCAGACTCATAACGCATGTAAGCCCTGAACTTGGCAACCAGAGTGTCAAACTCTTCTTCCATTGCAAACTCCAACGGAATACGGTCGAACCAGTTAAGGAACATACTTGAGTACCGACTATCAATCAGGAACCAAGGACTATCCGATTCGTCATTACCATTAAGGTAATCCCATACAATCAAGCGATAACGTCCGCTATGAATGTTAGGGTTATTCTCGGCTGTGTCCACTTTCTTATCAGAAGCAATAAGCTCCCACGCCTTTTCTTCCAAAGCCACAGGAACCAACAGAGTATCCGGTACTACCGAGATAAGTTCTCCCCTGTCGTCCCGATAGCCACGCATAGCGTTCTTAGCCACCTGCAAATTAGCGTGGGTAAGAGCATTAGTAGTTACGTTACTACGCTCCTCAATACCTTCGGAACCATTAGTATCTGCGTATGCTTTAGACGGGTGGTCAGTAGCACACAAGCATTTATCATCAGGTCCGGTATGATTGGCATCAAAAGCGTTGTTGAACAGTGCAGCAGCATCCTTCTCACGCCTACGGGTAGCTGACAGAGCCAGTCCCACAGGACGCTTATTGATGATATTGTATCTATCATCGTCGTAAAGCTTCCGCTCAATACGGAAACCTTTAGCCATTTCGGGGAATTCGTAAATCTTGTTGTAACCCTGAAAAGGCCTATCATATTCTACACTACCCTGAAAATCTGGGAACTCCCCAAGAGTACCGATACTTACATCTTCCTCGTAAGGGTTCTCAGTAGTCTGTACATTGTACAGTTCAGGAAGCATACTGGGAATATGATCATAGGTCTCATAAAAAATCTGCCTGAGACCCGGTTCTAATAGTTTGCCAAAGTGTTCTCTACGAGTTGTAGCCATTTATCTTCACCTCTTTTAATATTTATACGTTACTTACGATGGGCTTCCTGCGACGGAATATGCAAACATTACCCACGCTGTAGCACCAGCATAATCATCCGTGCTATACTCCAGTCGTACTACAGTAAGGGGATTACCGACAGCAACATCGTTCTCTCCATCAGCAGCCAGACCATTAGTACAAATTCTAATCTGCGATCCTACCTCTACATTAGCATGTTTTGCGGTACTTCCGTCTAAAACAGTTCCATCCGCCTTACGTAGTGGTACCTTATATACATTACCGGGCATAATCCACTGAACTCTTACGCTTTCTTCAGGATCATGGGTTCCTTTTTCCAATGCAATAACCGCACCTGTTTTATCCTGAGCATCAAGCTTTTCTAGCTTACCATCAGAATCAAACTTACACGGCATGCCCATTTCTTTAGTCTCTGTAGAACAAGCAAATTCACTGACATCCTTAGGAGGAGCTACAGGAGACTGACCACTAATTAAATTGCCTACGAATTGAAACATTTATAGTCACCTCTCTTATTCTATTTCACCAAGTTCTTTCTTTTGCTCGTAGTACTGTTCAAGGGTTAATCCCATTCTTTGAGCGACTCTCTTCTCTCCCGGAGACAGAGCAGTCCTCAAATCAACCTCACCCTTATCAGGACTATCACTACTATCTTCAACCTTACGAGTCTTCTTTACCTTCTGCTTATTCCTTACTCTGTCCTCTGCAACCTCATGCAGCTTAGGCCTTAAAACTATAGCAGCAGCATCCACAAGGGACAGACCAAGATCTTCTGCTTTATCCATAATGTCGTCCTGATACTTACCATACAGGTCTCCAAACTCTTTACGAGCTTCTTGTTCCTGTTGGCCTCTTACCTTCTGCTCTCTGTCCTCTTCGATGAGTGACCTCATCTCTGCCAATTCTTTCTTTACGTCGTCTTGCTGCGGTTGATAAACCTGACCAGCTTCCTGTGCTTGTTGCATCTTTTGTTCCTCCAATTTCATTTTGATTTGGGCTGGAGTTAGCCCCGATGCCTGAGAGACCGACTGTCCCGCTTCGATCCAATCCTTAGCTTCTTCCAGACTTACCCCAAGGTCTTTCGATACCTTCTTCTCATATCGTTTGAGGCGATTTTTAATTGCCCTGTCGACTTCTTCCTGAGTTCGGTATACTCCGTCTTCAGACTCTTCGTCCTCGAACTCCTCAGGTTGTTCTGGTTCCTCGGTCTGTTCTTGCTGGTCCTCGTACCCTGATTCTTCTGGTTCGTCAATGTAATCACCATACGTTGGTCCTTCTGTCTGCTCTTCGTCTACGTCGTAAATACCTTCGTCGTTCTCTTTCTTCTTTGTAACTGTCATTAGCTACCTCCCGTTTATAGTCCGTACGACTGTAAATTTTAAATCCGTACTATAAGGCTCGTCAGCCATAAAAACTTAACCAAAAGGTTTACGGAGGTTATTTTCGTTATGCTGGTTTCCCCCTTGTACGACACGAGTATGGGTTACTCCACTGTTTCCTTGATTAGGTGGGTTAGGAATGTTTACATCCCTCTCACCGGGCTTCGGACTTTCCTGTTTCCCGGACTCATACCCTTTGTAAAAAATGCCTTTACTAATTGTAGGCCAAGTCATGTCATCTCACCTCCTTAAAAGGTTCTTTCTCCAGATCGTTCTTCCTCTTCCTCTAGTTGTCCCTCTGCCATTTCCATTCTCTCCAAGATTTCATCCTTGTTCGGGAACCCTGAAGCTTCCAAAACTGCCTTTCTATCAATAATACCAAGCTGGAAGAACTCTTTACTTTGCTCATACAGTAGTGCTTGGCTATAAGGTATAGTCGGACCTACCTTAATATCTACATCGAATTCTGGAAACTTAACTTCTTCCATCAAGTCCTCCATAATTTCTGGAGGTACGTCCATTTCCCCACCTTCACCGTACACCTCAGGTGGTAACAAGTCCGCAGCTTTCGCCATGTCTACTACCCTTTCTTCAAGGGAAGCCCTAACATCTAACGTCACAGGAACCTGTTCTCCTGCCAGCCTTACCATTCTAGGCTCTTCATAGTTCTCCAGTACAAGCCAAATAGCTTGTTCTGTAATCTCTCTTATCATCTCTTTCATATTATTAGCTTTCTCAAGTACTCTAATGTTAGCTGCTTCCTGAAGTGCGATGATAGCTGATGCTGCCCGCACACCCACAGGACGTCTGCCCTGCATAACATCGTATACTCCTGTTACCTGCTCCAACCAGAAGATTAGCTTCTCTTGGTGCTCGGTAATGTTATGCGGTATTGGTGCGCCGGGAATTCTATCAATCCCCCCGTTGTGAGAAAATATAACTCCTCCGGGATTATTATCAAATATCCAAGCATCTGATTCGTCTAAGCCAGATTCTACCTTGTTTACCAACCACTGGTTATTACTCATCAGTCTGGTGTTATCAATTATCTGTGCTTCGTAATTATTGATAAGTCTTTGTAGCATGTCACAAAGCTCAATCTCACCCATTCCCCAGAACTCTTTGTCAATCTTATAGTCGCACATTCTAGCAAATGGAAATCTATTATGTAAATATAAAGGTCTGTCTCTGAACTCTTCAACGCTATCGTACTGACCTCCAAGAATTCCCAGTACTACGTAACCTGCATAATACATTACACAAACATTACCCTCTTCATCTCTAAACCAGTACTCAGTAAGAGTAGCCGTGTCTTCTCCGCTATCGTAATCTCTACCCTCTAACGACTCTATCTCTGTCCAATCATTATCAGAGACTACCAGATGTCCTTTGTTAGGCCACCTTCTGGAAAAATATTCCAAAGGCTTTGCCATCTTAGTAAAACAGAACTCCATATCCCTTATGCTGCTAGCCCTCGGATCTGGAAAAAAGTTTATTGGATGTACTACCGAATAAGTAACTTCTCCCATTCCATCCCACATATCCACATCCCAGTAAGTCTTAAATATAGCTGTACCATACTTTAAAGCATGTAGAGTAGCTTCTCGTAGCTTCTCTTCCTGCATCCTGTTTGTATACCACAGGTGACTGGTTACGCTGGAAAGACTCTCTGCTAACACTACATCGCTTCCGCTCATTCTCGGTCTCAGTATTACCTCCGGCTGATTCTCTGTCATTCTCGGAACCAGTGAGTGAATAAGAGACTGCGTAAAGTTTAATACCGGCGTAGACTTATCTTCGCCAACAGATTCAAACCATTGCTTACCCCGATATATCTGATCATATCGTTTCCACTTAGAGTGCAGGTCAGTATTATCATGGTCTTTCTTAGCCGACCTTGCATTTTTAAATCTATCGGTAGCTTCCATTAACAGTTGGTTTTCTTTATCACTGTTATGTTTTGTGCTACCTCTATGCTTAACTTTCTCTACTTTTTTATTAAGCCATTTTGACTTTGACAAACTAGTTCACTGCCCCCTTCATCTCTGCTTTCTTATACTTTAATTTCTTCTTATCCATTAAAGTAGAAGGATGTACAAAGTCTACAACTTTCCCTTTATCTTCTCTTGGCATACCTACAGGAAGCTTGGTAGCATGTACCAAATCTAACTGGTCTGCCAGCGCATCAGCTAAGTCATCGTGCCCAGCAAACGGAAACTTGGTAAGTTCCCACAGGA
>CAZHUP010000130.1:0-1976 GCA_964535495.1 uncultured Rhodohalobacter sp.
AATATGGGGATTTACAAATGCTTCGGGTGCGGTGAGAGCGGTGACGTATTCAGTTTTGTGATGGCCATGGAGGGCGTCGGTTTTCCTGAGGCGCTTCGATCGCTGGCCGACCGCTACGGTATTGATATTCCGGATGAGCACGTTGAGGGAGATGATGAACGAACGAAAAAAAGAGAGGGTGTTTATCATGCGCTGAAATATGCGGGACTTTTCTTTTACCGGCATCTGCTCGAAACCGAAGATGCGGAAAAAGCCAGGGCATATTTAAAAAAGCGGGGTTATGACAAATCCATTATCCGAAAATTTGGATTGGGTTACGCTCCGAAAAATTCACAGCTTTTAAAAGAGGCCGAGAAAGAAGGTATACCTGAAGAGTATCTTGCCGAAGCGGATCTTGTTAAACCCAGCAATCGCGGTGATGGATTTTACGATACATTCCGGGATCGTCTGATGTTTCCGATTTTCAACCCCTCCGGAAAAGTCATCGCCTTTGCGGGACGAATTCTGGATGAGGATAAGAAAACCGCGAAGTATGTGAATTCGGCTCAAACCATTGTTTACAACAAAAGTGAAGTGGTTTATGGCGTCAACTTCTCTAAGAACGATATTCGCAAAGAGGGGGAAGTCATTCTGGTTGAGGGGTACACGGATGTGATTACCATGCATCAGCACGGTGTGAAGAATGTGGTTTCGTCAAGCGGGACATCTCTCACCGCCGGACAGATCAAAATTTTGCAGAGGTATGGTAACCGGATCGTTATGATTTACGATGCCGACAGTGCCGGACAGAAAGCGATGGAGCGTGGTATGAATATCGCTCTTGAACAGGGAATGGAGGTCTTTTTAATGCAGCTCCCCGATGGTGAAGATCCCGATTCGTTTGTGAAACAGTTTGGAGGGGAATCTTTCAGGGACTTTAAGAAAAAAAACGCGGAAGACTTTGTTACGTTTTCTATCCACAAGGCGGAGAAGGAGGGACGAATGGAGAGCCCGGGAGATCGATCCGCAGCGATCAAATCTGTATTGGAAAGTATCGCTTTGATTCCGGAAGAGCTCGACCGCCAGGTGTATGTGCAGCATCTGCACCAGCAGACCCAAAAATATCGAAAAGGCAGCGACCGGGAGCTATTTCAGCTGTTGGACAAGATTCTGGCAGAACAACAGAAAAGAAATCGCTATAAAGAGAGAAGGCAATCAACTCCATCTGCACCTGTACCTCACCCGGTGGGCGAGGAGCCTCCTGTTCAACAGAGTGAATATCCTGAAAGTGAAACCGTTCAAAAGAAAAAACCGGATTACGAAAAAGAGATTATTCGTCTGATGCTTCAGTACGGGGAGAGAATGGTCAAATTTATAGGGCACAATATTGCAGACGATCATTTTGAAGATAATGAACTCAGGGAGTTCTATAAAGATATCATCAAACGGCATATTGAGGAGGAAGAGGTTTCCGTTCATCACTATACAAATCGTGAAAAGCCCTATCCAACCCTGGTGGGTGATATTGTTTTGGAAAGATATTCGATCAGTGAAAAGTATGTTCAAAAAACCGGGAATGATGTCAAAAAGGATCGTAATCCATTTAAAACTGCAAAGTATTCCATGAAACCGCTGCGACTCTACTATTTGGAAAGAAAAAGAAGAGAGGTCACGGAGCGAATGAAAAAGAGTGAAGGTGAGGAGAAATCGAAGCTGATGAAAACAGTAACCAAGCTTCAGAAAGAGATTACCCGAATTCAGAAAATATCTGCCGATGAACTTTTTGAAGACCCCGATTTCCTCAAGAACGACAGTTCAGCTTCTATTTCGGGACGGTTTGAGTATAAGATGAAAGGGGAGGAGTAGTTTTAAATCCATTTTTAAAAAAACAAATGGTGAAAATTCGAAATTCGAAACTCGAAATCCGAAAAATCGATCATGTATATGGGAGATAACAACAAATACGATCTAGAGGAGAGAACTTACCAGTTTGCGAA
>CAZHUP010000130.1:2076-3256 GCA_964535495.1 uncultured Rhodohalobacter sp.
AAAGACTTTGTATACAGAATCAAAATATGTCGGAAAGAAATTAAGGAGTCTGGATTTTTTTTAAGACTCATTGAAACCGGTAAAGAGAATGATAAAGTGAAATCTCAACTTATAAATGAAGCTGTTGAACTTTAGAAAATATTTGGCGCAATCATACGAAATTCTTCTGATTGATGCTCAAAAGTTCGGATTTGGGATTTCGGTAATTCGAATTTTATAGCTATTACTAAAACAATATGAATACTGACTTAGAAATTGCCCTGACCGCCGCACGTAAGGGTGTGGAAACCATCAAAAGCTATCAAACCAAAAAACTGAATACACGCGAGAAGGGGCATCACGATCTGGTAACGGATGCGGACCTGGAGACGGAAAAGAACATTTTAGCCTGTCTTAAAGAGCACTGCCCGGACGATGAGATCCTGGCCGAGGAGACGGAAGCTCATGAAAAGTTAAGTAATACTCGTACCTGGATTGTTGATCCTATTGACGGTACTACCAACTTTGCGCACGATTTTCCGGTTTATTGTGTCTCCGTTGCCCTCTGGGAAAACAAGAAGCCTCAAGTGGGTGTGGTGATTGAGGTGAACCGCAACGAAGAGTTTACGGCAGTTGCGGGAGAAGGAGCATTTCTGAACGGTGAAAAGATCTCAGTTTCGAAAACATCGAATCCGAGAGATGCATTTATAGGCACCGGTTTTCCTTATAACGATCTCTCTCTTGTTGAACCCTACCTGAAGTTGTTCAGACATCTGATGGAGGAGTTGCAAGGTATTCGGCGTCCCGGAGCAGCAACTTTTGATCTCTGTTGCACTGCATGCGGAAGGTTTGATGGTTTCTTTGAATATTCACTACATGCATGGGATGTTGCCGCAGCGGCACTAATCGTAAAAGAAGCCGGTGGTGTAATTACCGACTGGGATGGTGGGGATGGCTGGCTGTTCGGGCAGAGGATCATCGCCGGAAATCCGGAGGTTCATCAGCTGCTGCTAGAACGCGTTAAGGAGTTTATTCCTGCCGAGCAGAGAGATACTGTGGTTTAGTTTTTAAAGATCCGTCTGACGGATGTTGGTTGCTTCAATTCTAAAAATTCATTCTGAATACCCGTCTGACGGATTAATTTTATATCAACCTGACAGCATTCCCGACTGAATTTGGAGGGTTTCTGTCAGCGTTGAGT
>CAZHUP010000130.1:3356-7240 GCA_964535495.1 uncultured Rhodohalobacter sp.
AATATTGATATTACCCGTCTGACGGATAAGGATATTGCTAAATAACGTGAGTTCGATATAAAAAGAATGTAAAAGCATTGGAAAAAGTCCCCTCCTTTTTCAAGGAGGGGATTTAGGGGTGGTTAAACCAATATCGGATTAGGCTTGAAGCCTGTATTCATAAAGGCTATCTCCCCCAACCCCTCCTTACACAGGAGGGGAGAGTCATATTCAAGATTCTTATGTCGAACTCTCGCTAAATAAGAAAACACCCCTCTAAATCTCCCCTTGTTAGGGGAGACTTTTTAAACTCGTCTGACGGGGGACTTAATTACCTCTCTGCATTACGCTGATCAACTTTTTCGCGGTACTTCTCATAAAGCTGTCGGTGCATGTCTCTCATATCGCTTTCTCTTCCTTCCACGTAAACCTGTTCAATTTGAGTGCTGTACTCAATCGGGTTTCCGGTTGTGATAAGAAGTGTTGCATCCTTCCCGGCCTCAAGCGTTCCGATTCGATCATCAAGGCCAAGAATGGTGGCAGGATACGTAGTTAACGCTCTGAGGGCAGTGTCCTCATCCAGACCATATGCTGCGGCAGCTCCGGCCTCGTAAGGAAGTCGATGAGCGTATGCGGCACTGGATCCACCCGCAATGGCGAATTGTACTCCGGCTTCGTGAAGTTTCGACGGCAGACTGTAACGGGCATCGTAGCTCTCCCAATCTCTGTTTGACGATGTGAGAACACTCGTAACAATGACAGGTATCTGCTTGGCTCTGAGGTGGTCGGTAACCAGATGTGCATCTGCACCGCCCAGAATTATGAGTCGAACATTTTCTTCTTCAGACCATGTAATTGCATCCTGAATCTGACGCACTTCGGAAGCATTGACAACTACAGGAACTTCACCGTTCAGTACGGGAATCATCGCCTCCCAGCGAGTATCCAGATCGTGACGTGCTGCACTTCCCGAATCCATCGCTTCACGCGCTTTTTGATACGATTTTGCATTTGCAAAAGCATCGCGAAGTGTTCGGATGTTATCTTCGTAGTTGTTACTCCGCGGATTAGGCCAGTTTACCATCAACCCTGTGCCGGACTTCAGAGTCATCTCATCCCAGGCCCAGCCGTCCATTTTCATGGCTGATGACTGTCCGGAAATCAAACCTCCGCCGGGTGTAGTAACCGAAGTAAGAACACCTGCTGAGCGTGCAATTCCGATATGACGGCTCTCAGGATGAAAGGCTCTCTCGGGCAGAATATTTGGATTGATCGATCCCTGCTCATTAACATCCACAGTCATGTTGACGGAACCTATTTCATAGATACCCATCTGACTGTAGGAGTCGATAAGGCCCGGGTAGATATGCTTACCGGTCACATCTTTTGTCACTGCATTAGTCGGCACATTAACATTGGCGCCAACGGCAGTAATTTTGCCATCCTCAAATAGAATGGTTCCATTTTCAATCACATCACCGGCCAGTGTATGAATAGTACCACCCACAAGTGCGATTGGTTCACTCTGTTTTGGGGCAGGTGTCTGAGCTTCCAGGTCGGGAGCAAACATCACACACACCGCAAACAGAGTAAGTGATAAGATTACGTTTTTCATGGTAAAAAAGGTTTTAGTTTTCAAACGATTGTATTGATCGGATTGAGAAGTTGATTTAAATTTTTTCATTACTTCTCCTCCATAATCAATCGGATGAGCTGTGCACGCTCTTCCTCAACGGTTCGGCGCAGTTCCAGATCCTCTTCCAGGTCGAAATATTTACGACCGTCTATCCAGGTCTGCTCTGCTTTGGTGAGGGTAGAGAGCGGATCACCGTTCCATATCACAAAATCGGCATCCTTGCCGTTTTCAAGCGATCCCACTCGATGGTCAATTCCCAATAGTTTTGCCGTGTTGATTGTCACCAGTGCAAGAGCATCTTCAGGGTCCATTCCGGCACGCACCATTTTAGCTGCTTCCCAGTTCATCCGGGATGCAATCTGGCTGTTGTCGGAGTGGAGTGAAGTTAAAACTCCGGCTTCCATCAGCAGACGCGCATTGTAGAGTGTTCCGTCATATGCTTCAATTTTGAATGAAGACCAGTCTGACCACACTACGGCACCTGCACCATGTTCGGCAAGTTCGGGTGCTACTTTGTACGCTTCCACACCGTGGTGGAATGCTTTGATCGTGAAATCAAAACGCTCGGCCAGTCGCATCAGCATCAGGATTTCATCCTGTCGATAACTGTGAGATTGAACAAGTATGTCTCCATTCAGAATATCTCGAAGTGCATCCAGTCTCAGATCTTTTCGAGGAGGAATTCCCTGTCCGGTTTCATTCCACTCGTTCCATCGGGACTCATAATCGCGAGCCATTCTGAAACGGTCCTCAATAATCTGCTCTGTTCCCATCCGGGTTTCCGGATATCGATCTGAACCCACTCGCTTTGGATTTTCACCCAAGGCAAATTTCACGGTACGGGGGGCGTCTTCAATTTTCAGATCATCGGAGAGAGATCCCCATCTCATTTTAATATGCACGTTTTGACCTCCAATCGGGTTCGCCGATCCGTGCATTACGTGCGCTGATGTTAAACCACCCGCAATCTGACGATACATCCAGATGTTATTGACATTGAGCACATCACCAAGCCGCACTTCTGCGGTTATTGCATTTCCAATTTCGTTAACACCATCAACACCGGAGTGAATGTGGGCGTCGATCAAGCCCGGTGTAACGTGTTTGCCTTCTGCATCAATAACAACTGCGTTACGCGGTGCTCGAAGGTTTTGGCCAATTTCTGCAACTTCACCGTTACTAACCAGCATATCCGCATTTTCGAGAACTCCTTCAGGACCCATAGTCCAGATTGTAGCATTTCGGATAAGAACGTTTCCTGGCTGATCAGGAATCGATTCACGCCCATACTCCATTGCAGGACGCAGGTCTGTGAGCTGAAAGTCTCGGCTGAAGGTTTCTGAAGATTCTTCGGCCTCTTCATCTTCCGGTGAAGAAGTACGGGTAGCGCTGAACTGCACACGATCTCTTCCGGTTACTTCAGCCCAGCCACGGAGATAATTTCCATCTACAGAAGCAGTTAATCGAACCGGACCTTCCAGGCCGAGCTCGTTGCCGGAGAAATCGGCTCGAACTCTTCTCGGCTGATCCTGCATGGCTACAGACATCAGGTCGATCTCGTTTCCATTGATGGTTACCGTGCCGTTCAAGCGTCCGTTACCGGATCCTTCAACCTTTAGGGTTCCGTCAATAGAACCGTCTGTTGAGACGATCTCCCAATCTCCGCGCGGGTCGAGTTCATTTACGTGATTAATACGGTAGTGTGAACCATCAACCCATACATCTAGAATTTTAGATCCGTTTTCGAAAAGGTCGCCATCAGCAATAATAATGTTGGCGGCTTTACCTGCCTCGAGCGTTCCGTGTGTGGAACTGATTCCCAAAAGGTTGGCCGGGTTGGATGTTAAAGCCGCAAGCGCTGTGTCTTTATCAAGTCCCAGTTGAACGGCTTTTCTCAGATTTCCCAAGAAATCACCCGGCTTTTCCAATCCCGCTGTGGTAAAGGAGAACTGCACACCGGCTGATGCCACTCTTGCCGGATTTTCAGGAGCTAAATACCAGTGTCTCAGATCAGCAAGATCTTCGCTGAGTGCATCTTCCGGAGTTTTTACGTCCGGTTTATCAGGATAGGCTAAAGGCAAAATTAACGACGGACTCTGATCTCTCAATACATCCAGAACTTTGTATTCGTGGCCATTACCCAAGATCCATGGATTGATATTTTCAAACTCATTTTTGAAACGCAGAGCTCGTAAAATTTCTTCATCACTTGTTGTATGGAAGATCATTGGCTGTTCTCCGTGAACGGCATCACGAAGTGCAGCAAGCG
>CAZHUP010000131.1:0-7233 GCA_964535495.1 uncultured Rhodohalobacter sp.
GATGGAAGCCTTGATCCCGATCGCTGGACCTTCGACATTGGAACCGGCGTGGAGATCTTCGGCCAGCCCGGATGGGGAAACAACGAGCGACAATACTACACAGACCGACCTGAAAATGTCCGTATTGAAGATGGTATGCTGCATATTACCGCAAGAGAAGAGTCTTTTGAAGGCTCTTCTTATACCTCGGCCAGAATACTGACAAGAGGTCTGTTTGAAACAACTTTTGGCCGGTTCGAAGCGAGTATCAAGCTACCCTTTGGCCAGGGAATTTGGCCGGCATTCTGGTTACTTGGCGACGACTCGGATGGTACGGTAATCTGGCCACAAATTGGTGAGATCGATATCATGGAGTATCGTGGACAGGAACCGTTAGTAATTCATGGAAGCGTTCATGGCCCGGGTTATTCTGCAGGAAATGCTGTTACCAGGCGATATCGGTTAACAGAAGGCCGGTTCGATACAGATTTCTATCTGTTCGCAATTGAATGGGAACCTAACTCCATAAAATTCTTCGTCGACGATGTGATGTACAATGAAATTACACCGGACGATGTGGATGGAGAGTGGGTTTTCAACGATAACACCTTTCACATTATACTCAATGTGGCAGTCGGCGGAACATTTGTCGGGCCACCTTCAAATTTAACGCCTTTCCCTCAAACAATGATGGTGGATTACGTGAGGGTTTACAAACAAGGAAATTAGTCACCGTTCATACCTGATGGAATACTCAGGTGTGTTCTTTTCAATTATAAATTTATAAAACCAAATATAGAGCATTGGCAAAATCCATATCAGTAGAAAATTTAGACGGAGAAAAGTGGTTTAAAATCAGCGATCACGATCAACTTCGACCATTTTTTATGAGTGTTGTAAGTGATTCAAACCACTGGATGTTCATTTCCAGTAACGGCGGGCTCAGCGCCGGAAGAAAAAATGCTCAATACGCCCTTTTCCCCTATTACACCGACGATAAAATTACCGATCTGGCTGATACAACAGGCAGTAAAACCATCATTCAGGTAAAGAAAAATGATGAAATCCTTCTTTGGGAGCCTTTTTCGGATCGATTTGCAGACAACTTCTCGCTCACCCGAAATCTGTATAAAAACCGGTTCGGCAATAAGATTCTTTTTGAGGAGATCAATAACGATCTGGGACTCACTTTCAGATATGAATGGAATTCCAGCAATCAATATGGATTTGTCAGAACATCTGAATTGATCAACCATTCTGATCGTGATCACACTCTCTCATTCATAGACGGTATTCAAAACGTACTACCCTATGGCATTGAAAGCGACCTGCAGCAGGCCTCAAGTAATCTTGCAGACGCCTACAAAAGAACGGAGTTAGTCGCAGAATCCGGTTTAGCTGTTTTTGCACTGAGTGCTATTATTGTAGATAAGGCAGAGCCCAGCGAAGCCCTGAAAGCAAACATTGCCTGGTCATTAGGTCTTGATAAACCCAAACATCTTTTATCCTCGCTCCAGCTCAATACATTTCGAAACAAGGAAGAGATCGTTGAGGAGCAGGACGTCAAAGGAGAAAAAGGAGCCTATTTCCTTCATGAAGAGATTGTTTTACCGGCAAACGAAACCAAAGAGTGGAAAATCGTTGCGAATGTAAATCAGAATCAGTCGCAAATTGTAGAGCTGAATAAAGCGATTCAGGATGATAAAAACTTAAAAGAAAATGTTCAGCAAGATGTAGAAGCTGGTACCGAACGGCTTTTGCTGTTAACCGGTAGCGCAGACGGCCTGCAGAAAACTTCAGATCATCTGAAAGATGCTCGCCACTACTCCAATGTGCTGTTTAACATTATGCGCGGCGGTATTTTTGACGATAATTACCAAATTGAAAAGGACGATTTCCTCTCCTATCTGCAGGGTGCAAATTCGGATGTTTACAGTAGAAACCAACAATTTGTTGATCAGTTAGACGAGGTATTTTCAAATACGGAGCTGTATGACCGTGTTGAGAAAATTGACGATCCGGATTTGCTGCGCCTTTCGAAAGAGTATTTGCCACTGAAATTCAGCCGCAGACACGGAGATCCAAGCCGGCCCTGGAATCAGTTCTCCATCAATACGCACAGCGAACTGGATGGATCAAAAATTCTGGATTACGAGGGCAACTGGCGTGATATTTTCCAGAACTGGGAAGCACTGGTTCACTCCTATCCCGGCTTTATTGAAGGCATGATATTCAAATTTTTGAACGCCACCACGTTTGACGGATACAATCCATACAGGGTTACCAAAGGCGGATTCGACTGGGAAACGATCGATCCTGATGATCCGTGGTCGTACATCGGCTACTGGGGAGATCACCAGATTATCTACCTCCTGAAATTTTTAGAGTTTTACAGAAACCTTCAGCCGGATGCGCTCGAACAGCTTTTCAACAAAGAGTGTTTCGCTTATGCCAATGTACCCTATCGTATAAAATCTTACGAGCAGATCGCAAAAGATCCCAAAAACACCATCGATTTTGATGGTAAATCGGATCAGGAAATTCATAAAAAAGTAGAAGAGATCGGTGCCGATGGCGCACTGCTTCAAAGTGAGCAGAGTGATATACACCGGGTTAACTTTATTGAGAAAATTCTGGCTACAGTGCTTGCCAAGATGTCCAATTTCATACCTGAAGGCGGTATCTGGATGAACACACAGCGTCCGGAATGGAATGACGCCAACAACGCCCTGGTAGGAAACGGGGTCTCTATGGTGACACTCTATTACCTACGGCGATTTTTGAAATTCTTTGAAGAAACCCTCTCCGAAACAGACACTGACGAGTTGGTTATTTCCGAAGAACTGAATCGCTTTTTTACCCAAATTTCAGACACTCTTCAGCAACATAAAGGATTACTAAATAACCGGTTTGAAGATGCAGACAGAAAAACTGTTACCGATGCTTTGGGAATGGCCGGCAGTGAGTACAGAAACCGGATTTATGAAACTGGGTTTACGGGAAATAAGGAATCGCTGAAAATTGATCATATTTCTGAATTCTTAAATACAGCCCTCTCCTATCTGGAGCACTCCATCGAGGCAAATAGAAGAGAAGACAAGCTTTATCATGCATATAACCTAATGAGCATGAATCCTGATGGAGTTTCGATTTCCCGTTTGGATGAGATGCTGGAAGGTCAGGTTGCGGTTCTCAGCTCAGGTTACTTGAGCCCGGGGGAGTCCGCTGAGGTGATGGATGCTCTTCGCAACAGCGCCCTCTATCGGGAAGATCAGAACAGCTATATGCTCTATCCTAACAAGGAGCTTCCCGGATTTTTAGAGAAGAATAACATCCCGAACGAACTGGTCAAAAGGTCTGAACTACTTCAAAAGATGTTGAAAGATGAAGATTTCCGCATCATCAACAGAGATATTGAAGGCAACTATCACTTCAACGGAAACTTCAGAAATGCTGGAGATTTGAGTAAGGCCCTCCATCAGATCGACTCTGACAAATATCAGCCACTGGTTGAAAAAGAGTTCGACCTGCTCCTACAAATTTTTGAAGAGGTATTTAATCACAAAGCGTTTACGGGACGGTCCGGTACATTCTTCGCCTTTGAGGGACTGGGTTCCATCTACTGGCATATGGTTTCCAAACTCTACCTGGCCGTGGAAGAGGTAACTCTCGACGCAATTCATAAAGAGGCTGACACATCCGTACTCAATCGTCTGAAAAACCATTTCTATGAAGTTGGGGATGGAATAGGAATACATAAATCACCTGAAGTTTACGGAGCATTTCCTACCGATCCATACTCGCACACTCCATATCACAGAGGAGCACAGCAGCCCGGCATGACCGGCCAGGTGAAGGAGGATATACTCGTTCGAATTGGTGAACTGGGAGTATTTATTGAAGATGGAAAGCTGGTATTTAATCCTGTTCTGCTCAAAGAGAGTGAATTTCTCAAAGAGAAGTCTGAATTCAAGTATGTCGATGTAATGAAAAACGACCGAGAGCTTGACCTGCGACCAAACACGTTGGCGTTCACTTTTTGCCAGGTACCGGTTGTTTATCAAAAAACCGGTGAAACTGGAATTAAAATAAGGCTTAGCAACGGTGAAGTTGAAAATATTAATGGATTAATCCTGGACAGGAGTATCAGCCGGAAAATATTTAATCGCACCGGAGAAATTGAATTGATCACAGTTGATTTAAAAACCGATCAACTTTCCTAGACCGAAACAACTCAAATTGAAAAGATGAAAAACATACTCTTACTTCTTATCGCAACCACAGTGGCACTGCTTATGAGTTCATGCAACGGTTCATCAAATCAACAGAATACAGGCAGTGGTATTACGGCAGCCGAGATCTTAAGTGACCCCTACTACAGGGCAATCTCATTTGGGGCATACCGCGACACCACCAGAGATATCCAGCCTACTATCCCGCAGCTTAAGGACGATATTAAGATATTGCATGCCATGGGAATCCGTCTGCTTAGAACCTACAATGTATATTACGATGAGGCAGAAAACCTGCTCAAAGCTATTCGTGAAGTGCAGCAAGATGACCCGGAGTTCGACATGTATTTGATGATGGGAGCCTGGATAGACGCCAAACACGCCTGGACAGATCACCCTGAAAGAATAAGGGATGCAGAGAGCGAGGAGAACGAAAGTGAAATTGAACGAGCTGTAGCGCTCGCCAATGAATATCCCGATATCGTTAAAATTCTCGCCGTGGGCAATGAAGCGATGGTTCACTGGGCGTGGGAGTATTACGTTGAGCCGGAAATTATTCTCAACTGGGTAAACTATCTTCAGGATCTGAAACAGCAGGGAGATCTGCCCGAGACGCTTTGGATTACCAGTTCAGACAATTTCGCATCGTGGGGTGGCGGTGATCCGGTATACCACAAAGATGCGTTAAACGAACTGATCAGAGCTGTGGATTACATCTCCATGCACACCTACCCCATGCACGACACGCACTACAACCCCGAATTCTGGGGAGTCCCTGAAGATGAGCAGCACCTGTCCGACATGGAGAAAATTGATGCCGCCATGCACCGTGCACTCGACTATGCCAAAATGCAATATCAAAGCGTGGTCGACTATATGAGAAGCCTGGGTGTGGATAAACCGGTTCACATCGGCGAAACCGGCTGGGCAACCATATCCAACGAATTTTACGGACCAGACGGAGCCCGTGCCATCGATGAATATAAAGCGGGGATGTATCACGACTTGGTTCGCGAATGGTCGGAAAGCGAAGGGATCAACCTTGTCTATTTTGCAGCCTTTGATGAGCCGTGGAAAGATTCAGAAAATCCTCTCGGTTCTGAAAATCACTTCGGTTTAATCAACCTGCAGGCGGAAGCAAAATATGCCATCTGGGACCTCGTAGATGAGGGTGTATTTGAAGGACTGACCCGCGACGGACAGCCGATCACAAAAACCTACAACGGAGATTTTGAAGCCCTTTTAGAAGATGTGCTGGTACCGCCAACTGAACAGGAAATACAGCAGAGACTGGAAACTGAAAACGCCAACTAAGATGAAAAATAGTGTATTCACGATTTGCGTAACACTGCTTTTATTCCTCCTTACAAGCTGTACAATGAGTGACCAGGTAGACATCCAAATTTTTGAAACATCAAAGAGCGGTAATCAATTAACCGAACTCACGGAATTTCCTGAATCAGATAATCGGGTAGAAGTCACTATCAACCCTGACGAACGTTTTCAGGAAATCACGGGATTCGGCGGTTCATTCACCGAGGCTTCTGCTTACCTGTTAAATGAGCTGAGCAGAGAGAACAGAATGAAAATTCTGGAAGCTTATTTCGGGGATGACGGAGCCCGTTACTCTCTCACCCGCAAGCACATGAACTCCAGTGACTTTTCCCTCTCCAACTACTCTTACGCACCGGTTGAAGGAGATGTTGACCTTGAACACTTCTCCATCGACGAAGACCGGGATGATATCATACCTATGATCAAAGACGCGATGGAAATTTCAAAGGATGGATTTAAGATCATCGCATCGCCCTGGACAGCCCCCCCTTGGATGAAAGACAATAACGACTGGAAAGGCGGTAAACTACTCCCTGAGTATTACGGCACGTGGGCGCTCTTCTTTTCTAAATACGTTGATGCCTACCGTGAGGAAGGAATAGATATCTGGGCATTTACTGTAGAAAATGAACCTCTCGGAAATGACGAAAACTGGGAGAGCATGCATTTCACACCGGAAGAGCAGAATGAATTTGTGAAAAATCACTTGGGTCCGCAGCTGAGAAAAGATGGGCAGGATGTGAAAATCTTCGGATATGACCAGAATCGGGATGCGGAGCTGATCGAATGGGTGGATGCCATGTATGATGACCCGGATGCCGCTCAATACTATGATGGCACGGCCGTACACTGGTACGGCAGCACCTACCACTACTTTCCAGAAGAACTGCAGTATGCACATAGGAAAGCCCCAAACAAGCATTTGATTCAAACCGAGGCTACCGTTGACGCTGAAGTGCCCGCATGGAAGGACGACGATTGGTACTGGTCGAAAGAGGCTACCGATTGGGGTTGGGATTGGGCTCCAGAGGAGCGCAAGCACCTGCATACCAAGTATGTTCCGGTCTACCGATACGCTCGGGATATGATCGGCACATTAAACAATTGGGTTGACGGCTGGATAGACTGGAACATGGTGCTGGACAGGCAAGGCGGACCAAACTGGGCCGAAAACTGGTGCGCAGCACCCGTGATTGTAGATCCCGATCTGGATGAGGTCTACTTCACTCCTCTTTACTATACCATGGCACATTTCAGCAGATTCATCCGGCCCGGAGCATACAGAATCGGGCTCGATCATTCCGATGATGAGCTCATGGTAACTGCCGTACAAAATCCGGATGGATCTGTAGTGGTTGTCCTGTTAAATCAAACCGAGGAGACACACGGAATTGACCTCAATCTGAACGGACAAGTACACAAGTTTTCAATTCAGGGAAGTGCATTACAGACTATTGTGCTAACCGGATTCAAATCATAACTATTCATCTGTATCATCATAAATTTGTCTGCCAAAAACTAAAATCACTCATACTGTTTCTATCTGGCAAAACACCCATTTAAAGACATGAATTGTCGATTCAAACGGTAATTCCGCAAAAAATGGTCAATCAGGCTTAATTCATAAATAAAAATAGATGTCACAACCTAGTGCTATAAAAAAGAAAGTCCCCTATCGGCATAAGAT
>CAZHUP010000132.1:0-3464 GCA_964535495.1 uncultured Rhodohalobacter sp.
CCACCGGATTTTGAATCCGGCGCGTCTACCAATTCCGCCACCCAGGCTAATCGATTACAGAATCAAAATATAAGCAGGGATCCAAACAATAGAAACATCTATTTGTCCAAATTTTTAGAAGATTTTATGGATCTAAAGAATATTGAACTTATGTGAAGTTGGCTTATCAAATAATCATAATTCTTAGTAGTTTAATTGTAATTAAAAGAACTAATTAACCCGTTTGAAATGAAAAAAGCATTAATAGGAAGTCTGATAGGTGTAGCAATAGTTATTGCTCTTGATTCATTCGCCCGAGTCATTATATCTATCTACATGGGGCTAAACTATCCAATGATCTCATATTCAGACTTCCCGGGTATGATATGGCCAATGCTGCTCACATTTATTGGCGGATTTACAGTCTTTTTCGGTGCAATGTTCGCATTAACATATGGGCGTACTCACAGGCTGGTAGCACTTATCACCCTTCTTATTTTTATAATCCTGCTGCGATACGGACAGATCTACCTTTTGACAGGTCTTGAATCTCTCTTTTACCCTATTACAACACTGGTTCTTTCTCTCGGTGCTATACTGTTAGCCTGGCAGCTTACACACCCTCAGAAAAAATCTGTTACAGATAATGAGTACGAGGACGATGAACATGGTGAAAGCCATCATGGATACCACGAGCCGGAAGGGTATTAAAAGAGAAGAAACATTCAACACAATCTTTTACAGACAGTGTTCTGAATGATTTAGAGCTTCTAATTCTGATTTAATCTTCATCGCATTGAAACATAAATCCTTTTTTCCGGATTGTTTCAATAAAGTCAAATTCAGAATACTCTCTCATTTTCTTTCTCAGGTAACTGATATACACATTGATATAGTTTGTCTGAGTGTCAAAGTGTATATCCCAAACATTACTGGCAAGCTCTTCCTGTGAAATAATTCTACCTTTATTTCGAACAAAGTAGACTAAAAGATTAAACTCATTGTTGGTCAAGTCTATCTCATTTTCTTTGATGATCATTTTCCTGGATATCAAATCGACGGTAAGGCTGCCACAGGTGAGCTCTTTCTCTGCTCCTTTGTTATTACTTCGTCTGGCAATTGCGTCGAGACGAGCCATCAATTCATCACTGTTGAATGGTTTTGTCAGATAATCATCTGCACCAACGTTCAGAACCTTAACTTTAACATCTGTTTCGTGCTCAGCGGATAGCACTAATACCGGAGTTGTAACTCCCTCCTCTCTTATTTTTGCACATACATCATATCCGTTGCCATCAGGAAGGCGCAAGTCGAGGATAATCATATCAAATTTGTTATTGAGAGCTTTATCCTCTCCATCACCGGCTGTTTCTGCGACGGCGACGTCATTTCCCCGGTGCTCCAATACTGCTTTTACAAGTGTTCGAACCGTGGGATCGTCTTCAACGACTAATATTTTCATCTTTTTTTTGGTTTCCGTAGATGCTGTAGACATAATTAATTCATTTCAAAGTTAGAAAGATGAATCTGCTGAAGGTTACAAAATTATTTAATTCAAAAAAGTATTTTTTTACACCTCTGCATAACCAATGCTTTGGAACCATTTAAAAATTTGATTTAAATAGACTTCACTAAATGAATGGTTTTCATTCAATAAATTCAACTCTGCTTTTACACCTTTTTCAATCAATGTTTTAATTTCTTTAGCCTGAGGCTCTGCCTTTACCTGATCATCGTTCTTGCCATGAAATGCCGCAATATTCATGTGCTGAATATTTTCCCAGTTGTTATTTAAAACTTCTGTTTTAATTCTGGCACCTGCCACAGCAAGGTCATTCACGTGTTTCCAGCGTGTAAATGAAAAATACCCCGCAAGATAACCTCCCATAGAGTAGCCCATTACCCCAATTCTGTTCACCTGAATAACAGGTAAAAGTTTATCGATAATCTCCTGAACAAATTCCGATGCCAGTTCCAGAGATTTGATAAACTGACCGTGATTACCATCATACAAATACCAGGCGCGTCCCCAATCAGAAACATTCTTTTTCCTGCTTCGATCATAAATTGGGTACGGCCCCTGAATAAACAGATGATAGGCTTTGAGATTCAAAAGTGTGTCACACCGCTTTTTAAATAGTTCAATATTCTCACCAAAACCGTGTAAATAGATAATCAACGGTTTTTCACCTTTTTCACCGGTTTCAATAAGTGTGTAAGGCACTTCTACCTTAAACGAGGTTTTTCCTGAAACCAATACTTCTCTATCCTTACCGGCCATGCAAATTGTGGATTTTTTTATTTTTGATAAGTTCTGATCAAATATTATCTGATTCTGATGATAGTAAAATTTGTGGAACAAATGGTAAATAATACTCCTCTGTTTGAGGGAAAAAATAAATTTATTTACGATGATGCATCAAATTCTATAGCTTATATCATGAATTGACAAAGTCCGTTAATTAATGAAATTTACAGATACTCCATTACTAATTTTTATCGCCACAGCTTTTGTGATTGTACTTTTCAGTCCAGCCAAAAGCCTTTCGCAAGGTGGTTATTCCGGTGAATTTGCCAGAATTGGATTCTCACCAATAGGACTGTCTATGGGTAATGCCATGACGGCCTCCACCCAGTATAGCGGACTCAGCTATTACAATCCTGCTCAAGCAGCTATTCAAGACAGCTCAATTCCTATATTACTATCATCTGCATTAATGCAGTTCGACAGACAGCTACACATGGTGTCTGCTAATTTTCAACTTCCACCCTCAGCCGGACTATCTGTTAGTTTAATAAATGCCCGAACAGGAGATATTGACGGGAGAAATTTAAGCGGATATCATACCGGATACTTGTCAACCTCTGAATATCGGCTATCAGGAGCTTTCGGTATACGTTTTTCCAAAAGCATTATGGTAGGTATTGGTATGCATTTCAACCATTCTGATCTTCACGTAGAAATTCCGGCAATTCAGGGAATTGGAATAGATTTGGGCTTTATAGGAAAAGTTACAGACGAGTTCAATATTGGTGCTTCTGTACAAAATTTACTCTCTTCCCGATCTGTAAATACTTCTGATCTCTACGGAACAGACTCGGCACCCAAAACCGAGAAAGAACCACTTCGGATTTTAACGGGTATCAGCTACAAGGTTTTTGATAACCTTAATCTTAAGGTGGATTACGAAATTCGGAATCAATATGGAGAAACCGAACTTGGCGGACCTGGCAGGAATGAAGTTCGTTCAACATCACATTTTTTCAGATCGGGTGTTGATTACAACCCTCATGAAAGGGTTTCCTTGCGTGGAGGTGTTGTTTGGAATGAAAAAAATCGAGAGAAAAAATTACAACCTTCTGCCGGCTTCTCTGTTAACCTGCCCTTTGATCAACTCTCCCCATCTATTGATTACGCTTTTGTATCTGAACCTTCCGGAATTTCGTCAATGCACGTTTTTGGATTGAGAGTGCATATCTAGGAC
>CAZHUP010000132.1:3564-7219 GCA_964535495.1 uncultured Rhodohalobacter sp.
ACTCAGAACTCAGAAGTTGATTAACTAAATTTTTTCAAACCAAGTCACACTGTGTGGGGATCACAAAATATTCAACCAAGTTATTAAAATTCACTTCTTCGATCTTTAAGTTCTTTATACAACATTTCACGAGCCCTGAATATATGTGCCTTTACGGTTCCTAACGGCAAATCCAGCTGTTCTGAAATCTCATCATAGCTCAGCTCTTCAAAGTGGCGAAGCTTTATAACCACTCTATATTTTTCAGGCAGATCTTCGATAGCTTCATGAATAATATCACTTCTCTGCTTGCGAATTATTTTTCGGTCTGTTTCCGAATGTTCATCCTCCAGTTGGATGTTCATCTCCCCCTCTTTAGTCTTCACAGGCTCATCAATTGATGTAGTCTGTAGCTTCTTCTTTCGAAGGTAATCTATAGTGTGATTTGTCGTAATTCTGTACAACCAGGTTGAAAAAGCGTAGTTGGTGTTGTAAGACTCCAGATTGTCAAACGCTTTCATAAATGCTTCTTGAACCAAATCACGAACCTGTTCTTTATCCTTCACCATTTTAAGCAAATGGTAATAGAGAGGTGTCTCATATTTTTCCATCAAAGACCTGTAAGCCCCTTGATCTCCGGCAACAGCTCTCTCTACAAGCTTGTCGTCTTCGAGACTGCTGGCAGAGGCATTTTCTCGGGGTGCGGTCTGTGATTTATTACTTTTGTCTTGGTTAGACATCAAAAAATTTCAGTTTTTATCAGAACCGATGACAGATGCATCTTAAGTTTTACGCTTATTACAATTAGAAGGACTAATTATCCCATAACCTATAATCGATAAAAAATTAACATAACAATACCACTATGAAAAAACTACTTGTAATTATTTTTGCAGCTACATTTGTATTTGCTACATCTTCAATTACAAATTTTGCACAGGCACAAGACACTGGTGGCATTCAAGAAGGAGATCTTGTGATCAATGCCGGAATTGGATTTGGTACAACATTTAGTACGTTTGGTGCTAACTTCGGCCTTCCTTTTGGAGCTAATGTTGAGTATGGAATTACTGATCTTGAAACCGGTTCAATTGGTCTGGGAGGAGATTTTGGAATTTCTTCAGGCTCAGGTGTTACAATGACAACATTTGGAGCAAGGGGATCCTACTATTTCAATGATCTATTTGATATAGAAAATCCAGATTTGGATGTATACTCAGGGCTTGGACTATATTACAGAAATTTTAGCATATCAGGCACAACTTCAAATTGGGGAACCGGTGTTTATGCTGCATTTCATGCAGGTGTCAGATACTACTTTTCTGATAATATTGGTGGATTCGCTGAATTAGGCAATAATTGGGGTTGGTTAAATTTAGGTGTAGCAATCAAACTATAAAATGATTGTTCACTTCAGAATCTGTTCATTTTATCAAGACAGAATCAGGCGTTCACTGAAAGGTGGACGCCTTTTTTATATCAATACTCCGTGACGGATACCCCCGGTGGAGACAATCAATTCTTCAAAATTGAAATAACCCATAAATTCATGCAGTATGATGAGTCCGCCTGTAATCACATCTCCTCTTCCGGTTAAAAATGGTGAGTACTTCTTTTCGATATCGTCCGAAGTCATTAATGTAAATTCATCAATAAACTTCTGGACTACCTCTCTATTCAAAATAAAGCCATTGATTTGTTCAGCGTCATAATGGTTAAGGCCGATTAAGATTGCAGCAATAGAAGTGACCGTACCGGCTACACCCACTAATTGATAACCTCTTGGGTTTATGCTTTCTGCGTTCAACAGAGCTCTGACCTCAGCCCGTAGCTGATCGATCTGGACAATTGCTGGAGGATCACTTTTCAAATATCTCTCCGAAAAACGAACGCTACCCATGTCTACTGAAACTCCACTTTTTAATTGAAGCTGATTTCCAATAGCGATCTCTGTGCTTCCTCCCCCAATGTCTAAAACAACAAATTTTTCGCTCTGATTTTTCAAAACGGAGATAGCACCTGTATAGGTGGTTTTGGCCTCTTCATGGCCACTTAAGAGCTTTACATGCCAGCCCGTCTCATTATATATATGTTTTAAAAACTCCTCTCTGTTTGATGAATCGCGAACAGCACTTGTTGCAGTTACCTTCACCTTATCAATAACCGACGGATAGTTTTTTGTTAGATAAGCTTTGTAGGATTTTAGAACGCTTACAACGCGGTCGCAGCTATCGGGATGTAAATTTTTTTCCCTGTCAACTCCTCTGCCAAGTCTTGGTACTTCCTGTTTTTCCTCCAGTACCTTAATGCTACCATCTAAAACTTCGGCAACTAAAAGCAGTACGGAGTTTGTACCGATATCTATAGATGCCCTTATCTCTGATCTCTTCATGTTTACTATCTCACTGCTTTTCCAAATGAAGCAATATCCACTCGTCTTGCTCTGTTTTTCCAGTAACAGTGACCGGTTGATCTTTCAACTTTTCTCTGATAATCTCTTCATCTGTATCCAGTAGTCCGGTTAAACAGAGTTCCCCTCCTGTTTTGGTATGTTGAACCAAAAAAGGAATAATCTCAAGAATTACATTACGGTTAATATTTGCCAGTGTAACATCAAACATTTCATCATCTTTGATCTGTTCAGTACTGCCAAACCTGATCTCAATTTGTTCGTTTACACCGTTAATTAAAGCATTTTCTGTAGCATTAACCTTGCTCCACTTGTCCACATCAAAGCCAATCACCTTTTTGGCCCCCAATTTTACAGCTGCAATCGCCAATATTCCGGTTCCGGTTCCGGCATCCATAACATTTTTCCCTTTAAAGTTAATGGATGATAAGCGGTTCAGTATCAGTTTTGTAGTAGCGTGATAACCGGTCCCAAACGCCATCTTGGGATCAATTTCAAGAAGTGTTTGTCCTTCTGATGGTTTTAAATCAGACCAGGTAGGTCGAACCAGAAACCGGCCTATGACTTGTGGCTGAATTGTTTTTTCCCACTCCTCATTCCAATTTTGTTCTTCAATATCCTCCATTTCAATGAACTTGGCATCGGGGTAAACACCAATCAACTGTTCAATCAACTCCCGGTTTGTGTCGTTATAGCGGGGTTTTTCCACATAGGCTATCAGGCGATTATCAAATTGCTCAAAGCCGTAGAAATCCATATCCATCAGCTCAGCTATAAAAGATTCCTGGTAGCGGTCCTTGAGCCTGAAAACAAGTTTGATATAGTTCATAGCAGATAGCCAGTTTAAAAACTTTAACTCATTCAACTAGGAGTTTACACCTGCACTTTACTCTCTTGCTTTGGATCCAGGTCATACAGTGATGATACAGTGGCCTGTATGGTTTTATACCACTCGTTACCGTATTTATCATTAATCTCATAAAAGTCAGAAAAATCAGGACGTCTTACCTTCATTTTCCACTCTTGATTTTTCGCTTTAAAGACAGGATCAATGTGCAATAGTTGATGATACAGAAGCATTTTTTTAGTGTCCTGATCGAGCATGTCCCACAAATCGCCGGAAACTTCAATCAGGTAGTCGTTACCGGAGTAGTGTTTTACCTCACGGGAAGCTTTCATGCACTTAGCAGCTCTCTGTTTGGAAATATTGGGATATACGAGCAAGTAACCAATTTGAGCCGGACCAAGCTCAATTTTGTGAGTTTC
>CAZHUP010000133.1:0-7197 GCA_964535495.1 uncultured Rhodohalobacter sp.
CCACTGCTGGTAAAGCCTGAAAAATTGTTGGGTACAGCTGCAACACGACTCACCATCAGGAAATCACGGCCAAGCAGAGAGTCCGGAATTTCATAATAGATTTTATCGCCAACGGTGTGAACATCCACAACGCCGTGTTGGGTTTCAGCTTCGGATGTAATAATACTGCTGTATCCGTTTGAACCGGAGCTTCGTTCAGCTCTCGGAGAGTCGCCACCGGATGTTGTAGCTGCCGGCTCGGTTGATGCACAGGATATTGCAAAAAACCCTGCAAATAGAATAATGGTAAAATTACGTATCAGTAGATTCATTAGATGTTGGTTCGTGTTGTGGTTGGTCTTTCGGTATTTAATAAACAAAATGTTGAAACCATTCACTGCAAAAGATTGAAAAAAGAGATGTTAAAATCGGTGCTCTTCGGCAAGCAGTCGTTTCCATTCGGGATGGCGCTGAATATAGGATTTCACAAAAGGACAGATTGGTGCAATTTTCAAACCGCGTTCTTCAGCATCAAGAAATGCTGCTTTCATCAAATTAGAAGCTACGCCCTGACCCTCTAACTCCTGAGGCACTTCTGTATGAGTAAAAAAGAGAACACCTTGTTTGTTTAATATATATTCGGCAATAGCGGTGTGCCCATCAATTTTCAGTTCATACCTGTTCTTTTCTCTGTTATCTATCGCATCGTTATCCATTTGCTCGATTCATTAACTTTAGATTTTATTTTTACCGCCTCTTTGCAATTAAAAAGATCACAACACCAATCAATAAAATTGCAGCTACAGGCCAGACCCAGAGAGGCAATGTAAATGTAACTGCCAGTCTTCCTTCCGGAGCTTCATATCTATTGGGTATCACGGAAATTCCGTCTTCATTTTCCTCAAACGATTGCACATAATTTAGTACACTCGCCCACACTTTTAACTGGCGGTCTCCATCCATCACAATCGCTTCATCTATGGAGATAGCCCGGCCATTTTCATCCCGCAGTGTAATCGCAAGATTGGGCAGTCGATCGCCAACCATCGGCAAAAAACCCGCAATATAGTAGTCTGTCACTACGTGTATCAGGTTTTCTGAATCTCTACGAATGGGGGTAGTCTCTTCGCCACTCACAAGTTCTGCTTTTAAAATTGAACGCGATGAGGGAATTGGAGTCCCGGTAAATGGAACCCTAAACAGTACCGCTCGGTTAGGATTGTACATCATATTCAGTCCGGAAAACTGCAAAAAGTAGTTATCGCCCATCAGCTCAGAAAGAAGTATGGAAACCTCGAGCGCATTTCGCACCTCCTGTTCTGTTAAATAGAAAGATACAACCGGATAGCCCGGTGACCCGTCATCTCCGGAACCGAGACCAAATGCCATCATCATATCATAAAAAGTGATCTCTCCGTTATTCCACACGTCTGTTCCCGGTTCAATATTACTTCGAATTGCTCCGTTTGCCTGAACAGCAATATCAATCGGCTGATCCAACACTCTTCCTGTGGAGTACTTCATGGCATCGGTCACAAAATTCCCAATTGCTGATTCCCGCTGAGGCTCATTTCTTAAAATTGGGAAACCGGAAACGGCAATTGTTTTTCGAATATCATCAATTTCACCGGCTGTTAGTTCTCTCAGCCAATCATTTAATATCTGTTCATAAATTTCAACTTCATCAGCTATCAGCGAATCGACCGGAGTATCATTTTGAATTGGGATCAAGTGTGGAGTTCCATTCTCTTCATTTAACACCCGAATTTTTTTCTCTTCAGGGCTCCAGCTAAGTTCCAGCACTCCAAGAAACTGCATATAATGCCCGGCTTGTACGATGATCGTCTCACCTTCTATAATTGGCTGATGAATAGGTGTGTGAGTGTGGCCGCCTACTATTACATCAATTTCCGGAATGGCTCTGGCAAGTTCGCGATCTTCAGCTACGCCGGAATGATTTACTGAAATAATTAGATCAACATCCTGCTCTTTAAGTTCCCTGACCGCTTTTTTGGCAGACTCAATTGGATCATCAAATATTACCGGGCCGGGCTGTGCTGTTTTAGATATTGCATCATTCCCAATCAACCCAAAAACTCCAACCCGTAAACCGTTCTCCAACTCTTTAACAAAATGGTTACGTATTCCTCTATCACTCAGCGGATGATCGTGGGGCGGTCGCGTATTGGTTCCCAAAATCACAGTATTTTCACTTGCCTCCGGATACCCCGCATCGTACAGATATCTGGCATAGACATCTGCGCCATAATCAAACTCGTGGTTGCCTATTGTAACGGCATCGTACCCCATTTTTTGAAAAAGATTTAACTCCGGCGCCAGCCCCTCGCGCAGAGGCAGCCAACCAAATGCGGGCCCACCCAAAATATCTCCGCCTGAAAACAGTAGTACAGACTCTCCTGCCTCCTCTTTTTGCTCTCTAATCTGCTTAATAGCACCCGCTAACCTTGCAATCCCGCCTCGAGCTGTACTTTGAAATTCCTGATCATCTTCAACCACAGGAATCGGTATCAGGTGAGAATGTTCATCATTGGTGTGCAGAATTGTAAAACGAACCTCATTCTGCAGATTTGGTTGTGCATACAGTGAAGCTGAAACGATACTAAGGAGAACGAGAAATGTAAATTTGAGTTTCAAACCTATTCGGGGCTTTTAGCAGTTATCGGTTTTGATTAAGTTGTAGCACATTTTGCTGCAACCAAATCAACAGGCTTCTTAGATTATGAAAAAACAGTTAAAAAGCATAAGTGCATTTCTTACACTTTTCCTTTTCTCCACCGGGGCATTCGCTCAGCTCCAGTCACCCGCAGAATTTTTAGGGTATGAATTAGGCGACAGGTATACCCCACATCACCGGGTTATCAGTTACGTTAATCATGTTGCCGATAACTCCAACCTTGCAACAATCGATCAATACGGTACAACAAACCAGCATAGAGAACTAGTCTATCTGATTGTTACCACAGAGGAGAATCATTCAAACCTGGAAGAGATTCGCCTGAACAATCTCAGGTTGACCGGTCTTGAAGAGGGTGATGCCACCGAAAACAAGAAAGCAATTGTATGGCTCAGCTACAACGTTCATGGAAATGAAACATCATCCAGCGAAGCTGCTATGCAGACTCTATATGAACTCGTGGATCCTACAAACAGTGAAACCAAGCAGTGGTTGCAAAATACCGTTGTGGTCATTGATCCGATGATGAATCCTGACGGCCGCGACCGTTATGTAAACTGGTTTAATGGAATTGTAGGAACCGAGTATAATCCCGACCCGATTGCCAGGGAGCATCGAGAGCCATGGCCGGGCGGTCGTTCCAATCACTACTATTTTGATATGAACCGCGACTGGGCGTGGCAAACACAGAAAGAGTCTCAACATCGCGTTGAAATTTATCAGCAGTGGATGCCGCATGTTCACGTCGATTTTCATGAAATGGGATACAATGCCCCATACTACTTTGCACCTGCTGCCAAACCTTTTCACGACGTGATTACCGATTGGCAAAGTGAATTTCAAACAATTATTGGGAAAAATCACACCAGATACTTTGACGCTGAGGGCTGGATCTACTACACACGTGAAGTTTTTGATCTTTTTTATCCAAGCTATGGCGACACATGGCCAACTTACAATGGCGCAATCGGTATGACCTACGAAAAAGGTGGCGGTGGTCGTGCAGGCGCGGCTGTTTACAACGAGGAGGGTGAAGTTCTGACTTTGAAAGAGCGTTTAACTCATCATCACGTTGCCGGCCTGTCTACCGTTGAGGTTACAGCATTGAATGCTGATCGCGTGATATCTGAGTTCGAAAACTATTTTGATCGGGCAGTGAACGATCCGGCCGGAACTTATAAATCATTTATCGTTAAATCGGACAACAATCCGGATCATATACATCATCTGTTAAAATTTCTGGATAGCCAAAAAATTGAGTACGGTACAGCAGGATCAAGCCGGAACACAAATGCCTATAATTTTAAAACCGGACAAAATGAGCAAGTATCTGTTTCCGCTGATGACATCGTAGTGAGTGTTCATCAGCCACAGGGACAGCTGGCCCGCGTATTTTTTGAGCCGAATCCGGCTCTCTCCGACTCCCTCACTTACGATATAACGACCTGGGAAGCGCACTATCGTTTCGGGTTGGATGGCTACGCACTGGAATCCAATATTTCGCCAAATCATAACATAACAGCTGATGATTTTCGAAATGGATCATTTATCGGTTCCGAAAAACCGTACGGTTACGTTACAAGCTGGAACAGCATGGATGACGCCCGTTTTCTTGCAGAAATCACCCAGAAAGGTGTAAAAAGCCGGTTTTCAAAAGTTGACTTTGAAATAGGGGGACAATCATTCAAAAAAGGAGCCCTTGTTATCCTGCGTGGAAACAATTCACATCTTGGCGATTCTTTTGACGAAATAGTGCAGCTTGCCGGAGAAAATCATGACCGGGATCTGTTTGGTGCTTCAACAGGATTCGTAACCTCAGGATCAGACTTTGGGTCAAATAATGTAAGCTATATCGAAAAACCTGAAATTGCTGTATTGATGGGTGATGGCACTTCCTCGCTTAGCGCCGGTGAAGTGTGGCACTATTTTGATCATCAGCTGCTCTACAAAACAACTATGATTGATACCGGAGATTTCATGAGTGCGGATCTTAGCGAGTTTAACACACTCGTGCTGCCTTCTGGCTCATATAGCGGTGTATTAACCGACAGCGCCATTGAAAAAATTTCCGGTTGGGTACGGAGCGGCGGGAACCTGATTTTGATTGGCAACGCCAATCGGAACTTCACCAACCGCAATGGCTTTCAGTTGACACGCAAGCATGTTGAATCTTCTGAGCCTACAAATGAAGAGATGCTTGCTCCTTACGGAGAGCGCTCACGACGGTATATCAGTACCACAACCTCAGGTTCTGCTTTTGAAGTAACACTGGATACAACTCATCCGCTGGCATTTGGCTACGACGAGGAGTATTACACCTTAAAACTTAGCGCAGATTCTTACAGCTACCTGGATGGCGGATGGAACATTGGAACCGTTCGGGAGAATGCATATCGAAGTGGATTTGTTGGAACTGAAGCCAAGCCGGTAATTGAGAACTCACTCTCGTTTGGCGTGCAGGATTACGGAAGAGGACAGGTTGTCTACATGATCGAGAACCCGCTATTCAGAGGTTTTTGGGAGAATGGAAAGCTGTTGGTGGCTAACAGCATTTTCTTTGTAGGAAACTAAAAACGGTATTGGGTATTGAGCAGTAGTATCAGGACGCAACTTTGTGCATTTCCTGATACTTGCTACTCAATACCTTCTACTCTAATTACTTTTCAAACTTCATCTTCATCAGTGCCGCAGCAATTTCAATCGGTGAGTAATCACCCTCTGCAAGCGGTTCAAGCTGATCGATATATTCTCTCAACCCACCCTTTTGAAGCACGTCCACAATCTCATCAAGATGCGACTCCATCTTCGACATTTGCACCTCTTTGGATGATGGCATCGGCAATGGCCTCAGCTTGGTTCCGATAATTTTCTCAATAAAACGGATGCTTTTTCTCTTCCTTCCGGTAGAGAATGTAATGGCCATACCGGATTTACCTGCACGTGCGGTTCGCCCAATTCGGTGCACGTAAAATTCCGGATCCTGCGGTACATCGTAGTTAAATACTACATCAATATCATCCACATCCAATCCACGCGCAGCAACATCAGTTGCAACCAACAGTTCAATCTTTCCGGTTCTGAACTTGTTCATAACCTTGTCGCGTACATTCTGGCGCATGTCACCATGCAGGGCATCGGCGGCGAATCCACGGGCCTGAAACTCCTGTACAAGAGAATCACATCTGCGCTTCGTATTTGAGAAAACAAGAGTCAGGTTAGCACCGGTCATATCAATAACACGTGAGATCGCCTCCACTCGCATAGAGTCCCGAACTTCCATTACATACTGTTCAACACCCTCAGCAGTCTGGGCTTTACCCTCAACTTTTATCATTTCCGGATTATCCATCCACTTATTCATGATGTTCTTAATCGCCTTCGGAACCGTTGCAGAGAACATAACCGTTTGCGATTTCCCTTTACTGTAGCTTAAAATCTGCTCCAGATCTTCACGGAAACCCATGTTAAGCATCTCGTCGGCTTCATCAAGCACAACCATTTCGAGCGCACCCAGTTTGAGGGTACCACGTTTCAGGTGGTCAATTACTCGACCCGGTGTTCCAACAACTATCTGAGCTCCTTTTTTCAGAGCTTTAAGCTGACGACTGATCGGCTGACCGCCATAGACCGGTACGGTGAACACTCCATTTACATGTTTGGCAAGCTTTATCAGTTCGCCTGTTACCTGGATTGCCAGTTCCCGTGTTGGAGTTAAAATTAGAACACTTGGTGTTTTGGAACCTTTATTGGCCATTTGAAGAGCAGGTATTCCAAATGCCGCCGTTTTACCTGTTCCGGTTTGAGCCTGTCCTACCAGATCTTTACCCGCTAATATTTCGGGAATACACTTTTCTTGTATGGATGTTGGTGCTTCAAAGCCCATATCGTTTACGGCTTTGAGGATTTCAGGCTGAATTCCCAGCGCTGAAAAAGAAGAATTTTTCATTGGTTGTCTTTTGTTTGAATAGGATAGGAGGACAGAGGGTATCAGCCAATAATGAACAACTGTTCAATTGGAATATGATATACTTATCCTGAGCATCCTGTTTTAAAATATCTGTCGCTCTCCACGCGCATCGCTCCGCTCTTGTGTTTTTAAACATTCCGGAGATACTCCCTGGCCAAAAGCGCGTTTTACAAACATTCAGGAGAGAACTACTGAAGAGAGGCAAAATGATACCGAGTTGGGCAGGTCAACGTCGAACGTCAGTTGAAGGTGCATAAGGTAAGAATAAGAATTGGATTTATTACTATGGGATTTTATGAGCATAATGTATTGACACAAGTAACCAAATCATTTTCTATTCCCCCATTCTTGTTTCTCGCAGATTTGCGCAGATTATTCCGCTGAGTCTCGCAGATATTCTGCGTAAATCTGCGGTTAACTTAGCGGAACTCTGCGAGAAATGAAGCAGATGTCGAACGGATTATAATCTTCTTTTATTTTCACGAGCCCACCAGACAGTTGTAACTTATCGGGATTCTTGAAGCTAGTAGCCAATACCTGCTACTCACTACTCTTC
>CAZHUP010000134.1:0-4211 GCA_964535495.1 uncultured Rhodohalobacter sp.
TCAAACACCAAAAGACCCAAAGGAATGATTAAATTAAATGCTTTGTTTTTGCAAGGAAAACTAAAACCGATGATGGTTAAAACCTACAAATATATTTATGTTTTAGATAAGAAAACAAGAAAAAACATAGATATAAAAACATTAAGTTATCCAAAATATGAAAAGGGTTTTGATTATTTGGATGATTACAAGGTTCCACCATCGCTTGTTGCAAGGTTTGCTTTAATGGTTAAAAATTTAAACAAGGATTATTTCGATTTAGCCAAAAAATATATGATTGAAAACTACGGTAATTTTGATGGCTATTTAATTGAACAAAGAGAAAATGAAAGTTATAAGTGGTTTGAAAAGGAATATGACCTAGACAATCTAAAGGAATTTTCTTTAGATGACAACAAAAAAGAACAAACAAGCATTTTTGACTTTTTATAAAAAAAGAGAGAGGGATGGGATTGATTTGAGTGAAAAAAATAATGTAATAATCACCGTAGGCATTAGCAAGTCCGGAAAAACGACCTACGCCAAACAGGTCAAGGAGGAATACGGTGATAGTGTTATCCACTTATCGTCCGATGGTATCCGGGATGAATTGTTCAACGGTGAATACAACCAGGATGAAAACAAAAAGGTTTTCGAGGTCATGAGAGAAAGGCTGGACAAAGCCCTGAGAAACAAAAGCGGGGCAACAATAATCTATGATGCCACAAACCTTTCCAGAAAATATCGCAGGCATCTCGTTGAAGCCATTGAGGGTCAAGGCGGATTAGCTACTGCTATGGTTATATTGAGGCCGTTGGACGACATTCTTGAAACAGCCCAAGAAGAGGACTTTCCCGAAGAGGCTATATACAAGCAACTAGCCACCTTTCAGCCCCCATCCTTTTATGAGGGGTACGACGAGATAGGGTACATCCACAACGGAAGTGAGGACATGGAGGAACTAGAGCCTTTTGTGCTCCCTGACACACCGGCCGAAGTTACGGCCACCGGCTTCCCTTACAGGAGTTTGATGCAGGGTTTCGACCAAAAATCATCATATCACGACCATGACCTTTGGGAGCACACCATAAAGACCTTCCAAAAAGTCCATGGAGCTGACATTTTTACGGCTGTAGCGGCGCTTTGGCATGATGTCGGTAAGTTATACACCCAAAAGATAAAAAATGGAACAGCGAGTTATTTCGGGCACGAGAACGCAAGCTCTTACCTGTATCTGGAAAGGGCTCACCGTACCCGGATGAATGAGGCTCAACTGCACGGGGTTCTTTCCGTATCATTGATTATTCAAAATCACATGCGGATTAAACACGCCAAAACAGCTAGAGCCGTAAGGCGTTTAAAAGAAGCTGTAACGCCCGGTCTTATGCCGGAACTGGCATTGTTGAACTGGGCCGACAATCTATCACACAAGGAGGAATAAATATGTACATCGTTGAGAGAATGCCCCATGAGACTGATACACCATTGAACAAGGCCGTTTCAAAGGTTATGGAAGAAGGATACAACCTCTTTGCAATCTTCCTACAGGGCTCACAAAACTACAACTTGGACGGTCCTGAAAGTGACTTTGACTACAAGGCGTACGTCATCCCAAGCTATCACGATTTGCTAGAGGAAAAGAAGGTTACAAAAACATACGAAATTACCGGCGTTGGGCAGGTGGAAGTTAAGGACGTACGGTTGCTTCTGGACTTAATTCGAAAGGGGAACCCGGCCTATATCGAAGTCCTTGCATCAAGGAGCAAGTATATCGTTGACAAGTTCGGGTGGAAAGTGCTTAGCATGTCACTCGAGAAAATTGCACACTTAAACCGCGATGCTGTATTCAAAGCCACGCAGGGAATGGCCCGGCAAAAAGAGAAGTTGTTGTTTAAGGAGCGCCCTGGAAATCAAAAAGACTTCGAGAAGTTCGGGTACGACCCCAAAAATCTTTCTCATCTTATCCGTATCGAACACTTCATGAAACGGGTGAGAAACAGGGATATTGAACCCAAAGAGTGGTATTTTATCGGTGATGATGAAAAAGGTGTTCGCAAAGAAATTCTTGAAGCTAAAAACATACCACAAAAAAAGACCGAGGTTTACAAGTGCGCCCAGGAAAAACTGGACAACATTCTAACTATGTTTGACACCGAACTGGAACATCTCGAGAAAAACAAGGCTCTGAAGAAACAAATGGAGCACCACATGGAGAACGCTAAATACATTATCCACAACATCATAAGAGAAGAACACCAAAAGGTGGGAGGGTTTAGCCTTGGCGAAACGAAAGCGAAAAACCCGCTCTAAAAAGAAACAGTATGCTGACGGAATACCCTTTGACAGCAAATACGAGAAGGAACACTACTTACTTTTCAAGGAAATGGGTATCCCCATCACAGGAATGCAGGTAACCTTTGAATTGAAACCAAAAATAAAGTACAAGGGTTTCGATTACCGTGGCAAAATTGTCCCCAGGACTTTTCGAGGGATGGTTTACACCCCCGACTTCATAATTGATATGGGTCTTGATAAACCTGTGGTGGTTGAAGTGAAGGGGCACGCCAGGAAGGACTACATGATGAGAAAAAAACTGTTTATTGACAAGTACAAGGATGACTATTACTTCATAGAACTCAAGAAAGTCAGGGACAGCGAGAAGAAGCTGAGACAAATAATCAAGCAGAACGAAAAGGAGGAAAAATAATGAAAAAGAAGAAGATGGTTTTCCCCATCCACAAGAACTGGTGTACAAAAATCTTTGAGGGCTCTAAGCTCGCTGAGTTTCGAAACAGGCTCCCGAAGGGTATTAAGCCCGGAGATGTCATCTACATCTATGAAACGCGGTCAAGCGGGGGTTCAGGAAAGGTTATCGGCAAATTCAAGGTGAGCCGCATCTCCAACAATCCGAAGCTTTTCGATAATGGCAATCAAGGATATGACGGACAGGCATTCGGAATTCTGATTGATAAGCCGAAAAAGTTTTGGTTCCCCAAAGACATCAGTAAATACGGTCTGAAGCATGCACCACAAAATTTTGCATACGTAAGGAAGTGATTGAATGACTAGACGAAAGTTTTTGTACAATTACCGAGACGTTCCCATACACGTTAAAACGAAGGAAGAATGGGATAAACTATACCGCTTTTTCAGGGATGAAATGAAATTCGGTGTTCCCGGAAGACAGGTATGGGAGGCTCATAAAGAGCGGTCTTACATGGTCGTAAGGAAGAAGAAGGGTAGTTTCCGGGTACTTTATGGCTCGGTCAACGTAAAGCCGAAGTATGATATTGTACCCGCCGAAGAGGTGATTGCATTTGTGGAAAGCACTGAGCAATCCCAGGAAGCTTAGGGAGATAATGTCGTGGTTCCTGACCGTACTGGTATTACTGGTGGTATTGGGAACCGCGCTCTTCTACATCACGGGCGACTGGTCTTACATTCAAGAGATTGAATACTGGACTAGGCTGGGCATCACTACCGGTGGCGCATTCGTATTGCGCGCTATATGGATGAAGAAAGGACGCAGGGCGCAACAGTCACAAGAGGATATAGTGAAGCTGGAACGAAGCAAGGACAGGCGACTTAAAGACGTGTCACAAAAAAGTCTAATCCCGCATTTGAATGAATGGTGTCACCGGAAGACGATGGAGAACAAAGCTGTGGCATACCGCAATAAGTGCGACCGCAAAATAATCCGCTTAGGACGCAAATCTAAGGGGGTCCAGTATAAGAACCCTAAAAACAAAGAAAAATGGATTGTAAGGCTACTCAAGTGGCGCAGAAGGGCAAATCTACGTAAGAGAGACAAGTGGATGGAGGAAAAAGAGAAAATCCTTGCGTGGCACCCCGTTGAAAATCCGGACGCGATAAATGTGGAAAACCTAAAATGGTTGTCGTATGAAAAGGTCAAACCCGAACGGCTTATGGCCAACTACCGGGAAACCGGAGGTCAGACCCCTGATAACGCGGATGGGAGCACCGACCTGTACGCATCGTACACACTCAACATCCTGACAACAATCGTATTCGCGGTTATATACGGAATTCAAATCGTATGGCAGGGTGTTTCCAGTGAGGATGTGTTCATCATCATAGCTCAGTTATCGGTCCTGCTAGTTAACATTTACTTTGGATACGAAATGGGTGTACGCTCCATTGACACGGGTTATAAGCATGCGCTATCCACCGACATATCGCACTTGGATGAATTCTTGAACAATAATAAAAAC
>CAZHUP010000134.1:4311-7021 GCA_964535495.1 uncultured Rhodohalobacter sp.
TGCGCTATCCACCGACATATCGCACTTGGATGAATTCTTGAACAATAATAAAAACCCCTCATTTTGAGGGGTCTTTTTTTTGCTTGTATTCCAGCATCAATGAGAAGAACCTGAATATCCATCCTATCACCATTGATACAAGCACGAAGAACAATGTATCCCATATACGCTCATAATTAACCTCGATGGCTTTCCACAGCCAGAACAGGATACCAACGAACAGGACACCTTGAAAGTACCTGTAATTAACTACGAACATTTTATTTCTGTTTTGTATAGCCCACTCTTTGGTGGTGCGGTTAAGTTTGCGGATGATAGTTAGGTATATGACTACAACACCGATAATCCACCCGGCCAACTCAAGATTAAATTGACCCTGCTCGGTGATGAGGTTGAAGTACCCCACTATCAAAGCCGGCATTAAGCTATAGAACGTGATTGCCAAAAGGAATAGCAACTTCAATTTAAATCACGTCCTCACTGTCATCTTCAAGCTCCTTGTAGGCTTCTTTTTCATTATCTGAATTTTTAGCTTTTTCAAGTTTTTTCCGGAATTCTTGATACTCATCGGATGCCTCTCCGAACTCCTCTTTGATGGCTGCGTATTTCTTCTTGACATCATCAGGCATAGCCTTTGACAAGATATTAGCGTCAATTCCGGCATCGACGTATTTCTCGATTTTTCTGAGCTTCCTGTCAAACTCTTCCAGGTCCTTTACGCTAGCCATATTCTTCATGTCTTCCTTGTTGTCCGAAATCCACTCGGCCACACTTTCCTTAATCTGCTCCAGCTTGGAATAGATAAAGAAGATAAGTGACACCAGTGATGATGCTGCGATGATTGCGCTGACGATTACAGGGAACCACACCTCAATGAATTCGATGAACCTGTAAACGGCATCCATAATTATTTCTCCCATGTTACTTCACTCTCCATTCTTCTTCAAGTTTATCCTCGTCCTCTAGGATGTTTCCGTCCTCATCCAAGTAATGCGCTCCATTATTTACGTCCTCAGGAACTTTCAAGTCCCCTCTAATGTAATACCCCTCAAGAGTTTGAAAATCCTTAATGTATCCATCCTCGTCAAGCTCAAAGGCGTGTAATTTATCCTTCGTCTTAACAGTGGGTAAAAGCCTTAAAATTTGTAATATAGTATTATGTAATTCGGATTTTTCCAGGCCGATTATATGCTTGTCTGCCCACTCCCAGAGTAATTCGTTATTTTCAGAGACCCTCTTTTTGTAGTCTTGATAGGCCTCGTAATAAGAGAACAGATTTTTAACTGTGTGGTTTTTGTAAACAATGTCTCCCGGGTCTTTTAAAACAAATCCATCCTCTCTGCTGTATTCGTAAATTTCTCCGTCTTGTAATCTTCGTGCGTTGCTGACAATCTTCTTGCTCATAATTTTTCCTCCCTTTATTATTTACCAGTGTTCGGGCATTTCATCAAGTGTTTCCGGGATAATCAAGAACTTTCGGTCATTATAGGGTGTCGGGAGTATAGGCCCCCAATACATTAGGAAGTCGGGACCGACATATTTGTAGTCATCGCTTATCCATGAATGTTTCATACCATTTACAAGCTTCCGCCTTTCCAAGTCGTCCGGTCTTTTGAGAATTATATGATAGTGTCCTTTTTTACTGGTTTTCACCAGAACATAATTCAAAGCCATCTCATCGAGCTCGTCAGTCAAAGTGTTCATTTCGTTCTCGTCATCAACATCTATATCAACCAAACCTAGTCGGTGTGATGCCATTTTGATATTTTTATATTCACCGTCTATTTCATCATAGCATTCCGACATAGTCTTAGCTGGAACACGATTTGCATTTGGTCCCTTTTTGTCTTTGGATTTGTAATAAGCCGGTTCGTTATCCGGATTAACAAGCTTATTGAACTTTTCTAAATTCGACTTCGTATCCGCCATCGTCCCTCACCTCTATGTCGTGGTTAACGTTATCTGTATAATAAACCACCAACTTTTTTGACGAAACCTTTTTGAACATTTTTCTTATACTGTATTCGCCTTCGTGGTAAACAAGGTCACCGAAATTGCCACCCAACACAACAGAATTTTCCTCTTTTTCTTCTCTTTTGCCAAAAACAGGGAAACGACCACCCATTTCAACAAGGAATTCATCATCTTTAAGTTTAGGCAAAGACGTTCACCACCGTTCCATCAGTATATTCAACCTCTATGTTACGAATTCTTCTGTCGAATTCTGAATAGCTACCCGAAGCTCCGTGAGCGTATATTTGCACGTATGCCATGTACATTTGAACATCCACCTGAGAAACGTCTTCCTGATAGCTGCTTGTAGTGTTTTCTATCGTATTAGAATATGGAGTGCTCCCAAATGGGTCTACCGCAACAACCTCCAACTGTGAATAATCATCGGAGCCGAAAGCGCTGTCGTCAAGCCCTCGATGTTCAACCCTTATATAAAGGGGGAATTTTTCCGACGTTTCTTCTGGCATTTCTATCTCCAAAAGATTATTACCCTCTTCCGGCTCTGTTGTTGAGTAGTATCTTCTTCCGAAGTTCCCCGAAGTGCTATAACTGCTCCAGTTGTTTGATGTAACCAAATTCATTTCGGCTTCACTCTTGCTCCACATTTCGGTTCCGTTAACAACGACACTTGAAACTTCGTCACCATTAACTATAACATAATCTCGATTATCCATATTATATCTTGCCATAAGAAAGC
>CAZHUP010000135.1:0-6998 GCA_964535495.1 uncultured Rhodohalobacter sp.
GCTCCCCGGTTCATGGCTGTACGGATATTCTCCATATCACCATATGCAGACACCATGATAGTTTTAACATCAGACCGATTCATTTCTTGAATCTGAGACAGCAGGGTGAGTCCATCCATCTTGGGCATATTGATATCACTGAGCACAAGAGATAGGTCTGTATGGCTGTTGAGAGTATCCAGGGCCTCCTGACCATTCTCGGCAAACAGAAATTGATACTCTCTGCTCTTGACCTTAGACCTGAATTTTTGCAGCATCAGCATCTGGAGATCCGGTTCATCATCAACGACTAATATTTTATATGGATTACTCATAGCTTAGCTTTTATCTGTTATTTTTTTAATGACTTTTGTGTTCTCTTCCTATAGCGAATTCTATCACCATATCGACACGGTGAGGCTTCTTTCCAGACTTGTTATAAAAAAGTATTTCGATACCTATATCATCGTCAACAATCATAATTTTTGCAGGTCTATCCATGGTGTTTTGCAGGAATTTTTATTTTGAATTGAGTGAACTCTCCGGGTTTCGAATCAATGTCCAAGGTTCCATCATGCGCTTTCACAATATCATGGGTGATTGAAAGGCCTAATCCAGTTCCCTGTGTCCCTTTCTTTGTAGTAAAGAACGGTTGCATGATTTTGTCTTTGATTTCGGCGGGGATACCCGGACCATTGTCGTCGATTTCGATGGTGATGTGGCCGTTTTTGGATTTGGTTCGGACGGTTAGTTTGGGAGAATAATTTTGAACTTTGAATTTTGAATTTTGAATTGATTTCTCCCTCATGGCATCAAACGCGTTGTTGCACAAATTCAAAATAACCCGGGAGAAGTCTTCAGCAATTAACGGCACTTCACCAATCGATTCATCCAGCTGTAATTCGATATCTACATTTATCGGGTTTTTCCCGGCCCGCATGCCGTGGAATGCGAGATTAACAAATTCTTTTATTAAAGGATTGAGTAGGGTGGGCTCCATTTTCCCGCTTCCTCCCCGGCTGTGATGAAGCATTGATTTAACAATAGAGTCAGCGCGGGTTCCGTGTTTATGAATGGTTATGAGATTGGCTTCGATGTCATCGAGTATGGAAAGGAGAACCTCGGGATTACCGTCATTTTCAAAAGCTGCATCGACATTCTGTTCGGTTACACCTGTGAGTTCTTTTTCAATGGCGGTCGTTTTCTTCACGCTTTTTACCTCCGTGCGCGCTTCGTTGATCATTTCAAGGCTCACCTCCGAAAAATTATTCACAAAATTTAGCGGATTCTTGATCTCATGGGCTATGCCTGCGGTGAGCTGGCCAAGGGAGGCTAGTTTTTCCTGCTGGATAAGTTGAGCTTGGGTAGCCTGCAGATTTTTTAAAGTGTCATTTAGTTTGTCACTCAATTTTTTCTTTTCAATAAACCTTACGAAAATTATGCCAACCATCATTACGGCTAATAGCATCACGGCGAGGAAGATGTTGCGGGCAAGCCTTTCACGATTAATTTCAAGCTGTTTTAAAGCCATTATTTTTTCATTGGCCTCCCTGTCGAGCGCCATTTCGTTTTCAAAAGCCATAACATTGGTCAACTGGGTAATTCTTGAAAGATTTTCTGCCACCAGCACCGAATCTTTTACATCTGAATAAATGAGGCTATTTAGATACGCATTTTGGTAATCGCCCAGGTTGAAGTAAGCTTCTGAGATCTCTTTGTACAGTTCTCTTTTAATTTTGAAACTTGTTTCCGGGGTTATTTGCTCAGCAAGATTGAGCCTCTCAATGGCCATATCGTACTCCCCTTTGAACATCGCGATTTTGGCTAATCCCATATTCGCTCTCGATTGTCCCGCCGGGTCACCTATTTCACCACTTAATTGCAATGCAAATTCATACCTATCTACTGCATTCTCTGTATCACTCAACTGCATGTAGTAATTACCGAGACTTAAATATGCATCAACTACCATAACCTTGAAGCCTGTCTGATTACCGAAGGGCAGCCCCGTTTCAAAATATTCGATGGCTCCGGGAATATCTTCCTGTTTTGCTAAAATATTCCCGATGTATACGTAACTGGCGAACGTATTATACATGTCGTTAGATTCAAGACGCAGAGCCAATGCTTTCTGATGATGAGCGAGAGCGGAATTAAATTCTCCTGCAAGGCTATATGTAACGCCCATATCGTTGTGTATTCTTGCAATGCCTTGTTGGTCGTTTACCTCCTGATATATACGAAGTGCTTCCTGCTGGCTGCTGAGAGCTTCATTCCATTTCTCAACAAAGGCGTATACAAAACCCATAGCAAGTAAAGATTCAACAATAGCCGTACTGTCGTTTAGCTGACGGCCGGTTTTCAATGATTCCATAAAGTATTCGAGCGCTTCACCATAACTTCCCATACTGCGTAATACCAGACCGATTTTTATCATTTGATTCATATAGCCATAGTGGTCGCCCGAGGCCTGAAACATCTCCAGCGCCATTCTGTTATAGTTCAGAGCTTTATCTTCCTGGCCCATGCTTTCATATGTACTTCCCAACTCGGAATAAATAGCGGCAATTTCTGATGTGTCGGTTTCCTTCAGTAATTCCAATCCAGCCATCAAAGAATTCTCTGCAGCCTGAAGGTCAAACTCCCTCAATGCCCGGGCATACATTACATAGCTTTTTGTAATCAGGGGTTTTACTATCCTTAAAGTTTGCTCGTTAGATTCTGCAAGTTGCGTATGAAACAGATGCTTTGATAATGTCAAAGCCTGAGAAGCATGAGCAAGACTGCTTTCTTTTTCAAAGGTTTCATATAACTGCTGGGATAATTCAATGGACTGCCTGATCCTGGAGGTATCGGCAAGATCCTGCCCAAGCCTCCCGGAGTCAGGTGCTGTTGTAATTAAAAGGGCTATTAAACACGTGCTTATCATTTTGGGTGCATGGGTAACTTGGTTTCAAATTAGTATCACGATTTCTCTAGCATCTGCTGTACTTCCAGCTTCAGCGAACCGAAATCAATCGGCTTGGTAAAAAACTCTTTGGCGCCCGATTTCAGGGCCCTTTTATAGTTATCATCATCGCCATAGGCCGAAATCATGCTTACCTGGATCTGTGGGAACTGGGTTTTTATTGTTGCCAGCAACTCCAGTCCGGACATCCCGGGCATGTTGATATCTGAAAAAATGTACATCACATCCGGTGGCTGAATGCTTTGAAGCCGGTCAAGTGCATCCTGGCCCGAAAAAGCAAATTCAAGTTCAATGAGTCCGCTTTTTATCTCTTTTCTAAACTTTTGCAGAAACAGCATTTCTACATCTCTTTCATCGTCTACGACTAAAAATTTCATGATAAATTATTTTGACTGTTAAGCGGAAGCGTGATGATAAACTCAGTATACTGCCCCTCAGCTGTATCAATATCTAAGCTTCCTTTGTGCATCTTAATAATGTCGTAGGTCATGGAGAGTCCAAGACCAGTTCCCACCCCGGACGGTTTGGTGGTAAAAAATGGCTGAAATATTTTATCCCGGATCTCTTCCGGAATTCCGGAGCCGTTATCCCTGATTTTAATTTCGGCCCTGCCATTACCGGCATATGTAGTTACCTGAATAGTCGGAGACCGGTCGGGATCAGTTTTGGCGTAATCATATGCGGCGTACATGGCATTGTTGATGATGTTCAAAAATGCTCTACTGATGTCTTGCGGGACTAAATGGAGCAGGGGAATAGTGGAGTCAAAAGATGTTTTAATATCTATATTAAGGGATGAATCGGCTGCCCGCATGCCATGGTATGCCAATTTGAGATATTCATCTAAAAGTACATTCAGATCGGTTGGAACGGGCTTGCCGCTTTTTCCGCGACTGAGCAGCAACATCGACTTCACTATACTGTCGGCCCGTTTTCCATGTTCGTGTATTCTGTGAAGATTGGCTTCGATGTCGTCGAGGATTTCGAGGATGAGATCGCTTTTGGGGCTTGATCCAGCTTCCCCTCTTGCCTGTCCCGAGCGCATCGGGGAGAGGGGATTGAGGGATGTGTTAGTAGAGTTTCGATCTAGTTCTGAATCTTTTCCATTTGCAGGATTTGTATCATCCCCCTGTTCGCTTCGCTCACTCCCCCCTTCAAAGGGGGAGTCTGGTTCACGTTTCACGTTTGCCGTTTTATTTTTTAATTCCTCACGAGCCTCATCAATCAGTTCGAGAATTACTTCAGAGAAATTAGTTACGAAATTAAGCGGATTCTTAATTTCGTGGGCGATTCCTGCAGTTAGCTGGCCAATGGATGCGAGGCGTTCTTTTTGTATGAGCTGGCCCTTAATAATTTTTAATTCTGATAGGGTTCGGTTGAGTCGTTTTTTTAACTGGTCTGTCTCCAGCTCCAGATTCAAATTGCTTTCGAGCATTTCAGAAGATGAAATGGTTTCAAAGGCACCCAGGTGATCGGGCATCGAGGTGTGATCGTGAAGCAGCAGCCACTGATCACTCTGAGGTTCGTAAGTCCAAATTGCAGACTGCCTAAGCGTGAGAAGAGTTATCTCCTCACCTTCCAGCGTAAAGTGAACTACGTACTCCTGCTCCACCAGTGCAAGATTCCCTAAATCAGAAAAATTTCTCCACTTAATCTCAATTCGTCTGTCATCCGGCAGAAGTGCAATAGACTGAGTGTAATAGTGAATGATACGATCAATACCTTTTTCGAACTCATTTATCGCCGATCCAAAAACGGTTGCTTCAGGATGTATCAGCTTCCTCAGTATATGCTCATCTTTATTGAGCATTGCATCTAAAAGCTCATCCTGGTTAGAGAGGATTATTTCTTTCTTATTCATCATTATTTAAGAATTAAATATGAATAGTCTATGGCCGGATCGGTTTTTTAAATCATCCAATGCAATGTATGAGATCATTTTATCTCCCTGTTGTTCACATGTCGCAAGATGTTATCGTAAAGTCCAATACACGGATATTTCACCTGATATAGCCATTTAACCTGGTGATGGCTTTTGTTAGGTGTACAGAATGTTTTGAATGATTCATCCACTGTTCCAGGGCGGGGTTTTGATTGTGTATCATTATCATAGACGAGCCAATTGTGGCAGCTGACAGTTCATCCATCTTTTCGTAGGTGTTCAACAGATCTGATGAGCCCGGGCCATGTAACAAAAGATCAATATCACCACTTTTTAAAAGCCTGAGCGCGACCTCTTTTTCAGTTGTAATCAGAACTTCAACATCAGGATCCAGTTTGGACTTCAACTCATTTGAAATTTCCATCAGAAGCTGATGAGAACGACAATAGATCAAGATCGTTTTCTTTTTGCGGAGAGATTTTTCTGCGCTTTCGTCAGAATCCTGTCGAGCAATGAGATCGGCTTCCAGCTTTACATATTCAGAGGGATATTCCTGATCTGCTGAATTGCGAGTATTTGCATAGGCTAAATTATCACTTCCCATAGGCTTTCACCATTCTTTACAAGGTATTTATTTCTGAAGTCTTGTTGGTTTGATTAATTAGTTGACTCTATCGGAGTTAGATTGTGAATCCGGCAGGCTGATAATAAATGCCGCTCCGCCAAGCTCTGATTCACCCAATTCAAGTTTCCCATTGTGAATTTGGGTGATGAAATCGTAACTGAGGCTTAAACCAAGTCCGGTTCCTTCGCCGGTAGGTTTTGTTGTAAAAAAGGGTTCAAAAATTTTCTCTCTGATGTGTTCAGGAATACCGGGACCGTTATCAGAAATTTTCACAACTGCATGACCATTCTTACGGAAGCTGCTGATCTTGATTTCGGGCCTGAATTCTGAGGGGCCGTTTTTTTTGTAATCCCAAATCGAATCAATTGCGTTTTCTACAATGTTTTGCAGAACCTGACCAACTTTTTGCGGAATAATCTTCACTTCAGTAATAGTTGAGTCGAGGTTGGTGTGGATGAGTATGTCCAGGTTGTTGATTCGGGATTTCTTTCCCTGGTAGGCGAGTTCAGCATATTCTTTGATCAGATGATTTAATTGAACTTTTTCGAACTCACCGTGTCCGCCCCTGGAGTGCTGCATCATGGAGCGAACAATTGAGTCGGCCCGCTTACCATGCTCATCAATTTTTTGCGTGTTGAAAGAGAGGTTTTTAAGAATGTAATCGATCTCTTCCTGATCAGAGTTTTCTATGGCCGTTTTTAGTTCTTCAACCAACTCTCTGGATACTTCAGAAAAGTTATTAATGAAGTTCAGCGGGTTTTTTATTTCATGCGCGATTCCTGTGGAAAGTCTTCCAAGCGAAGCCATTTTTTCGGCTTGAATCAATCTTTTTTGAGTGGCCTTCAATTCGTGATAAGCAATTTCCAGCTCCTTGGCTTTTTCCAGTTCAGCAGCTTTCAATTCATTTTCGGCCCGTAGTGCTTTGCTTTGAGCTTCGGCCGTCTCTGCTTTTAATTGTGCTTCACGCAGATGTGAGGCATCTCTCTCTATCTTGATGAGCCTTGCCCGTTGAAAACGATCTACAACAAACACCCCGGCACTGAAAATGATGAAGTAGATCAAAAACGCCCACCAGGTTAATAAAAGTGGCGGGGAGACTTCAAAATCGAAAGTGAGAGCTTCAGTTGATGGGACCCCGGCCTCATTGTAGGCCAGAACCTCAAAACGATAAGTTTTAGGCAGGAAGATGGCTGAAAGGTTAGTGTAATTTACCCGTGTATCTGTTTTAAGAGGAGTCCACTCACTGCTAAATCCGATCAATCGGGTTTGGTATCTTACCTGCCTTTCATTTCCAAAGCTGAGGGCGGCATACTCAAACGTAAATTCATTGCGCTCTCCATCGATCTCCTGCGAAATAAAACTGGTAAGCTTTAGAGCGGGAGGTACACTGTTTGACCTGTCTAAAGCCGGATTATAGAGAGTAATTCCTTTTGCAGTTCCAAAATATAGAGTTCCGTTCGGGTCGAACTGAACTGAACCGTAAAACCAAACTTCGTTGTCTACAAGACCATCTACTTTTGTAACTGTTTTTAAAACAGTGCCCG
>CAZHUP010000136.1:0-6951 GCA_964535495.1 uncultured Rhodohalobacter sp.
CGATAAATTCCTCGATATCTACAACGACCTTTATGACCGGCTGATGAGCGATCAATCCATCATCACAGAAAGTTCAACCAGCTACCTTACGCACAGGTACGCCGATGAATTGGATGCCATGAGAAGTGCTGCGCCTGATCAACTTTCTATTTACGACAAAGAGCTGGAGTATTTCCCACTGCAGACCCGGACTTTCAGATTCTTTGATCAAAATTTATCTCCTTACCATTTATTGATGGCCGCTTCAAGGCCTCACGAGTCGATTATTAAAGATAATGCAAGATTCAGAAATGCTTTCGAACAACTTGAACCACGCTACCATTTAAAACATACACTTGTTGTGCATGATGAGAATTGGAACCAATTAACCAGCACTCACGATTTTCCGGAAATCTCTTTTGACAGTGATGATATCAGCCATCAACTATTGCCATCTACGTCTCTTTTCCGAATCCGGGAACCTAATCCCCAAAACCGGTTACGCCTCTATGGCATAGTTATCAACAAAACATTGAGTGAAGTGCGTTATTCAGTTCAAACGGATAAAAACCTGGTGCCTGATTATATCATCAGCAGCGGGATGGTTGATGTAGATGAATCTCAGCTTGCGCATGAGCTTGACCCCGGCCAGTTTGAGGTGAGTGATCTGGTTGTAGGCTACAGATCCGATTTTAATCTGGAAGAAGATCTTTTTATTCCCTTCTATATCCCGGCTGAAAATCTTTTCAGCACACACGTTGATCTTCACTTTTTGTTTGAAGTGTATAATATTTCAAGAAGTCCGGATGGATTTCACCGTTTTGAAGCAGAATATCAGGTTTTGCCGGATGAGTCCCGTTCACGGATTTCAAGATTCTTTTCCAGAAGTGAATCTGTAACGGAGCGAATTACTCTCAACTTTGAAAGCGAAAACCACATCTCAAAAAATCATATCAGCGTAGATATTTCGGATTACCGGCCCGGGAAATATACACTTCGCATTGTGGTTTCCGATAAAATTACAGCCAAACGGATTGAAAGAGAAGAAAACTTTACAATTCTGGAATAGATCCTATAATCAAATGGCTTACAGATAGCAAAAAACCCGAAATCATTCTCATTCGAAGTGGGAAATCACAGAAATCAAAGTCTTCGGATTCCGGTTGAAAATTCAGTTCTCATAACACGTTCTATATCACTAAAGTACTCTTCGGTTTGATCTGTTATTACACTTCTGTCCCACTCTTCATCACCTTCAAATTTTACCTGATTTTCAATTTCGAGGGTTACTCGCTGTAAAGAAGAGGCTTGTGCAGTTCTTGGCCTGGATGATACAATAACCCGTGATCTTGCATCAATAATTCCCTGTGAAACTTCATCATCAAAGAGATCCCGTTCTTTCCATTCAGACTCAAAATAGATGCCATCCATGGTGGTTTCTTCCCTATAAACGGTAAAATTATAACGGTCAAAAATCCGGGGGACCGTTCGGAGAATATCCGTTTCGGTTGCCGTTCCAAGGTTCGATCTGTGTGTGTTGGAAGCCATGCGCTCTGATGAAGAGCAGCCGGCCAGAAAACCAGTTAAAAATACCATAGAAATGAATATGGATCGTGTCATATTTCTGATGTTTTTGATTTAAAAAAAAGCCGGCACCATGAATTGATGCCGGCTTTTTTATGATTCTTATTGTGCAACTTATTGCATTTCAATATATCTGCGGGTTGCAGCTTCGCGGGCATCACGCAATTCTTGTGATACTCCTTTTGGCGCACTTCCTTCACCGCCGCCGCCAAATGTGTAGAATGGCAATTCGAGCAGTGATAGTTCAGCAGCCGGCACCGGGAAATGAACCGGTGTTCCCGAAAGCAAAGCTCCGTAATCTTTGCCTTTCAGGTTACCGAAACTTCGGTCATTGTAGAATCCGAGACCGGCTGCGGTCGAATGAGTTTCAATATCAAACTCATATCTCATGGCATTGTACACATCATCCCAGCTGTCGCCGGCTGTTACCGGCTCCAGTCCGCCACGCCCTACTCGTGTTTCGTTAATCAGATCAACGACAGGTTGAGATACAGCCTGTTCCAATCTGAGCAATGCTTCTGCATGATACATCTTAATTTCAGCATATCGCATATGCTGCATCGGACCTACGAAACCGTTCAGATACATCTCATTGTTTCTGAAATGCTGATAACGGGAGTAACGCCACAGTCCACGAGCAGCCGGAAATAGACCAGGACCTACATGAGAAAAATCGGTTCCGGGAGCAGTGGTCATAGCCTCACCAATCAGATTTCCATCTTCATCAAACACATCTTCCTGGCCGGCAATCCGGGCATCGGGAGTTGTGATGATGAATTCTCTCCGGTCTGTTACCGGAGTGCTTACCCACTCTTCAAAAGCACCGGATATATCTGCACGCCCAATCAACATGTAATCCACTCTTGTCCAGGTAGCATCCTGCATCAGGCTATGTGGCCGGCTCCACCAGAACTGTCCATCTGCATGTACGGTAAAGGCATCGTGCTGATTATCAAAAAAGTCCGGATCAGCCGCTACAACAGTTCCTGTAAGATCGCGAACAAGACCCCAGTTGATGGCATCACGCTCCTGAGTGTTTCTTGCATTGGATACGATGAAACGAGCTTGATACGCTCTTGCAAGATGTGCCAGTTCGGTGTTTGAAAGTGCATTTCCGTTTACCCAGTTTTCCGGCAGGGTGAATCCCCCTGATTCGGATAACCGGATGGCTTCATCAAGCTGAGCAATGGCAAAATCAAGAACTTCATCGTATGAAATGAATTCCAGGGTTTCGGTCCCGGCTGCAACGGCTTCCAGGTCGGTGTTTTCATCAACAAGGAACGCCTGATCAAAATGGTTGGCCAGCATCCCGTAGGAGATTCCCATAATAAATCGGGAGAATGTTTCCATTCTAAGCCGACGCATGTCGTTTTGTGAATCAAAGGTAATACCGCTTTCAAGTGCTATAAGGCCATCAATAGCAGACGAGATAGCAGTGTAATTTACCGACCATGGAGTAGACGACACAAAACGGTCAGCATAGGAAGGATCGTTTTGAAATGCCTGGCGTGGAAATGCGCCGAGATCGAACATTCCAAAGTTACCCCATGAACTGGTTTTATGGTTCCCCATTACAGCAAGTGTCATGGCTGGATAGTTTTTCTGCTGATTCCACCATTCCTGGTACTGGCTGCCTACAAGGGCTTCCGTATCAGAGGCAGAAGCCAGTGCACGCTCTGTATCGGGATTGTTCGGGTTATCCACCTGCAGATCCATACAGCCAGACAGCAGTAAAATTCCTCCTAACAGGAGTGCAAAGATTTTAAAATTTTTATAAATCATAATTTTTTAACTGCTTAGTGTTAAAATTGAATTTCTATACTTCCGGACAGTGTTCTGAAGTTCGGATAGTTGAAAGCATCGAAACGGAAGATGGTTTCGTCACCACCGGCATTAGTTTGTGCCGATCCGCCTACTTCAGGATCAAATCCTGAATAATTTGTAAATGTAAGCAGGTTTCGGCCGATCAAACTCAGGGTTACTCTGTTCAGAGCATCTCCGAAGATTGGCTGCAATTGTTGAAAATCGAAAGAGTAACGCAGTGCCAGCTCTCTCAGTTTCACATAACTTCCATCCTCAACAAAGTGTGAGCTGGAATTATTTTGTGCGTAAAGAGATTCAAAATAAGCCATTGGCTTGGGCTCTGCTGCATTTCTTTGATCCTGATCTGCATGAATATTATCACGGTATGCCCACTGGCGGGTTTGATTATAAATTTCACCGCCAATCTGGCTGTCAAACAGTGCAAACAGTGTCAGGTTTTTGTATCTGAAGTTTGTACTGAACGACATACTGAAATCTGGCAATGCATTTCCTAATCTGTGGAAATCTTCACCTTCTTCATCTACATATCGTACCGGCATACCCCAGGGAACAACACTGCCATCAGGTAATTCAACACTGGTACCCCAGTTTGCATCAGCAATGGAACCTCCGGAGCCAACAGGCACCATATATCCATTTACATCTCTTTGGAAATGATCACTGTATTGCTGCCAGTTTACAGGCAGGGTATTGGCATCTTTTGAGAATTTAAAGCCGTAGAAAGTTCCTACTTTTTCACCAGCTCTGCGGAAGAAAACATCACTTGCCTGAGTTCCAGGCCCGTATCGCTGTGCCGGGCGGTTAAATTCGGTAATTTCAGAAACAGATCGGTCAAACATAAAATTGAAAGAGAGGCTCATGTCGCGCCGCTGTATGGCGAATGCACGTAAGCTTGCTTCAATTGTATTGGCCTCAACCGTTCCGGCATTTGACCACTGGTTTGAAAATCCGAAATAGCTTACAAGTGGCAACAGCAAAATCTGATCTTCTGTTTTTGTCCGGGCGTAGGTAAGATCTACCATAAACCGCTCAAAAAGCCCGAGCTCGACACCAACCTCAATTTCACGTGCAAATTCAGGTTTCAGGTCTCTGTTACCAAGATTAGACTTACTAACAGCTCCACCTGAAATACCCCAGGTTTCGTATTGGGCAAAGAATCCGGGACGTCCACCGGCAGTACCCAGCGAAGCTCGCACTTTAAATTCGTCGATAGCATCAATGGCCCACCAATCTTCTTCGCTCAACCGGTATGCACCACTGAGCCGGTAATAGGTTTGCCAGCGCTGATCGGCACCAAACAGAGAACTACCATCTCTTCTGATCAAACCGTCAAGGATATATTTTCCTGCATAATCGAGGTTTGTAATGGCATAATAACCTTCTGATCGGACTTCCGTACTCAAACTGCCGATATCCTGACGATCGCTGTCGGTAATATCAAGCCGCGGTACACCTTCAACGGCAAAACGCCGGCCTTCAGAATCGTGACGGAAAAACTCTTCACGTTCCTGCAGCATCCGGAGTTGAGTTCTTGTTGAAAGGTTGCCAATGTCGCGAACCAATGTGGCATTCAAACTCATATTAATCGCTTCCTGAAACTCATCACGAATAAACAGGCCACCGCCTTCATAGAAATTCTGGTCAATCTGCTCCCACCAGGTGGGCCATACTCGCTGGAAATTTCTGTTGGAACGGTCGTAGCTAAAATCACCGGCTAATTCCAGATAATCGGTTGGTGAGAATCGGGCATCAAAACTACCCAAAACACGGTTTCTAAAATCTTTACGGTCGTTGTATGCTACATCATAAAGTGGATTTTCCTCAATACTTGCCGGATTTGGCTGAATCAGAAAACGGTCTGTATCAGGATCACGCTTGTCCAGATCAATATCAGGAAACGTGAATGCAAGACCAAAGAACGGACTACCCGGCCCGGTTTGGATCTGATCGCGCTCTGATTGTGCATAATATGCACTTGTTGAAAGCGTGAGGTTTCTGAGTGGACGGCTGTCCAGGTTGATACGTACGTTTTGGCGCCCATAACCATTTAATTGATCTAATACACCATCCTGCTGTGTATTGGTAAACGAGGCCTGGTAGTTAGTGCTACCGGTTCGCTGAGCTATCGCAACGTAGTTGGTCATAAAGTTGCCAGGGTTGAAAAACCGGTCAAAATTATCAAATGTCTCTACAGGATAATCCCGGTCCATAAATGCCACATTCGTATCGTCATAAATGACGCGGAGAACAGGATCATCTGTGGGAGTTCCATCCTCTGCAAGCCAGGGAAGGTTTGAATCTCCGCTCATTTCAAAAGCATGTGCCATATTTACTTGAGGGCTGCTTTCCAGTGAGCTGATTCCAAATTCGTTACGAACAGTAATACGGGTGGATCCTTCAGAAATATTTCTACCGCGTTTTGTACGGATGTTAATCACACCATTGGCGGCTCTTGAGCCATAGAGCGAAGCTGCTGCCGCACCTTTAACCACTTCAATGCTCTCAATATCAAGCGATTCAACGTCAACGGTACTTGATCCGAGTATTACACCATCAACAATGTAGAGTGGCTGGTTATTACCGGAGAGTGTAGTTACACCCCGAAGATTAACAGCTGGTGCTGATCCCGGCTGGCCACTACCCTGTACAATATTCACACCGGGAACTTTACCCCGAAGTGCACTTTCAGGCGTTACACTTGGTACTAATTCCAGTTCTCGTTCCGATACACGCGCCACAGTGAATGGAGTTCTTCTAAGTTCTGTATCACCTAAAACTCCTGTTACAACTATTTCCTCCAATCCGAAAAGATCGGATCCCAGGGCAACATTTTGCGTTATGGTGGTGGTACCCACTTCAACTTCTGCTTGATATACAGAATATCCAACAAAAGATACCTGAAGAGTATAGGTACCGGGCTCCAAGTTTGTAAAACTGTATTGGCCATCCACATCTGTAGATGCACCTCTGTCTAATTCTACCAGGAATACGGTTGCTCCCGGCAGGCTTTCACCTGTTCGTTGATCTGTTACTGTACCTTCTATGGCACCTTGTGCGAGGAGAGCACACGGCAGCAAAAGCACAGAAAACAGAATCGATAGTAACTTATAATTCATATAAGACCTCATTGGGTTATTGTTTTGGTTAAATGCACCCCATGCCTGTAGCACGGGAAGTTCTCACAGCATGCATACTGCTTATTTTGAGACAGGATTGAGTGAATACCTTTTCTGAGAAAATGAAGTTCAAAAGCGATAGTAAATGTTTTGGTTCGGATTTTAATCCTTTTTTTAATAGGCTTTTTCAGAGCTGTCTATTTTAATCCAACGCCAATTTAGCATATGACTACAACCAATTCAACAATATTGTAAAATTTTCTAAAATCGCATAAAAAATCATAAAAAATTCATAAATAGTATTCACTATAAGCCATTATTATTGCCATACCTCTCTTTAAACGCCAATAGCACAATATTTTTTATGAATTACCCCCAAATCCTCGCCGAACCCCTGCCAATACTTAAATTTTTTTCTTGGTATGAATGGATTTGAGAACACTTTTGG
>CAZHUP010000137.1:0-6829 GCA_964535495.1 uncultured Rhodohalobacter sp.
CTTTTTTCATTGTGCATTCAGACTGCGATTCGGTATATTTTTCACTTCCATTTTAAAGGGATAGTGCTGTTTTTTCAATTCACTATTACCGAAACAATTTTTTCGAATTTATCTGGTCAGTCAATCTGTCCATTTGCATTAATTGTAATATTTCAGAACCCTATGGATTTCTCATCTATTTTTGCTGAGCACCGATTGCGAAATCGCTTTTTTGCACTCATCAGTTTTTTGTATGCATTTATTATTTACTCATTAACTGTAGCGCCAACCAATTCCTTCTGGGATCCCTCTGAGTATATAGCGATCTCTCACACACTACAGATTGCTCACCCACCGGGATCTCCATTCTTCGCAATTTTTGCAAGAGTTGTATCTATGTTTATTCCGGCTGAGTATGTTGCTCTAAGCATAAATATGATTAGTGTCACAGCGTCTGCTTTTACCATTATGCTGCTCTATCTGATTGTTGTTCATCTTATTGAAGAGTGGCGAGGCAGTGCCGATAATATGGATCTGATCGATCAGCTTGGACTATATGGAGGCGGGCTCTTTGCAGCACTTACCTTTACTGTAACTCACACTCAATGGTTTAATGCAGTTGAAGCTGAGATGTACGCCTCCTCTATGTTTTTTACGGCATTAGTAGTTTGGATGGCACTCCGCTGGTCTGCCAACCACAATCGCCCCTATTCAGAGAGATGGTTAATTCTTATTGCTTATATGTTTGGTATTGGAATTGGGGTACACTTGCTCAATCTACTCGCTCTCTTTTTCGTGGCAATGATTATCTATTTCAAGAAAAGAGAGTTTACCATACTTTCATTCTTAGCTATGGCAGGTATCTCAGTTGTTGGATTCCTTGCCGTCTATCCGGTCACTATTATTCATATGCCTAATATAGCAGGTCAAATCGGGAGCGTAACTTATGGCTTAATTGGTCCAATGACGTTTATAGTCCTGATAATTGCAGCTGTTGCGTTTGGGCTCTACTACACGCAGAAAAAGGGATATCGGATTGCCAACATGGTGCTTCTCGCATATACTATGATAATTATCGGGTATTCGAGCTATGCATTGATTATGATTCGCTCACAGGCTGAACCTCCCATCGACCAAAATGATCCATCTGAAGTGCAGGCTTTTGTGAACTATTTGAACCGGGATCAGTATGGTGCCGCCCCCCTGTTGAGAGGAAATACTTACGATAACCGAACTCAGAGTATCGACCGGTCTACTGAAACACTTTTCCCTCGCCGCCACTCCAACCAGCCTCAGCATTTGGATTATTATGGAAACTTCGACTCTGACTTAGCTTTTTTCTGGAATTATCAAGTCAACCACATGTATCTGCGCTATTTAAACTGGAATTATATCGGGCGCGAAGCGGATATTCAGGACACAGGCTGGTACTCTGGTTTTTCTGATACACGCCATTACGATAACCCGGCAAACTCACCCTATTTCTATCTACCGTTTCTGTTCGGTTTATTTGGAATTCTATACCACTTTAAAAACGACTGGAGGCGGGCATTCTCAGTCTCAGCACTGTTTTTCCTAACAGGACTGGCTATCATCTTCTACCTCAATCAGACCCCCTTCGAGCCCCGGGAACGAGACTATGCCTACGTGGGGTCATTTTTTGCATATGCAATCTGGGTTGGAATTGGAATGACGGGAATCATGGAATTGGTGAGACAATTTGCAGGCAACAATAAAGCTGTATCGTATGGTGTCCTGGCTTTATCGTTTGTGGCAGTTCCCTTCTGGATGCTCTATCAAAACTGGGAAAGCCATGACCGAAGTGACAACTATGTGCCTCGCGATTACGCCTACAATCTGCTCAATTCTGTTGAAGAAAATGCAATTCTGTTTACCAATGGTGATAACGACACCTTCCCACTATGGTATCTGCAGGAGGTTGAAGGTATTCGGACGGATGTTCGTGTTGTAAATCTGAGTTTGTTAAATACTGAATGGTATATCAAACAGCTTCGCGACCGCCAAACGCATGAAGCTCTGCCGCTGCCAATTAGTTTTACCGATGAGGAAATTGACAGAATGACTGCGCAGCTCGAGCTTCACGATCCTCAGGAAATTGTTATACCTGTAGATAAACAGCTTCTAAGCTCCGTATTTGATGCCGATGCTCATCAAATCGAATCTGATCCGGAAAGTTTCGGGCAAACTGTATCTACGGATATTGCTGTAGATCAGACGCTATTTAATCAAATGCTAATGGCAACTCCCTACTCTTTGCCGGTTGAGGAGCTGGATGATGAAGTACGCTTTTTCCTTGAAGGCAGATCCGCAGGCCGTGATCAGCAGGGGAACATGCGATATTATCTTCAAACTCAAGATCGTATGATCTTAGAACTCCTTCAGCAGAATCAATGGCTGAGACCTATTTACTTTGCCAATACAGTGTCGAGATCGGGTTTATTAAATCTGGAACCCTACTTTCAGTTCGAAGGAAAGGCTTTCCGTGTGATGCCAATACGAAGACAGGCCGGAGCCTTTGGCCATGTAGATCCGGAAGTGCATGCAGACCGATTAGGACAGTTTCAGTTCAATAACTGGAATTCCCCTAATGTCTATTTCGATGAAAATGTTCGCAGAATGCTGGGTAATTATCGGTATGGATTTACTCAACTGGCCGACGCTTACCTGGAGAGAAACGACATTGAAAGCGCAGCTCAATGGCTCAAATACGGAGAGGATCATATCCCGTTTCGTAAAATAGAGAACGATTGGACTGTTGCATCTCTCTATGCATTCCGGTATATGCGAGTAGATGAGCAAGAACGTGCAAATGATTTGGCTGAATTCATTCAGGAGCGACTTCTTCACGAACTCAGATATGATATGAGAGATCTGGATAGAGTTGAAATCCGAATGAGTAGTGTAGAAGAAGAGATGCGGCGTGCCCGCGCTCAGGCCAACACCGGAAGAGCACAATCGTTGAATAGAGATCTTCAACGGCTTTCAAGGCAGCGTGATAATATCATTGAAGACGTAAGTTTTACGGTAAGCAGATTATCGATCCTTCAGAACATCTATTTTGAAACAGACCGTATTGAGAAAGCTGAAGAGCTTTCCATTGAAGTGAATATTATGACGGAAGGCCGTTTGCCTATTCCGGAGAATATTGAGGAGAGCCGTCAACAGATCGAACGGTTTGGACTGGGAATCTAATTTAGATCAAAGTAAACCGCTTATTTAATCTTAGGCAACCAGATTGTATATTAATGGAAGCCAACGAAGACATATTGCTGAATTATGATCCATGAATTTACAAAAGAGAACATCACAACCATCGGAGAAATCCTGAATGCAGAGCCCAAACCACTGGGCGACGATGTCTTCAGGTTTGAGGTGATCAATAAGGAAGCCGGAAATAAACTCGCTCTCGAAATACACCTTGGGCTTCAGGTAGACAACGAACGCATGAATATGGTTTCGGTCTATTCCGGCAGTACTTTCCTGCAGCTTCACAACTGTACTGCATTTATCGCAAGCGATATTCTGAAGCAGGTTACCTTTTTCGGTAAGAATGGATCCAACACCACCGGACTGATTGTAGAAGAGAGTGCCGGCTGTAGCATCTATGCTAATGTGAACGAAGCGGTTCTTAAGGGCGATTTCACCAAACTTCCCGAAGATCTGATGATGTGTGGAGTTGCCATGTCCCTGACTGATACCGCCGATCTGGATAACTTCTCCTTTGATGATGACGAACTTTCCTGACATCCCAACCACCCCGGAAAATAAACTGATTATCAACAATGAGTCGGGGGAAAGTGTGCCAGTTGAAGAGCAGGAGCTGCTTAAACTGATTGAAATCACAGAAAAAAGTGAGGGAATCCGTTTCAAAGAAATTGAACTTGTCTATGTAGATGAGGATGAAATTGTCAGGATTAACCACGAATTTCTCGATCGGGATTATATCACGGATATCATCACTTTCAGATATGATGAAGATAATGACTCAGCGATTGAGGGAACCCTCTACTGTTGCGCCCCTCGAATCGCAGAACAGAGTGCTGAATTTGACGACTCCTTGAAGACCGAGTTTCTGCGCGTTTTTGTTCACGGATTGATTCACCTTGCCGGCCACAATGACCAAACGCCCAAAGAAAAACAGCAGATGACCGAACTCGAGGATCAATTCCTTGAAGCTCTCAACCAGTCGTTGTGAGTGCCGGCTCCATCTATACCCTCCTGATTGTTGAATCACCGGTCATTGCCCGAATTATTCAGCGATACGCTCCCTCCTCCGTCTATGTAATGTCTACCAACGGCTACGCATGGAACCCGGTTTACGACGAATCTAAACATCATTTAAAAGCAATTGCCAACCCTGATCAGATCGGATTTCGCAAGGAACTGAAACAGCAGGCAAGCTGGGCCGGCAATGTAATTATCGCAACAGATCCCGATCCATCCGGTGATTTCATCGCATGGTCTGTCTGTAAATTTTTAAAAGATCCATCCATAAAACGCTCCTACATCCAGCATTTAGGCAAGCGCGGTATTGAGAGATTAATTAGCACAGCGGAGGTGATTCAGCCCAATTTGATGGAGCAGAGACTCAAGAACCGATCTTTGATTCGCCACCAGTGGAAACTAAACGGACAGCGCCCGTCGTTGGAGGTTGCCGCCCTTGCCTCCATCTTCACTGATCATTTCCCGTTTCGGAATTTTCGTGATCAATCCGGAAGACTCTGGAAATCAAATCGGTCTATACGCTGCAATCCCGATGAATGGATTCCTTTGAAGGATCAGGTAAATGAGTCGGAATTTCACACTCCTGAACCACTCTCCACGTTTGATCTTCTTCAGCTGGCGGTTGAAAAGGAACTCTTTTCCTCGCTGGCAAATGCTCAGGAGTCACTGCAGCAACTATTTACTCACACGCTCGATTTTAGTGACGAATCTCTGATAAGCTACCCCAGAACAGCAGCCAGTTCATTCTTCAGTGAAACCTGGAGCGAACTTCAAAATCAGTTTTTCAAGGTGCAGTCTGAAGGAGAATTCAAGCCGATGTTCATCCGAAATATTGCAGGCAGCGACGTTGCTCACGAAAGTATTTACCCCCTTGATTTGACCCTGACTCCCGAAAAAGTGTCCGGAGAACTCTTGAGCACATTGCGGGATCTCTACACACTTATTTACAATCAGACAATGAAGGCGATTACCATTCCCAAGGAGAAATTTAACGCCTATCGATCGCCATTTCATCCCGATATCAATTTCTACTGTCCGGATTCAGACTCAGATTCTCCATCAGCCGAGCTTATGCCGGTTCGAACAATTGCTGAAACGGGATCGATATTAAATTCCCTGGGTGTTCAGTCTCCCTCAACATTTGGCAAAAATATGGATCGCAGACAAGGTGAAAACTATCTGGAAATAGAGGAAAGATTTATCAAACCGGGTAAATATCTGACACCTTATCTGAATAACGGCCCCAAATATGCACGGGAAATTGGCAAGCTCCATGAACTGTCGGTTGAAGCGAATTTAACTTCTGAAACTATCCGATCAACTCTCTCGTGAAAGTAGAGAAAGACACGCTACCCTTTTTTGAACAGTTAAGTTAAGTATGAATAGTCAGAATCATAATGAAAACAGCGATGTGAATCTTGATCGTGAGAAGAATGACCTTAGATCCATATTGTCACGACACATCACCCTCGAATTTCCCGATTCAGATCAGAACAGTTCACCTGAACCACCAAAGCAAAAAAGGTCGGCTAAGCTACTCCTTTTTCTGAAACCAATCCCCTACCTGCTCATTTTGCTATTCCTTTTCTCTTTTGTGTGGGACTTCCCAAACACCGTTTTCCACTTTTGGGGATATGAATTTGCCCTCAATGGATTACTTCGGATTATGAGCGTTAGCGGAATGATCGGATTCTTGACCAACTGGATCGCCATTACGATGCTGTTTCGCCCCCTGAACAGACGACCGCTCCTGGGGCAAGGGTTGATCCCGGCACAGAAGGAACGTATCGCCTGGAGGCTTTCTACGGCGGTAGCAGAAGATCTAATCAATCCCGAGCTGATCAAATCAAAAATTGAGGAATCCAATGTAATTCAGAACTATCGGAATCAACTTCAGAAAAGCTTACTCACATCCGTTGGTAATGACTCTTTCAGAGAAGAGTTTAAGAAGTGGATTGTCAATTATGTACACTCCGTGGTTCATGATGAATCGTTCCGAAAGAGGATTAGTTTCTATCTTGCAAAAGAGATTGAAACCGGACTGAAGGAGAAACCGGTTGAACGAACCGCCCTCAAAACATACACGCTTCTGAGGGGGCAAACGCTAGAAGATCTGATTGAAGAATCGGTTGTTGATTTGCCGATCACGGTAGAGCGCAACTACGGTTTTATTGACGAGTTTTTTGATGAACTTCCGGCCAGAATGGAAGAGGCTTCCGAGGAGTTTGACAGACTGATAACAGAGTTGATCTACAAGCTTGTTAACCGACTCGACATTCGGAAATTTGTGGAAGAAAATCTCCGGCAATATGATGAAAAAAGGCTGGAGCAGATGATCAAAAATGCTACAAACGAACAGCTCAAAACCATTCAGTATTTAGGAGCCGTTTTAGGGGTCATTGGAGGCTTTGTAATATGGGAACCGGTGCTTAGCCTAACTTTTTTAACCCTATTTGGGGCCACTGTCTTTCTGGCAGACCGAGCTCTCTATCAGTAATTTAAGATATTAAAATATTTATACTAAGGATGTCTTAACATATTGCACATCAATATTTTATATACTTATAGTTAAATTTATTATAAATTCTTTTTCACCGTCGCCTTC
>CAZHUP010000138.1:0-6820 GCA_964535495.1 uncultured Rhodohalobacter sp.
TTATAGAATCTGAAGAGAACCAACGCACCGTTGGCGATATCTACCTCGCCCGCGTGCACAAAGTAATGAGCGGTATTCGTGCCGCATTTATTGATGTTGGCATGGAGAAAGATGCCTTTCTTCACTTCTCTGATGCCGGAGATCATCTCGGCGATTACATCAAAATGATGAACGGCCCTAAGAGCATTTCTAAGGATGCCGACAAAGACCTTAAGAAATTTGATAAGCTCTCCAATAACGACAAGCAGATTCTGGCAGGCAAGCTGTTACAGAATAATCAAAGAATTCTTGTTCAGATTGTAAAAGAGCCAATCGGTTCCAAAGGCCCCCGGGTTTCAAGTGACATTACCATTGCAGGACGTTTTCTGGTTCTGATTCCAATGGGCAACTACATTGCCATTTCTAAAAAAATTAATAGCGGACGTGAAAGACGTCGGCTCAAGAAAATTGCCGGAGATATGCTCCCGGACGGTTTTGGAGTAATTATCCGAACGGTTGCACAAAGCCAGGATAAGGAAGCGCTTGAAGACGACATGCGCACCGTTCTGAAGAAGTGGGAACGCATTCTTAATAAATTGGAAAATGCCAAACCGCCCACTCTGCTCTATAAAGATCTGGACATCACCGAAAGCTTGATCCGTGACCTTTTTGCCAAGCAGTACGATCGTGTATTGATTGATGACTATCAGCTCTACAAGTCGATCAAAAGCTATGTTTCGCAAATTGCACCTAAGATGCTGCCAAGTGTGGAGCTCTACAAAGGTAAAGATCATATTTTTGATCATGTAAATATTGCTCACGATGTAAACTCTATTTTCAGTCCGAGAGTACGAATGCCATCCGGCGGTTATCTCATTTTTGAGCAGACCGAGGCGATGTATGTGGTGGATGTGAACTCAGGTCCCTATGCTGCAAAAGAGAAGCAAGAGGATAATTCACTGAAAACAAACCTTGAGGCTGCACGGGAAATCGCTAAGCAGCTCCGGTTACGTGATATTGGCGGTATTATTGTAGTAGACTTCATCGATCTTCGGGATGACAAGAACCGTAAAAAGATCTATGACGAGCTGAAAAAAGAGTTTAAGAAAGACAGAGCCAAGACCAACGTAATTGGCATGAGTGATTTTGGCCTGATTCAGATTACACGTCAGCGTATTCGCCCAAGTGTTGTAAACTCAGTATCCAAAGTTTGTCCTACTTGTGGCGGATCGGGATCGGTTGTTAGCCAGGATACCATCGTTACAGACATCGAGAGCTGGATCAGTAAATTTAAGTACGGTACGGATTATCGCGCTGTTGATATCTACATCAACCCTTACCTCAGGTCTTACCTAACCCGCGGTCTATTTAGTCTGCGCTTTAAGTGGATGATGAAATACAAGCTCAGAATTTCATTTGTTCCGGACGAAACAATCTCCCTCAATGAGTTTAAAGCAACTCTATCGGGTTCTGATCTGGAAATTACAGACGTTGTACTTCAAGGCGACTCGCTTGAAAAAATCCTGGCAGCTCACGAACTGCAGGCTCGCGAACTTGAAAGTAAAAACGACGTATCCAGCCAGGTAGATTACTACTCCAAAGATGATAAAAATGGAAGGCAAAAACGCTCCAGCCGCCCAAAAAGACCGGCACAACAGAACAACTAGTTGAACTGTAATAACACCAAATTTCTGAGATCTTTATATGACTAATCTGAACAATTTGCACGCCACCACTGTGCTTGGAATTATACACAACGGTAAGGTTGCATTAGGAGCAGACGGACAGGCTACACTGGACAAAACTGTAATGAAGTCTACAGTTAAAAAAGTTCGTGAACTTCAGAAAGGAACCATTTTAGCAGGATTTGCAGGATCTACAGCTGATGCTTTCACACTATTTGAAAAATTTGAAGAGAAATTAAACAGCTATAACGGAAATCTTCAGCGAGCCGCTGTTGAAATGGCTAAGGAGTGGCGTAAAGATAAATTTCTGCAGAAACTTGAAGCACTCCTCGTTGTAATAGACAAGGACACTCCCCTTCTCATTTCCGGACAGGGTGATGTAATTGAACCCGACGACAAGATTCTGGCAATTGGCAGCGGCGGTTCTTTCGCACTGGCCGCGGCTCGGGCATTAAAAGAGAACGCCCCGGAACTATCAGCCAAAGAAATTGTTGAAAAGTCGTTACATATTGCTGCTGATATCTGCATCTATACGAATCATAATTTGACCATTTTAGAAATTGACGAGTAGTACCATGAAGTTAATTGAACAACAAAATTTAACTCCCCGCCAAATTGTTGCCGAGCTTGATAAGTATATCATCGGGCAAAAAGAGGCGAAAAGATCTGTCTCAATCGCACTCCGGAATCGTTGGAGAAGATTGAAGTCTGATCCCGAAATCCGGGATGAAATTATTCCCAACAACATTTTGATGATTGGTCCAACCGGTGTTGGTAAAACTGAAATTGCACGGCGCTTAGCCAAACTTGCGGGTGCTCCATTTATTAAAGTCGAAGCCTCCAAATTTACAGAGGTCGGCTATGTTGGGCGAGACGTTGAATCGATGATTCGTGACCTTACCGATATCGCCATCAATATGGTGAAAATGGAGATGCAGGAGCGTGTAAAAGAGAGAGCTGCAGAAATTGTAGAAGAGAAAATTCTCGATATTCTGATTCCTCCGGTTCGCAAAAAAAGCTCCACAACTTCTACGACAAGTAACTCCAAAGAAGTTGGATTTAACCCCGATAAGGCTTCCGACGCCGAACTCAACGAGCGCACGCGTGAGCGGTTCAGAGATAAACTTAAAAACGGTGATCTCGAGGATCGCGACATCGAGATTGAAGTAGATTCGTCCAAAACTCCAATGATGCAGGTATTTGGCCCGCAGGGAATGGAAGAGATGGGTATGAATCTACAGGACATGCTTGGCAACCTGAGCGGTGGACGTAAAAAAACCAAGCGTACACTGCCTATCAGCGAAGCACGGGAAATTATGCTTGATCAGGAAGCGGAAAAACTGATCGACCATGAAGCTGCCGTACAGGAAGCTCTGGAAAGAGTCCAAAATCAGGGAATTGTCTTTATCGATGAGATCGACAAAGTTGCCAGTGATTCATCTTCAAGCAGTAAAGGAAGCGGAGAAGTGAGCAGACAGGGTGTTCAGCGCGATCTTCTTCCTATTGTTGAAGGCAGTACCGTAAATACCAAGCACGGTATCGTTAAAACCGACCACATTCTTTTTGTAGGCTCCGGAGCTTTTCACGTATCCAAGCCGTCAGATTTGATACCAGAACTTCAGGGACGATTTCCAATTCGGGTTGAACTGGATTCATTGACGGAAGAAGATTTCTTTAATATTCTGACTCAGCCAAAAAATGCGTTGACCAAGCAATATCAAGCTATGCTTCAGTCAGAAGGGGTTAAAGTTATATTTACAGAAGATGCGATTCGTGAAATTGCCAAAATTGCCGCAGAAGTAAATGAACAGGTTGAAAACATCGGTGCACGACGTTTACACACCATATTGTCATCTCTTCTTGAAGAACTGCTGTTTGCTGTACCCGATGATATTCAGACCGGTGAAATTAATATTGACCGGGAATATGTACAAAAACAACTTTCCGGTTTAGCCAAAGACAAAGATCTGAGTCATTATATCTTGTAAAATTACACCTAAATCTAAAATTTTCAGAAACGTTTTTGTACAAAATACGTTGAACTAAATATAGTATCTCTACATGCGGATGATTATACTCTTTGGGATAACTTTCCGTTACACCTTAAAACCAGGAACTAAATACAAATGTCTGTGAAAAAGTTTCTCGCTCCTCAACTCGCTCTATTACTTATCCTGTCCGCTGTATGGCTTGCCGGGGTTGACAAGGTTGTTGTAACCAACGATATACATCAGGAAAATCTGCATAAATACCTTCAGGTACAGCGCAGGGTTCTGGATAACTATTTCGGGAATACCTCTATCGATTATCTGTACGAGCGTAGCATAGCCGGTTTAGTAAATGGGATGCAGGACAGTACTTTAGACATTTCCGGCACACCGATTGACACCACTCAGTTCAAATCCGTTCAAAACCTCAGAGACTCTTACAATAGTTTTGAAGAGGCGTACCTGTATGTAGCCAATAACTATCCGGATAAGGATATGGGTAAACTTACAGAGTCCTCCATTCGTGCAATGCTTAAAACGCTGGATCCCCACTCCGTCTACATCGAACGGGACGACAGTGAGAGAATACAGGAAGAGTTTGCAGGAAAATTTCAGGGGGTTGGTATTCAGTTCAATATCATTCAGGACACAATTACTGTAATCACAGCCATCTCAGGAGGTCCAAGTGACCAGCTGGGAATTATGTCGGGTGATCGCATCATTTCCATTAATGATACCAGCGCAGTTGGTTATAGCAACGAAGATGTAATGCGTCGGCTGAGAGGTGAAAAGGGAACGAAGGTAGATGTAGAAATTCTCAGACCAAGAAATCCCAATCCAATCAACTTCACAATTGAGCGGGATGATATTCCACTTACTACAATTGATACGGAATATATGGTTGATGAACAGACCGGATATGTGAAAATTAACCGGTTTGCAGCTACTACACACGAAGAGTTCCTCAGTTCAGTGGATAAACTCCGTGAGGAAGGAATGGACCGAATTATCCTGGATCTAAGAAATAATCCCGGTGGATACTTGAGCCAGGCCATTGCCATTTCAGAAGAGTTTTTCCCCAGGAATACAAAATTGGTTTCTACCGACAGTAAACACACTCGATTTAATCAGGAAGTATACTCAAGCCGTAATGGAGTCTTGAGGGATATCCCGGTAATTGTTCTGGTAAATGAAGGTTCGGCTTCAGCAAGTGAAATTGTGAGCGGTGCTATTCAGGATCATGACCGTGGATTGGTTGTTGGACGACGCACATTTGGAAAAGGTTTGGTTCAGCAGCAGTATGAGCTGATTGACGGCAGTAATATTCGTGTGACAATTTCGAGGTATCTGACACCTTCAGGCCGGTTAATTCAAAAACCATTTGACGGTAAGAATGAAGATTATGCGTTCGAATTTGTGCATCGTTCATCTGATCCCGCTGTAGATGTAAAAGAGTTCAAAGATCAGGTACCCGATTCTTTAAGATTTTCTACCAAAGCAGGCAGAGCTGTTTTTGGAGGGGGCGGTATAGTACCCGACATTGTGGTGCAGCAGGATACAACTGCATCTCCCTACCTTTTTAACTTCATGCTTGTTAACCGGGTGGATTTCAACTTTGTGCGTGACTTCCTTGATGACAAAGGAGAAGAGCTCCGTTCAGAGTGGGAAAGTGACTATCAGGCTTTCAGAAACGATTTTGAGTGGAGCGATGCCGATAAAGAATCTTTTCTCTCTTTGATGAAGAGTGAAGGATTGGAAATTGTTGACGATCTTGATGAACCTGAGGTTGAAGGAAACAACTTGAGGCTTACTCAGGAGATGTACGACGAATTAGTCTGGATGAATTATGGTAGAATGAAAGCTGAAATAGCCCGTCAGATTTGGGGTAATGAATACTTCTACCCAATTGTAAACGACTACTTCAATGAGACTTTAAAGGAAGCTGTAAAACTTTGGAATGAAGTGAAGGAGTTAGAATCGTTTGCGTCAACTCAGGCAGCCAGAATGGAATAAGTCTTCAGCATCTGTAATATTTTTATGATTCGGCCTGTTTTTTAAAGCAGGCCGTTTTTGTATCTATCAGTGATGGTAACGGCAGCTGTTTCTGTTCGAAGTCTCTTATCCCCTAACGAGTATGGAACTCCTCTCTTTTCTTGCAGAATTATTCTTTCCGACTCTGAAAAACCTCCCTCCGGACCAACAACAAGCATGAAATTTTCATGGTTCTGTTTTGGCAACGAAGCATCGTTCACTGTTTCATCGGCATAGATCAATGACGCAGAACTATCTCTTTGATTAACTGCATCTGATAAACTTTCAGCAAAACTTACTTTTGGCAGGAAAACTCTTAACGACTGTTTCATTGCCGATAAAACTGTAGACTCAAGCCTGTCTAATCGTACATTCCCTTTTTCACTGTGATCTCCTCTGAATACAATAATCTCATCAGCACCAAGCTCCACACTTTTTTCAACAGCGAATTCAAGACGATCCCTTTTTTTAATTAATCCCAACACAAGTGTGACAAATGGCTCTTTTCTATCCTCAACATTTGCATCAAGAATATTACAAACAACATCATTTTTTTGAATCTCAGCAACCTTGCAGTGATAAAGTTTGCCAGTTCCATTTGTAACATGAATTTGATCCCCAAGTCTGACTCTTAAAACTCTCGTGGCATGTTTCGCTTCCTGATCTGTGAGCCTCAGTGAATCTGGAGTAATCGTATTTGGTGGTGAGTAAAATATATTCATCGCTTTCTGTACCGTGCACTTCTATCAAAAACAGTCTCACCGGTCTCCAGAATCAGTTCAACGTAAGGCACACAGAGCTTACAATTTGTACACGCAATTCTGTTCTCTTCTATCTCTTTGACACTCGTCAGGCCTTTCTCCCGGGCAATGCGCTTAATTTCAGCGAAAGTTATCTCATGGCAAATACATCGATCAACTTTCATATTTTCAGGTCTTTATAACTCAACTATTTCTGTTTGAAATGTTTACCCAGTTTTAGTCCCTGGCCTTGATAGTTACTTTTTATATCCGTTCCGTATATAATGTCAGGAATTTCGCTATTAGGTTCAAAGTGCATGCTGCAGAACGTCTGACCGTGCTCGATGAGAAATGGCACATCATGTGAACGTACTTCCAGTACTGCGCGTGCCCCGCC
>CAZHUP010000139.1:0-6766 GCA_964535495.1 uncultured Rhodohalobacter sp.
GAACTCTATAATATACGTGAAATCCACTTAAAGTTACGCCCGGAATTCCCTGTCCGGGAAACACCGTATCACCGCAGAGATAGAGGCCTTTAAAGGGTGGTACATTAGGCGTCCAATCAAGCAGTGAACGATCCATACTCTGCGGAATGCCACCTACGCGCCCTTTTTTCCGGTTAACCCAACTCTCCCAGCTAACCGGAGTTGCCGAAAATGCGAGCTTAATTTTGTCTTTGTCAAAATATGGAAGCTGTTCGTTGAGAACGTCAATAATCTTCATTTGTACTCTCTCTTTTTCAGCATCATAGTTGCCGTTCAGTGAAAACCAGTAGTCGGTCTCTGTGTGGGTTGAGATATTCAGCACGCGAGTACCCTCCTTAGTTCTCTCGCTGTCATCAGGATGTGAAAACGATACGAAAATTGAACTGGAGTGTATACCGGTAATTGGCTTCTTGATATGAATCTGATGGTGCAGCGGCATCTCCCTGGGATAGACATCCTCGGTAACAACCCCCATGGTAAATGCGCCCCAAGCCTCACTGTACTTTGCTGATTCCCGTCTGAAATAGTCCGCCATCTCCCCGGATGTAATCTCCTCCATATTCCAAACCGGGATGTTTGATACTATCTCTCTTGCCGAGTATGACTTGCCTTTTGAAGTTGTCACTTTGTAATTCCTTGTATCTCTATCTAAAGATAAAACCTTCTCTTTGGTTTGAATATTACCGCCATTATCTGTGATGAAATTACTTATAGTCTCCGCCATTTTCTTCAGTCCGCCGGGGACCGAGTAGTTTGAGCAGTTTGTGTAGGTCATGGCCGGTGCGCCAAATAGAAACGGGGTATCGTTCGACTTGGATTGAGCGGAAATCAGCAATTGCTCATCCAAAAATTGAAAAAACTCCGGATTGGTGATATTACAATCTCTGGCAAACTCCTTCACCGATTTGATCGCGTAAGGCAGAACCCAGACATCCCGCGGATCGTTTTTGAGAAGACTGAGCCAGTCTTTCGTAGATTGTGGAGGAAATGCAGCGTTCTTTTCTGAAACTCTCCAGACAACATCCGCGACCTGAAATGATTTTTCCCAGAACAGCTCTTGTGCTTTTTCCTCTCCAAAATGACGAACAGCCTCTTCATTCCATTCACCCCGATCTTCATAACGGGTGATTTCTTTTCCATTCAGATGTACTCTCATTGAGGGATTGAGCTTAACCTTTGGAATGGTGATACCCAGTGTCTCTTCCAGCTTTTTGAGTGGCTGGTGATCGTCAAAGCCGATCAAGGTTGTTGCGCCAGACTCAAAGATGTATCCTTTTCGAAAGTATGATGAGCTGCAGCCGCCAATGGCAAGAGCTGCTTCGAGCACCAGAACCGAATGGCCATCCTTTGCTAATAGGGATGCCGTCGTTAACCCGCCCATTCCCGAGCCGATCACAATAAAGTCGTAAGTTTCGCCTGTTTGATTCATACAGGCAGAACATCAAAAACTGCCACAGAGGTTCCGATTTGATTGATTTAAAAAATTTCCAATTATAGCCACGAAAACACGGAATACACCGAAACTTCCGTGTGGATCCGTGCATTAATAAAAAAACATGGTATTTCTATCTTTGCGCGATATTTTAATTGTAGTCCGACCGCAGTAAGAGACAGATCTCTTCACAAAGGGAAACAGAAATCCCATGTTTGTTCAAATCGAAGAGTAAAACATTTAGAACGAACAATACCCATTCATGGGTTAAATACATGAGCACGGGATTTATCCCTGCGAAAAGTAAATTCATCGTATTCCGTGATTCCGTTGCTATCAGAATGATCCAAAATCAATTTCCGTTAAAATTTTTCTATCTAAACAATTTTAGTTAATCAATAAAATGCCTGAAGGACCCGAAGTACATCGCGAAGCCGATAAAATCCGAAACGCCATCGGAAATCAGTCGCCCATCTACCTATACTTCTACCACGAACACCTCAAACCGTTTGAAGGTAATCTCACAGGAAAGCAGGTTAAAAACGTAGAGGCGTACGGTAAAGGGCTGGTTATCTCATTCGATGACGACCACCACATCTTTTCACATAATCAGCTCTACGGGAAGTGGTACATCAAGCCGGCAGGAGATTACCCAAAGACAAATCGCGAGCTGCGTCTGGAGATCCGGACGGATCGAAGCTCGGCCCTGCTCTATAGCGCCAGCGATATTGATGTGATGGATTCGGAATCGCTGCATGAACACCCTTATCTGAGGAAACTGGGGCCCGATCTTCTGAAAGGTGTTGATCCGGAGACCATTGCCGAGAGAAGCCTCTTTGATCAATTCCGGAGAAAATCATTCGCCTCCCTCCTGCTCGATCAGGGCTTTTTAAGCGGCGTGGGAAACTATCTGCGAACCGAAATTTTATTTGATGCGCAAATTCATCCAAAAATGCGTCCGATGGACCTTTCAGATGAAGCTATAGAAAATTTTTCCAAATCAGCCTTAACCATAACCGGGCGCTCTTACGTATCCGGGGGACTGACCACACCTGACGATCTGGCTAAAAAGCTGAAATCTGAAGGGAAAAAGCGTAGCGACTTTCGCCACTATCTGTTTGGCAGAGAGGATAAGCCGTGCCATATTTGCGGTGAAAATATCCTAAAAACACGGATGTCCGGCAGAAGGATATATATATGTGATAATTGTCAGAATCAGTAAGAATAGCCACGGAATCACGGAATACGCCGAAGCTAACACATTCCCGCGATTCCAGAACTTAAGTTAAATCCTTGATTTAAAACCTGAATCGTATTCCCGCCCCTCCGTTGATATCAAAATTGGATTGAGTTTCAGGCATAATGGGTAGTGTCGGTGCCAGTTCAAAGAAAAGGCTAAGCCTTCTGGCTAGGTTGAACTGTAAACCGATTGGAATGCGAGCTGCCAGTTGAGTGTCTTCATCAAACAGAAGACGGGCGCCAAGACCCGTATAAAACGCCACTCCGGAGTCCATCCGGAAATGCCAAAGATAATTGGAGTGCAGATGCATATTACCCGAATCACCCAGAGACCATGCCACTCCCAAGTCCACCGCCGATCTGCCCGAAGTCCAGAATTTAGCACTTACACCGGTCGGTTCACCGATAATTACTCCCAATTCGGTACTTTGGGCATTGGCTTCGTTTTGTAGTGAAAAAAGAAATGTAATGGATAAAATAAGTATGGATAGCCGTTTCATAGAAATGGATGAAATTGGGGTTCATTATGATGGAGTACTTATTCGTGAAGGAATCTTTTGTTCCAAAATATAGAGGTGAGATTAGTGTAAAACGTCGGTTAGATCTGGCAAAATACATTGCGAATTTACTGTTTTAATTCTGCACAAAAATACCCATTAGCTTTATTGATCCTGTTTCCTTCTGAATTTTTTATACTCAAAATACCGAAATCTTCAGTCCACTCTCCAACATATATACCATCAACAACTCTTTTAATTTGAAGTTTAAACACGGTTCCGTCCACATCAATAGAAATGCATTCCTCACATTCCGGATCTATTTTGCCTCCCGGAAATCTGAGACTATTGGTTTCAGCAATAAAGCGAAGTGCGGGATTAAAAGGATCCGAAACCGAAAGTTTATCGCTTATGTTAAACGCGGTCGAATTTTGGATTTCTCCATTTATGAAGCCAACCAAGGGATTTTCTATATAATTTGAATTAAAAGAGTTAGACTCCAAATCTTTATAGCGTTGCTCCCATATCAATGTAAGTTCAACTATACTTACTTCAGCCTCAGAATCCCAAGTGGGAACCAACGTTAATTTGTACGTTCCTTCAAGCTCTTTCGGATCCTCAACATCAAATTCGACACCTTCATTTAACAAGTTCTGATTACATTCAAATGGAAACATATTACCAGAGAGTGATATTGAGAAGAGTGACAGAATCAGGGGAAATAAAATATTCATCTAATAATATTTCTTAAGATTCGCATTAGCTATCAGTTTCGATTTAAAAAGAATATAATGAATGAGCTTAATCCGTGTTCAATTTTCGAATCACCCGACACGGATTTCCCGCAGCAAGCACATTTGCCGGAATATCTCTTGTAACTACGCTGCCGGCTCCAATAGTTGTGCCGGCGCCTATATGAACACCCGGACAGATAATCGCACCGCCCCCAATCCAAACATCATCTTCGATTGTAATAGGATGCGCCAGCTCCCACTCTTCTCTTCTCTGGGCCGGATTTAGAGGATGAGTTGCCGTATAAATCTGAACTTTTGGACCCAGAAGTACCCTGTCTCCAATTCGAACTTCGTTACAGTCGAGAATGACACAATCGTAGTTGGCAAAGAATTTTTCCCCGGCATATATGTGAACACCATAATCGCAATAAAATGGCGGATTCACCTCTGAGTTCTTCCCAAGAGAACCAAATAGATCATTCAGCAGAGACATTCTCTTATTACGCTCTTCAGGGGCGGAATTGTTAAACGTGTGCATTACCTTCAGGGCCTTTGCATGCATCCGGCCAAGCTCTTCATCCTTGGCTTTATAAGGCTTCCCGGCCAGCATACGTTCTCGCATGGATTGATTGTCCTTTATTGAACTCATAACAGAACTTTTAGTAATCGGGTTACACAGTAGAGTAAGAAGATTTCGCTAATTCTTGAGATTATAAATTGATGCTTAAGTCCACGTAAACAACTGGTCCACTTAAATCACTTCGAAAGCTACGGTTCATATTGAAACAAGATGGTTTTAATATGCTAGTCTGAAGGAACATTTTCTTTTTTACAGGCTACATATGATACACTTAAGAGAGGCTTTAAATGAAGTATTTTTGGTTAGCAATCGTCTCCGTATTTTATTTAACGGCGGGATATGAGACAGCATTTTCACAACAGACTGAAATTGGGTTTAAAGGTGGATTAAACTTCTACTCCCTCAATTTTGAGAATGATTTTGAAACCGGTAATCGGTCGGGGCTTCATTATGGTTTTTTAGGCCGGTTTTATCCTGAGCAGATCGCTCCACTCTCCATTCAAACTGAGCTGCTCTACTCACCACAGGGTGCAAAACTGATAAGTGAAGACTCCGTAATTCGACTCGATCATGTCAATGTACCTATTCTTTTTCAATATAAGTTTGACAATGATATTCGAGTGCAGGCAGGCCCGCAACTGGGTTTTCTGATGAATGCCTGGCTAGATCAAGATGCGGCAACGTATGATTTAAAAAACAGGTTCAGAAAAGTAGATTTAAGTTTAAGTGCAGGTCTAAGTTATCCGCTGACTCCAAATGGTATTGTGATTGATATCCGCTATAATTTAGGGTTGAGCAGAATTTCTACGGATAATTTTTACCGATCCAGTAATCGTGGTTTACAGATCAGTGTGTTCTATCTTTTTGATCTTGGAAAAGAATTGAAGAGATAAAGTCTGAACATTCTTGTTAACAAATCAGAATCAGCCTCATATCTGATTTCCAACAGGAATTTGGCATAATGACACAAGACGCGAAATTACACGAATATCCATACAAACTCCTCAGAACATCATTAAGTGTACTCCAATCAACCCTGGGTTAGAAGAATCAGGCTATCTTCCAATGCTCCAACCGAGTGAATAATTCCGGCTGGAATCTCGACCTCGCCATGTTGCTTTAGTCGAATATCCTTTTTCTCCTGGTGATAGATCACATCGCCTTCAATAACTAAAAGTTTGGTGGGATGACTGGCTTTATGATCACTCAGTTTCATGCCTTTCTTAAAGCCAAAGAGTAGTACTTTAAAATGGTCTCCAATATGAAATGCTTTGGCTACCGGGTTTTTTGATGACTCAAGTTGTTTTTTAATCTCTTCTACTGTCATAAAGATGAAATTTATTTAGGAATTTTTTACTGGAAGAATAATCTGCCATGCTCAACCTGTAATTTGGTGAATACCCGGAACATCTACAAATTAGCGAACTGCATTCAATCAATATAGTCCCAAAAAAAACTGTGATATATGTAACACTAATTATTATATAGATAAATGAAGTGGTATAATATTATTTAACTTAGTAGGAATGATAAAAGTGAAAATCGATTTCAGTATTTATCTAAAAAATAATGGTGATTTAAATAGACCAATAAAAACAATCATAAACGGTATATATGGGGATACTATGATTCGATTTTGATACAGCTCTCACAAGAGTGTATCAAGCATTGATTACAGATGTATTGTATAAACTCTTACATAAATTACTTTATCATCCTTTAACGTACCAACATATCAAAGTTGTGTGATTTACGGAGAGAAAAGAGTGAGAGTTCAAGTGTGCGACTTTGATTTACAAATAACGGGAAAATGAGCATCGATAATCATCGGTTTACTTAGACAAACAAATTCAAGACTTGTACTCCAGTCTGTAATTCAGGGAAGTACGTAAATCTATACAGATACCTCAAAGCATTTTGCATACACAAATTAAAGTCAGGTAATAGACATTCTGAATAAAATACAAGTGGATACGCATCAGCATATTTAAATTATTTGATATCAATTTGTTATGGATACTACAATCAAGTTAAAAAGCATAACATGAAACTATATATTAAATATATGGTTAGTTTACGCTGCAAGATGGTGGTTAAGAACGAACTTGAAAAACTTGGGCTCACTTGTGTATCTGTTGATCTTGGCGCAGTTGAAATCAAGGAAGAGATCACAAAAGAACAGTTGACGGCATTTTCAAAAAGCCTGAAAAGTTTTGGCCTGGAGCTACTGGATGATAAAAAAAAC
>CAZHUP010000140.1:0-6763 GCA_964535495.1 uncultured Rhodohalobacter sp.
ACAAGAATAAGTAATATTGAACCTTGATTTTTAGTGTGTATTAATATACACACTTCCCGTACACAAAATCAATCGGTTCTGTCAGCTTCGTCTTCGTCCTCATTTTTACTGCCAGATTCGTCCTCTTGACTTTCCTGTTTACCCACTTGATCATCAGGTTTTGAAAATTCAGTCTCATCTTGCGGCCCTTCCTCATTAAACTTATCCATAAACTCTTCCAGAATCTCATCGGCCTCATCACTTTCATCAATCTCCATCTGCCGCTCCATCAATAATCGACGGTGTTCGGCCATGTCGTCATCTTTCAGAATTTCATCAATCTCACGCGGCTTAGGCAGTTCTGTGACTGAATTGAGTCCAAAATGCTTCAGAAAATAATCGGTTGTTTTGTAGAGCAGCGGTTTTCCGGGGGAGTCGGCCCGTCCTGATACTTTCACCAGCATCTTTTCCAACAGCTGACGCAAAATATAACCGGAGTCTACACCCCGAATCTGATCTACTTCGGGCTTTGTAACCGGCTGCCGATAGGCTACAATGGCGAGCGTTTCAATGGCCGACTGCGAAAGTTTGCGGTAGGCATTTTCGTGCTGAAAAATACTGAGCCACGGATGAAATCTCGGCTGAGTTATAAACGTATATCCACCACCCGTTTTTTCGATCCTGAAACTGAGGTCGTTCTCCTCATAGCGATTATTGAGCTGGTCTACAATTCTCTGAATCACTTTCTCGTCCGGTTCAATCTCCTCATCACTCTCGTGTATAATGGATGAAAGCTTCTCCCAGGCTATGGGCTCCGGACTGGCAAAAATCAGGGCTTCAACCACAGAGGTTAGCCGTGTACCGTCAACAAATCGAAAATCTAACATGAATCAGATGGTAAATTGATAAAATAATCTCAGTTGTGCAGAAGATAGTGTGAAACAGCATAATGCAAAAGGCAAACATCAAACCTCTCTGACGATAAAAAATCCATCATCGCCCTGTTCCTGATAGAGCGGCATCAGCATATACCCGTCACAGGGTGAAAATATTCTGCCGGTCTGGTCATCAGCCAGCCAATCGCCCTCTCTAACAGATTGAAAGTTTTCGAAACCGGGACGCATAATAAACCGATCGCCCGGCTCAATAATATGCTTGTAAACCAATTCCACTTTTTGCGGAAGATTTGAAGCTTCCACCCGGATATGTTTTTGATAAACGTCAAAATCTTTTAACAGCTGTGGCTGTATCAATCCAAACCGGGCGTTTATAAGAAGCAAAAAAGCCACCATGTTGGTAAGGGTGCGACTTTCGTGGTGCATCCCACCCTCAAACGCCATAGCCGTGTGGCCCTGGTCATGAAGATATCGAAGAGCAGCTCCCTGAAGCGCATCATCAATCCCGAAAATCATAGGCGTTGACAGACCGACCAGCTTTTCACTCCGCTTGCCTCTGGGCGTAATCAGAAACAGACCGCCGGGTGCCGAAAAGGAGTGCAGATCTACAAATATGACTTCACGATCAGACTGTAAAATATATGGGTCCAGTATCTGAAGAAGTTTTTTTATCTGAAGCCGCTCGTTTGTGAGCATATTTTCAACCGGAGTTCTTCGGATTTTATCAATAATACTGGGAAACCAGATTCGATTCATATCCTCATTGATAAACCGAACCCTCTCTTTTAAAGCCGGTATATTGGCTGCAAGACCTATAAATTCCCCTGACGACAAACCGTCGGATTCATTCAATAACTCATCAACTTTTCGAACTGCACTTACGCCGTAATTTTCGTTACCGTGCATTCCTGCCAGGGCAACAACTACCGGACCTGATTCGTCTTTTTTAAAATGTGACAAAACCCGATAATTCTGCTCTGATTTTGGAGTTTGAATACTTTCCTCCTTCCTCATTCTCCTTTTCCTTTATCCAAAACGCGCAGCAGGCGTTTGGTAATCGTCATAAAGTTCTGTTCCGTAATTACACCCACCAGCCTGTTATTTTTCACAACCGGTAAACAACCGATCTGCTGTTCGTCCATAATTTCATTCGCTTCAATAATAGATGCTTCCGGATGAATGGTTATCGGATTTTTGATCATAATATCATCCACTGATCTGTTCAGATCGGATTTACCGTGAATCACATTGTTGTACTCACGGAAAACATTACGCATCGTTATCAACCCGACAAGATGTTTACTGTCATCCTCTACAGGCACATAGCGGATTCGCCGCCAATCGATCAGGTTAGCAACTAATTCTAAAATATCATCTTTTTGAACCGTGAATAGATCCGTGGTCATAAACTCTTCAACCAGTAACGTATGAGGTTGCCAGTTTTCCATATCGTCTACCTTGGCAAGCCCCCAGCGATGAACAGGTTCACCCTTTTTCTGATTTTTCACCATAGCGTTGGTCAAAGCCGTCAAAGCCTGTTCGCGAGATACTTTTTTTGAAAGTTCATTGTACGATTTAACCATCCAATAACTTCCGGTCTGCCCCGAATCCACACGATCTTCTATAATATCTAAATAGCTTGATATATCACCGCTATCCACACCAGCCTTCTCCAGGCCCTCTCTGGCAATTGGCAGAAATTCTTCAGTAATAAGTTCCACAGCTGAGTGGCGTTTATCATTCACCCATCGGAATTTGGTATCCAGCCCAATTTTTGATGCTGCAAAAAAGTTCATTTTCACGTCATCAAAATCAAGCTTCTCGTGTATATTTGGGTAGTGATTACTCATCCCGTTCAACAGACCGAGCCAAAATGCAGCATTCGCAATTTCATCCGATACTGTGGGTCCGGACGGAAAAACACGGTTCTCGATTCTAAGATGAGGTTTACCGTCACTGATTCCGTAACAGGGGCGATTCCATCTATACACCGTGCCGTTATGAATTTGAAGCGCACGCAGCGCCGGAACCTTCCCCTGCTCCAGCATCTCTTCAACATTTTCATCCACATCCGCGCTAAGTATGACGCGGTAACGGGCAATATCTTCCCGATAAATTTCCAGAATACTCTCTTTTATCCAGTCATTTCCAAATGTAACCCTCGGGCTTGAATCACGAAGGTGATCTCCCACTTTTCGGGTATCAACTGATTGGTGAAAAAGGGCGATTCTGGTTTCACTCCACAGGCGTTTTCCAAACAGCAGCGGTGAGTTAACGGCTCCGGCAAGTACAGGTCCGGCAATAGCCTGCGCCATATTGTATTTCTCAACAAATTCATCCGGGCTGACCTGAAGGTGAACTTGAAATCCTGTATTTGAAGCTTCCAGCAGTGGGGTGTCAAATCTCATGAGGAGTTCATCTGCACCCTGAATACGCAGATCGTACTCTTCACCTCTAAGTTTATTAATAGCATCACACAAGGCCCGATAACGCTGAAGCGGAGTCAGATTCTTGATATCCAGGTCAGATTTTCGAATAGTTGGTAATACTCCGGCGAGAGCAAGATCTCCATCAAAACCACGAATTGCATCCCTAATCAGATCCAGCTTGTCCAGAATTTCAGTTTCCAAAATGCTCAGGCATTTTCCTTTAAAAAGCTGTGGGGTGAGATTGGCTTCCAGATTAAATCGAGCGAGCTCTGTAGTAAATCCGTTATCACCCAATTTCTCCATCAACTCCATGGCAATAGGCAATGGTTTTGCGTACTGATCAATCAGGCAAACTTCCTGCTCCGCTCCAATTCGAACGTTATCAATCTCAAACCATCCTTCGTCAAGCATTTTCTCCATTGCACGAACATCACGCAGCAGATATTTAAGAAATTGCTGAGATTCCTCTTTCGACTCGGGTAAATGTACTCGTTCGTCGCCCATAGATTATTTTTTAAATTCAGGATGCTTCAATAATTGAATAAATGATGCTTAAAGCAAGTCTATTTTATTAATTTTGAAGCTGTAAGAGTAGTACTTTACTATATACCCTTTAACCGACTGCACTAAACTTAAATCGAATGTATAACATTCTGATCATCGATGACGATAAAATGACGCATTTCGTGGTTGAGCGTATTCTTGGTGAACGTTTTAACCTGATTCATGTATACGATGCGCAAGAGGCTGTGAATAAACTTTCCGAAGCAACCATCCACCTGATCCTGTCGGATATTCACATGCCGGGAATTGATGGACTTGAGTTTCTGGAGTCGATCATGGCTGATGCCGAGCATAGCAACATTCCGGTTTTGATTATGACCGGTAAGCCAACCGTTGAAAAAGAGAAGAGCGCACTTAACTTAGGTGCAGCTGATTTTATTAAGAAGTCTCTATTCAAAGATGATCCGAACAATATCATTGAGAGAGTTGAGCTAAAACTCACAACAACGCTCGATGATATACCGGTTCCCAAAGGCTTTTCGGTGAGTAAAAAAGAGTTTGTGCAGAGCTTAATGGAAGAGGTGCAGACCGGTGATTTCTTTACAATTTCCCGCAGACTCTGTACGCTTCTGCACAACCGATTCGACATTGATCACATATTTTTCTGGGTACTGCGGAATAATCAGCCCAGACTAATTTTAACCATGGGAGTTAAAGAGCTCCAAACATATGGACCTGATGATCTTATCGAAGAGGAAACGTTTAGAACCTTTACAGAACTTCACAAACCTTATTTATCAAATCACGCTTTTGGCGACGATAAGGGGATTTTTAAAGAATCATCAAAAAAAGCAAAACTGCCGGCAGAAATTGGTATCCCCCTATATGAGGTTACCGACCGAGAGTATTTAAAAAATGATCGGCAAATACCTGACGATGCCGCGATATTTGGTTACATGGTTTTAAAAAGAAATAAGCTTTTCACCACTAAAGAGTTTAATTTTCTGAGTAAACTCTTAATACAGAGTGGTACCATTCTTTGGCGCTATTTCACTAAAATTTAGAGGTTTTACTATTTTAAACCCTTTTCTCTGAAAATCTTACACGATCATAATTTAACTGCCGAACGCAAATTCCGAAGTACGATATTTGAAAGGAAAAAGAGGAAGTTCAAGCCAATTTTTTTATGAGTTAATTTTGCTTTTCAAACCTGAGATCATACACCCTTCCTGAGCTGTAAATAAACTCCTGAATTTCTCCGCCTGAGTCCGGTACAAATCGAATCAGTCCAAATCCCCGGGCTGAAAAAGTATTTCCATAGACAGGTTCCAGCTCAAAAGTGTCGGCAGGGCGCCGATGTGCCACCAGCTTCTCTTCCTGCAGCTCAATTCGAATTTCCGTTTCTGCATCTGAACTCACGTAAACTCCCTCAAACTGAGTCCATCTATCTGTAAATTCACCTGACGGATTTTCCGGAATCAGCACCTCCTCTTCAAATCCTTCCCGTATCACCTGAATGTGCAGACCTTCACTTCCCTGATCCATAAATCGATAGACCGTATCTGAATCTCCAACCCGAACTTCACTTCCTGAAATCGGGTGCAGTGTTGTGTTTCCATTCAGCTTTAACTCTCCCTCTTCCCAGGTAATTTCAGTAGCCCGGTAGTTTCTCGGATCACTCCAGATTCCGGTCCACTCTTTCAACTCTTCGTCACTTCGGCGCACAACTCCTTTTTCGGGCTGCACCTGCTCACTTTCCTTCTCATCAAGAAAAACGTCTGATATAGCACTTCCAAGGCTTCCCGGATTTGCGCCGGTCACATTACAGAGCAGTGCAACTGCAAGACTTGAGTCGGGGTAGAGACTCAGATAGGCCCGATAGCCACTGGTGGCTCCGGTGTGCGTAATCTGCTGATAGCCGTGATCTTCGTCTACCCGAACGGCTGAAGCGTAAGCGATCGTTCTGCCGCTGTCAAGGACTCCCTGTGTAATCAGCTCCTGATGAAACTCCTCACCAAAATAGTTCGACTGAATGGCGTGAGACCAGATCAGCAGATCGCCAACCGTAGTTAATAGACCTCCGTTACCATGAACATTTTCAATGGGCCGGTTGATGGTGTACTCCTCATCTCCCGCTCTTCCCGAATAGGCTGAACTTCTTCCTTTTACAATTCGGGTGTAATCATCACGCCACTGAGTGGAAGTCATTCCAAGCGGTTTAAATATTTTTTTATTGGAATGCTCTGCAAATGGCTCACCTGTGACCCTCTCAATAGCTATCGCCATCAGGTTGTAGCCGGAGTTGCTGTATGAGTAACGCTCGCCCGGCGGGAAATTGAGACGAGTTTGCCGGCTCATGATATCCAGAACATGATCATGATTGTGTGTTCGATTGGATCGTCCCCAGCCGGAAATGGAAGTTACACTACCCCAGTCGCGCAAACCGGAGGTGTGATTCAGCAGATGTCGCCAGGTAATTGTGTGTCCATAATCTGTGAGTTCCGGTATGATCTCCCGCACATCATCTTCCAGCGATATCTCCCCTTCCAGTGCTAATATAATCATTGATGCTGATACAAACTGTTTGGAAACCGAACCGGCTTCAAAAATGGTAGATGGTGTGTTGGGGACCGGATTTTCCAGATCAGCCATCCCATAGGCTCGCATCACAAGTGGGCGTCCTTCCTGTGAGACGCCAACCGCGCAACCGGGTGTGGCTTCAGAATCCCAGTCGCTGAAAATAGAATCGAGTTGAGCAACTTTTGAGTGGTCGGCATAGGTTTGAGCAATCAGTTCCGATGGAGCAAACAATAAGAATAAACCGATCAGGTTTATCAGTAGAATTTTGATAGAGGCCATTGAGTACGAATATAGATTGAAAAGTATCAGTTAATCGTGAACGACCTCTTAATCTAACAAACCTTACTAATCAATCAAGGCTGTTTGCAATTTTTG
>CAZHUP010000141.1:0-6761 GCA_964535495.1 uncultured Rhodohalobacter sp.
AAAATTACCTCACCGGATGATGCCGCGGCATTTTTTGCTCCGCGATTGAGAGATCTTCCACACGAAGAGTTTTACGTGGCGTTTCTGAACAACGCAAAAATTCTGACCGGTTATAAAAAAATTAGTCAGGGTGGAAATAAGGCCACGGTTGTGGATGTGCCGGAGGTGATGCGCCAGGCAATACTGAATCAGGCCAACTCTATTCTGGTGGCTCACAATCATCCGTCCGGTTACGCAAAGGAGTCCGCTTCAGATATAAATCTGACAAATCGGATTGTAGCGAGTGGTAAACATATTGGAATTCCGCTCGATGATCATATCATCATTGCAGGGGATCAATACATCAGTTTTAGAAACAAAAACCTGATCCGTTAGCGGTTAATATGAATTTTAAAAACATAATTCACCTACGCTTTTTTACGTATAATCTAATTTGCTCAAAACCCGTCAACTGTTATATTCTTATCCCAAAACAATAAACCAGACGGGGTATGGATTATTCTGAACTTGTAGATGCTTTGCAAAACGGGGATAGCGAATCTGTAAACGAGATTTGTTCCGATTCATTGATCATCTTGAAAAAATATCTCATTTCAACCATGGGGGCTACGCCTCACGATGCCGAAGATGCCGTTCAGCAGATGTTTGAATATTTGATCCCAAAAATCCGCGACGATGTAATCGATAATCCGGGCGGGCTGGCAAAATATATGATGAAGGCTTCCCGGCACAGCTACCTCAACTTATTGAGGGACCATGATTTCAATGAACATGAAGAACTGAGCGAGGAGCCACACGTGGATGAGAGTCAGATATGGAACCTTGTTAATGACGACAGGGCAAAAATTCTAAAACTCTGTATCGAACAGCTGAAAGATCATTATCGCGCTCTGGTTGAGTTTATTTTTAAGTACCCGGAAGCGGATGCTAAAGATGTAGCCGAAGAATTTGACATTTCTCTGAATAATGCATGGCAGCGTAAACATAGAGTTATTAAGCATTTAAGTTCTTGCGCTGAAAGGCATTATTAAAAATTAAATTTCTTCTGTAAGGATTCTTGAAAATCAGTTTCTTACAGCTGAATACTGTATTGGAAAATTCAGAGCTATTGAACAATAAAAAAAGAGAAATGTCAGAAAAAGAGATCTATAGAGAAATTACCCGTTATATAGATGGAGATCTTTCTAAAGAGGAGATAGAAAACCTTTGGGCTCAGTTTGTAGAAAATCCTGAGTACTACAAATGGTTTGAAACAGAATTACATTTGAGAGATCTGGCTAAAAAGGAGTCACAATCCAATATCCATTCTATACATCCGGATTCAGAACAGAGTGAACAAATAAGTTTTTGGAAGAGCTCTAAAGGCTGGGTTATGGCAGCAGCGGCAGTTGTTCTGATCAGTTTTGGACTGCACATCTTTCCGATGAGTGAAACAGATATCTCTCATCCCGATTCCATTTCACAAATTGATATCAATGAAATGTCGGGGTCTGATATTTTACGTTCGGAAGGAGAAGTGTCACAAACGATGGATATTGAGATAAACAGGGCTTTAGCTTCAGCCTATGAGGACGATCAGGATAGTGCAGTCAGAAAATTCAGGGCGTTGCTGCTTCAGAATCCTGATCCGCACCAAAAAGCCAGAATTGAGCTGAACCTTGGTATACTCTATTACAACATGGCCAATTACGATCAGGCAACACTGTTTTTTGAGGCTGCTGCTGAATCGGATGCAATGAATCGGTTTTTCAGGGAAAAAGCGTGGTGGTTTTTGGGGAACGCATATCTAAATCTGGAGATGCTTGAAGAAGCAAGAGAGGCTGTTTACAACGCCTATACCTCTGACGGCAGATTTGTAAATCCTGCACTATCACTATTAAAGAAGATTGATGAAGAGTTGGAATATGAACCCGCTCAAACAGATTTAGATGCGTCTGATATTTAATCATTAGATCAGATACAGGTTGAGCAGGGAACCGGAGAGTTAGCTGCTTTAACGTGATCCATCAAATACTGGTGAATTGAGAGTTTATTCTCACCTTTATTGGGTTTTACCTTTTTATACTTTCCGTTTGGTTTGAGAATCCATCGCTGCTGATTGTCCTTCATGGTGACATTCAGGAAAAACTTTAAATATTTCTTTAAAGCATCATTCTGGATTGGGGCCAGCGCTTCTACGCGTGCATCAAGATTGCGGTGCATCCAGTCTGCCGAACCAAGGTAGTATTTGTCTTTTCCACCGGCATGGAAGTAGTAGCAGCGGGAGTGCTCTAAAAAGCGACCAATGATGGCGTGTACGTTAATGTTCTCGCTCAGTCCTTCCTTTTGAGGGATCAATCTGCAGACGCTTCTCACAATCAAATCTATCTTTACACCCGCTTCAGAAGCTTCATAAAGCTTTTGAATAATTAATGGGTCTTCAAGATTATTCATTTTACCAATGATTCGGGCTTCCTGTCCATTTTTAGCAGCTGTAATTTCATCATTTATGAGAGCCGTTATTTTATTTCTCATGTGCTTCGGGGCCACCAGCATCTTTTCATAAGACTGATCAGGCGCATAACCGGTCAGCAGATTAAAAATATCGGTTACATCTGATGCCAGATCTTCCCGGCATGTAAAATAGCCCAGGTCTTCATAAAGCTGAGCGGTATCGGGATGATAGTTGCCGGTTCCAATATGGAGGTACCGGCGCAATTCATTGTCCTCTTCTCTGACAACAATTGTAAGTTTAGTATGGATTTTCAGTCCCGCAATTCCATAAGTGACGTGAGCACCTGCTTTCTCGAGCTTTTGGGCCCAGGTGATGTTTCGTTCTTCATCAAATCGAGCCTTGAGCTCAACCAGTACGGCAACCTGTTTATCTGCCTCTGCGGCACGTATAAGAGCCTGCATAACCGGGGAATCGCTGGATGTTCTGTAAAGTGTCTGTTTGATTGCCAGAACTTTGGGATCTTTGGCGGCTTCTTCAACAAAACGCTGTGTAGATGTTTCAAAACTGTGATATGGATGATGAACAAGAAAATCGCCCTTCCGTATCACATCAAAAATATCCGGTAATTCTTCATCTATCTCATGCTTAAAAACCGGGTGAAGCGTTGGGGTCCAGCGCGCTTCTTTTAAATGGTTATACCCCTCTAAGTCATAAAGTTGAGTGGCATCTGCAAGACCAAGAGGACCGTCCATCTCAAACAGATCGTGTTTCTTGATGTTTAGCTGATTGAGTAAGTAGATTTTTACATCATCCGGCATCTCTTTATCAATTTCCAGCCGCACGATTTCTGCAAAACGTCTCTCTCTTAATTCGTCTTCAATAAGCTCCAGAAGATCATCGGCTTCCTCTTCATTCCGTTCAATATCCGCATTGCGTGTAACTCGGAAAATGTGCGCAGATATAATGTCCATCCCGGGAAATAAGCTGGCAATTTTCTGCTTGATAAGGTCGCTGGTGGACAGTAAAATGACTTCGTCATCATTTTTTTGAAGAGTTATCCATCGCGGCCGGTTTGCCGGAATTTTAACTCTGGCGAAGTGATGTTTATCGGAATTCTTCTCTTTCAGTTTTACTGCGAGAGACCGGCTTTTATTAGAAATAAAAGGGAATGGATGAGCTTCATCTACCGCTAAAGGTGTGATAATCGGATAGAGTTGCCTGGAAAAATAGTCATCAGCTTTTGCTTTAAGTTCGGCACTCAGCTTATTGTAGTTCAAGATTTTGATACCCTCTTTTTCGAGGGCTGGGAGCAGATCTTTGAAAAAACAGTCGCGATAGGCGCGGATCATTTTCCCTATATCTTTTCGGATAGCGGTAAGCTGCTCTTTAGGCGTAAGCCCGTCCAGGGAGAGTTCACTTACACCTGCATGATACTGTCGTTTTAATCCCCCCACACGCTTCTGATAAAACTCATCCAGGTTAGAACAGACAATGCCGATAAATTTCACTCTCTCGAGCAGCGGTTTATTGGGATCCTGAGCTTCACTCAGAACCCGCCAGTTAAACTTCAGCCAGCTTAACTCGTAGTTGATGAAATAATCTTTACCAAATATCTTTAGATCGCTGGGTTGATCATCCGGTTTTAATCCTTTTTTACTCAATACTTCATTCTTTTTTTGATTGACAGACCTTCCTTTAACAGCATTGGAAGAGTTTTTTAATAGAATATCCGGCAAACGTGACGAATCAGTCATAACTCAGCTGTGATAAAGCAATTACAGTTCAAATTAAGTATTATAGTATTACCTAAGTTTAAACAAATCAGATAAGAATCGCTTTGCAAAATCCTTTATTAGACCCTGAAGAGAAAGATTTTACGGTAGAAGAAAATCTGCGGCCATCATCCCTGAATGAATTTGTTGGTCAGCAAAAAGTGATTAGTAATCTGAATGTTTTTATTCAGGCCGCTAAAAAGAGAAACGAAGCTCTCGATCACGTTATTCTTTCGGGCCCTCCGGGATTGGGGAAAACCACGCTTGCCTACATTATTGCCGCAGAGATGGGTGTGCAGATCAAACCGACAACCGGACCCGTTTTGGAAAAACCGGGTGACCTGGCCGGACTGCTTACCAATCTGGAGCAGGGTGATGTTCTGTTTATTGATGAAATCCATCGTCTAAACCCGGTGATCGAGGAGTATCTCTACTCGGCAATGGAGGATTACAAGCTGGATATCGTGATCGACTCGGGCCCCAATGCCCGCAGTGTACAAATTGACCTGAATCACTTTACGCTTGTTGGAGCTACCACGAGAAAAGGATTACTGACAGCTCCGCTACGGGCTCGTTTTGGAATCGATATGCGGCTCGACTACTACGATACGGAGCTGCTGCAGAGAATTGCGCTGCGGACGGCACATATTCTGAAATTTGGAATCACCGAATCCGGTGCGCACGAAATTGCACGGCGAAGCCGCGGTACGCCACGTATTGTGAACAAGCTGCTGAGAAGAACCCGTGATTTTGCACAGGTTGATGGACTAACAGAGATTGACGATAAAATTGCCGATAAAGCATTAAACGCACTCGATGTGGATCAAAATGGCCTGGACGATATGGATATCCGAATTTTGAAGGCGATTATTGAAAATTACAATGGAGGACCTGTTGGCCTGAGTACACTGGGCGTGGCCGTTGGCGAGGATAAAGGTACTATCGAAGAGGTGTACGAACCATTCTTAATTAAAGAAGGTTTTATGCAGAGAACACCCAAAGGGCGGGTAGCAGCTGCCAAAGCGTATCAATATCTGGGGATAAACCAATCAGGCGCTGCAGGTGACAGTGATCTCTTTTCCGGAGATCAGTAAATTTGTTTTGAGTGAAAACCTGACAAAATTTTCGTAGTTTCAATCCGCTTTTTAAATCAACGAATTAACTTCTACAGATTATTTTGATGAAAAGATTATTTACTTCCGAATCGGTATCAGAGGGGCATCCGGACAAAGTTTCAGACCAGATTTCAGACGCTATTTTAGACGCAATGCTGGAGAGTGACCCCGATTCACGGGTTGCTGTTGAGACGTTGGTTACAACAGGGCTGGCGGTAGTGTCGGGTGAGGTAACAACCGATTCTTACGTTGATGTACAGGAAACGGTTCGTAATGTAATCCGTGAAATCGGCTACACCAAAGCAAGCTATCGATTTGATGCCGATTCGTGTGGAGTGCTGACCACAATTCATCAGCAGAGTCCGGATATTGCACAGGGTGTGGATGAGTCAGGTGAAAAAAAGCAGGGTGCCGGCGACCAGGGAATGATGTTCGGATATGCCAACCGTGAGACTGAACAGTATATGCCGATGACGTTACAATATTCACACGATCTGCTTCGCAAACTGGCTCACATTCGAAAAGAGACAGCGCTGATGCCGTATTTGGGTCCGGACAGCAAGAGTCAGGTAACGGTAGAGTATGATGAAAACAGGCAGCCGAAACGGATCGACACAATCGTGATTTCAACTCAGCACGATGAGGGAGTTGAGCAGTCGCAAATCAAGCAGGATGTCAAAAAGCACCTGATCGGAACAGCAATTCCGGAAGATTTTATGGATGCTAACACCATTTTGCATGTGAACCCAACCGGAAAATTTGTAATTGGAGGGCCGCACGGTGATACGGGCCTGACCGGAAGAAAAATTATTGTTGATACCTACGGCGGACGCGGCGCCCACGGTGGCGGAGCTTTCTCCGGAAAAGATGCCTCGAAAGTGGACAGAAGTGCGGCTTATGCAACCCGGCATATTGCTAAAAATATTGTTGCCGCTGAATTGGCGGAAGAGTGCCTGGTTCAGGTTGCCTACGCAATTGGTGTTGCAGATCCGGTTTCAATAAATGTGAATACCTACGGCACCGGAAAAGTGGACGACATGAAACTGGCCGAAGCGATTATGAAGACATTTGACCTCACGCCGGCCGGAATTATAAAAAGACTGGACCTCAAAAAGCCCGGATTCAGAAAGACCGCCGCGTACGGACACTTTGGCCGTGATGAATTCACATGGGAGAAACTGGACTTTGTGGATCAGATCGCAAATGCGGTTAAATAGTCTTGAGATGTGAGCCTTCCCTCGTCCGGAGCTCCGCTCCGCGACGACAACCACACAGCTCTGCCGCAAAATCCTCCCCTCTCGAGAGGGGAAAAGCGTAAATAAAGAGGCGCAGCCTGCTTTATTGAGCGAGGGGTGTGTTGTTGGGGGTAAAGATTTCGAACTCACTTCCATTCACTGCGGCTCCGAGAAGAACACACCTCTGAAGAATTCGCTAAGCGCT
>CAZHUP010000142.1:0-1813 GCA_964535495.1 uncultured Rhodohalobacter sp.
GGGATTTAGATATGCTAGTTCATTATTTTAGGCCTGATGAATGGAAATGATCTTTTAATAATCGGTTAGAGGAGTGAGAAAGTAATTAGCTGTCATTTCAAATTTTACTGAATACGTATCACATCAACAGGGCAGACGTCTGCTGCCAGTTTATTAGACTCACGCTCGTGTTCACCAACCCGAACCTGATACATATTTCCTTTCTTCTTTCCACCCAACAGAACACACTTTCCATCTCGCTTTGACATCTGCCATCTTTCAGGTGCAGCTTCTACACAGTAATTACAACCAATACACTTCTTTCGTAAAAACTGGATCAACATTATACCCGATCCTCCCAAAGATAGAGGTTATCCCCGACTCGTACTTTCTCAGGGACTTTAATGGTACACTCCACACCTTTACCTGCGTGCTCTGAAGGCTGATCATCTACCCACAGGGATTCAACAGAGGTTTCAATTACACCTGTTGTATCGCCGATAATTAAAACCGGATCGTGAAGTCGCAGTTCTTTTGTTTTAATTCTGATGTGAGCCACTTCCGGCTCCGGATAATAGTGGAGCACTTTTCCGATAAATGTCTTCTGTTTTGTGGCAACGGACCCGTGGGCATCACTCCACTCGCCCAGTTTGCGTCCGAGGTAATATCCATCCCAAAAACCTCGGTTGTATACTTCATTCAGCCTGGCTTTCAACTCTTTGCCTTTTTCCTCAGTATAGGTACCGTCTAATACGGCTTGAGCTGCCTCTTTATAGCATTGGGTAACTGTTTTAACATATTCCGGAGATCTTCCACGTCCCTCAAGCTTCAGTACTTTTACACCGGTTGCAAGTATCTGATCCAGAAAATCGATCGTGCAGAGATCCTTGGGCGACATGATATACTCGTTGTCAATCATCAATTCTTCACCTTCGTCGTTGGTTACGCGGTAAGCGTGTCGGCAGTTCTGTTTGCAGGCTCCGCGGTTAGCCGATGAGTTGTAGGTGTGCAAACTCATATAGCATTTTCCGGAAACAGCCATGCAGAGGGCTCCGTGCGCAAAAATCTCAATCTCAATAAGGTTTCCGGATGGTCCGGTAATATTTCTTTCTTTAACGGCATCCACAATTTTTCCAACTTGATTCAGGCTCAGCTCCCTGGCCATCACCATTACATCTGCAAAGTGGCTGTAGAACTCTACCATCTCAATATTGGAAATATTCGCCTGCGTGGAGATGTGAACCTCAACACCCTGCTTGTGAGCATACATCATTGCGGCCTGATCTGATGCGATGATCGCCGTAATACCGGTCTCTTTCACCCGGTCAATAATACGCTTCATAAGTGGAAGATCGTGATCATACAGAACCGTATTGAGCGTCAAATATGTTTTTATATCGTGTTCACTACACAGTTCAGCAATCTCTTTTAAATCGTCGAGGGTAAAGTTATTGGTAGCGCGAGCACGCATATTGAGCTGCTCAACTCCAAAATAAACGGAGTCGGCACCGGCCTGAAGAGCAGCACGAAGTGAGGCCCAGTCACCGGCAGGAGCCATAATTTCTACGGATTCGGTCATTCTTTAAATCTGTTTATGGATGAATAAGAGTTTTAGACAATAATATCTTTTAAAGGTAAGAACTTTGGGAGTGAAAGATGAAATAGAAGTTTGGCAGCTTTGGTAGAAGGCTAGTAGCAAGATAAAAAATGCCAGATCATAGAAAGAGTAGCTTGTACTTAAACGTACGGCGTAAACCTTATATCATATACCGTAAACCAAAGATTTGCCTAAACACCCACCACGGTTCCCACTTCCCGAAGTGCTCGGGATTTC
>CAZHUP010000142.1:1913-6658 GCA_964535495.1 uncultured Rhodohalobacter sp.
GATAAAATGCAAATAAAATACCGCCGAACAGAGAGCTGGGTTTGAATTAACGTTAAGAATTGAGGCGAGTAGATGAGAAGTTCGTTTTACAGACAAAATCAGAGAGTGCAAAAAATGATAAGGAAACAGATTTAGTCGTCTGACGAAGATTCTGCGTAAACCTTATACCATACATCGTAAACCAAAGGTTTGACTAAACACACCCCTCAATCCCCTCTCAAGAGGGGAAGGTTACGGCGTTGAGGGCTTTATTTCGGCAATCAATGCATCATAACCCGCTTCGTGCATCTTCTTCTGAATTTTTCTCTGGGCTTTATCGGAATCACAGAGGGCAATCATTGCGCCACCGCCACCGCCACCGGTCAGTTTGGCTCCCAGGGCTCCGTTATTCCGGGCTATTTCAATCAAACTTTCAACGTCAGGGTAGGAGACACCTAGCGTATTAAGGTAGCCGTGATTCATGTTCATGATCATGCCCAGCTGACTAAGATCCCTTTTTTCAATAGCCTCTTTGGATGCCACAGCTAATTCATCCATCTGTTTGAAAATCTTTTCATACCACTGCGGATATTTTTCAGCCTGTTCCCGTACACGCTTAACCATCTTGGAAGTCATGCTCTCTACGCCACTCAGTCCAATCACTATCGGAATAGGCTCTACCAGCGATAAGGTCTCCATTTTAGGAGGAGTTCCTTTCTGGAACATGATCAAATTACCGTATGTGGAGACAGTGTTGTCGATACCGGATGCGCCACCGTGGACAATGTTTTCCGATTCAAAAGAGAGACGCCGAACATCATCATCGCCCAGGCCAAGCTCAAAATGTTTGTCCAATGCACGGATTATGGCAACTGCCAGAGCTGCCGATCCACCCATTCCCATCGCCCGGGGTACTTCCGGAAAAACTTCAATATTCATCGGTTTACCCCGCAGATCGAGATGATCAAGTATCATCTCCAAAGATTTGTAGATAGAGAATTTGTGATCTGCACCAAACTCTATGGTTTGTTCAACTCCCCATCGTGGAATAAGAAGTCGCACACCTTTGTCGTGATCCCAGACCTTAGCTTTCATTTTAAGAGTGATAGGAGCCGCTACAGCGTGTGTACCGTGAACAACGGAGTGTTCACCTGTCAAAATTATTTTACCGTATCCAAAGGACATTTCACTGTCATCATCCGGTAAAGGAATAGTACCGGAGGCAGCCACTTTCTGTTCGCCTCTTAGCTCTTCGATGATCTCTTTTGCTTTCCATACTTTGATCTCACCACTCTGTACGAGTCGTTCAAGCACTTTTTCAAACAGTTCGGCAGGTGCACCTGCGGTACTTGCAACGCTTCGGGCATGTAAAGTCATGTGTCCGCGCTGAATTCCCTCTGTGCCTAGAGAACGCAGTGCTGAGAAATTCTGAGCCAGTCCCACAGCTCCCATAACTTCAGCCAGCTCTGTGGCAGTTTCAATACCCAATATTCGATGGGCAATACCTACCGCCTTATTTGATTTGAGTGAACCACCGACGGTCCCAACTTTCAGTGGGATGTCGATCGTACCGACCAAATCCCCGTTATCATTCTTATACCAATTGGTGAGGGAGGTGTATCGTCCACTACGGGCGGCATAGGCGTGGGCGGCAGCTTCAATGGCACGCCAGTCGTTTCCGGTAGCAATCGCCAGCGGGTCAATTCCATTCATGATTCCCTTATTGTGGGTCGTAGCCCGATAGGGGTCAATCGCTGCAAATTCGGCTGCTCGGATAATACCATCACGGACTTCTGTCCCTGAAGAATTATTAAAATCTAGATACTTTGTAGGAATAACACATTTGGACCTAACCATAGCACGATCGGTCAGATTGGATAGAATCCGAAGATAGACTTTAGAACCGGATAACTTTTCGACGAGTGACGCAACTCCTTCGCACATGCTGTTTACAAGATTAGCACCCATCGCGTCACGAGTATCCACCAATAGGTGAATTACAACCATACTCCCCGGATGCCGGTCTTGTTGATGAATCATCACTTCCAAATCGATCGCACCGCCGCCTCGCTTCACCATATTGGGATGGAGACTGTTGGCAAGATTTATGATCTCCTGTTTCTCCTGCAGGATGGCATGACGCACTTTCATCGGATGCCGAACATCCACTAGCTGAATCTGCCCAATCAGTATCGGATCATCAGATTCTGATTCAAATCCACCGGCATTACGAACCACTTTTGCTGCAGAACTGACTGCCGCCAAAATAGAGGGTTCCTCAACAACCATCGGTACTACATACGGTTTATTGTTGATTAAAAAGTTAAGTCCAAGTCCCATCGGAAGCCCAAAAACGCCAATTACATTCTCAATCATCTTGTCGGCATCATCCTGGGTTAGAACATGCATCTGCTCACGAAGTGCTACATAATCCTCCTGATTCAGGATCTCTTTTTCACGAAGTACGTCCAGGCGATTCTCTACACTGTATTTGTAAAACTTTGGGATGCGGGATTTGTCGTTATTGGTCATTGTACTTTCAGACAAATGTTTAAATTTTCTTTTATAGAAGGAGGGAGATCAAATCTATTTATAACTAATCTGGGGCTACTCAATATTCATTGTGTGAACCACTTCCATTCCTGTCGGATTCATTCTCAGATTCATCACATCAAACATGCTCTCACTTATTACATGCCTAATTCGTTCAGCTGTAGAAGAATCTTTGCAAAATGCCACCCCGATATCACCGCCACCGGCACCGGATGGTTTATACGTTCCGCCTGCATTTTGAACCATACGCGAAATCTCTTGATGTACATCTGAGATGATCTCCGTATCACTTTCTTGGCCAAGGATGTACTCTTGATTTTTAAAGTCTTCAACTATGTTGAGAAAAGCGTCAGTATCACCCATTTCAAAAGCTTTTGAACCCTCATATGAAAGTTTCATCATGGTGTTCATGATTGAATCATATTTGGCAATCTGCTGATCTCGAAAAATATTGACGTTGCTGACAAAGCTTCGTGTGGATGCAGCATAACCGGCCCATATTGTGATAAAATGAAGATCTTCAGGCCAGCTGAGAGGCTTAACCTGCCCATTCAGTTTCTCAATCGATTCCGGCATTGTGTAACTCATAACGCCGCCGGTTGCACTTGCAGCAATATCTGTTCCGCTGCCTAGCTTTCCCTGGGCATGGCGATGAGCCAAAAATGCTTCCCTGTAAATATCTTCCTGCTCAATATGCTTATTCATGTACTCCATTAATGCAGATAGAAGAGAAACTGTCAGAGCGGCACTCGAACCTAACCCAAACTTATGTCCGGTAGTTTTGTGATAGAATGGTGCAGTATTAATCTCAATTGAGGCACCCGGGATTTTCCCGTTTCGCTGGGTAACATATTTAAGCATGGAGAGAACAAAGCGAAGCTGTCTTTCCGTCTTGTCACTCATTGGAGTTCTGAAATAAGCATCTCCATTAGAATCGAGTGTAAACTGGATTTCAGGGAGATTTAAATTACCGGTTCGAATCTGGAAGGTACTGTTGTAAAGCGGTGCAATTTTAACAATACAATGACGATCAATCGCTGTAACGAGGGCAGGAGCCTGTTCAAGAACGGCATATTCTCCCAAAAGGATGAGCTTTCCGGGTGATTTTACGCAAATAGAAGATTCGTGCATTCTGTTAGCTGTTCTTTATTTTTAATTGGTCGTCTGTTACCACAGTGGCACCCGGCCCGGGTTTTGCTTCAATAATTTGTTTTACACCTTTGACGGATAACATCGCTTGTTTTACAAGTTCCGCACGGTCCGGTTGGCATAACACCTTAACCTGAGGACCGGCGTCCATGGTTACATATGCTGCAGTACCTTTACTTCTTAGGTTCCAGATGGTATGAATCAATTCTGTGGTTGCAGCATTCCAATAGAGAAGTGGAGGTTTGCCAGACATCGCCAGACCGTGCATTTTAAAACAGCTGTGCTCAGTCAGCTCACCAACTTTTTCAAAATTCTTTTTATTTATAGCGCTTCGCATCTCATCCAGGTCATTTTGCTGACTCTTAATCCATCCGTCATAAAAAGGAGATGTTTTAGCAGTTCGAACCATTCCTTCGGTAGATCCAATCTCTTTTTTGTCTGTAGATGTTACAGCAATTAATAGCCGAAGATCCCAAAAGGATTCATCGTGTAATTTTACGGCAAAATCGGAAGAGTCATCCGTAAGTGATGAACCACATTTCATCTCTGCAAACCCACCATAAATAGAACGTGCAGCAGAACCGGAGCCTTTTCTGGCCAGTTTTGAAAGTTCTTCACCGGGAAGATCTAAATTAATTGCATGACTTACGGCCAAAGCGAGAGCTGCAAATCCGGAAGCCGATGAAGCGAGTCCGGCACCGGTTGGAAATGAATTGGCTGTTATAATCTTTGCCCGAGGTCGTTCTGAAGAATCAGAAGCTATATCCAAAAACCTTGAAACACGTTCCAGCGGTTTACCAATTACTTTGCGATGATCCATCTGAAGCTCATCTTCCTCTAAGTTTTCATCAAACTGAAGGGTGGTGGTGGTTTTAAGGGCATTAAGGGTAAGAGAAATCGATCCGACAGCCGGCAGATTTAAATCAACGGAGCGTTTACCCCAATATTTAATCAGAGCTATATTGGCATGTGCCTTAACGGTAACCGGATTGTAAGTAAAATCTGCGATGATTCTTTTCCTTTTGCTGTTCACAAATGTTGCTTCGTGATATCAAAAATAGCCT
>CAZHUP010000143.1:0-6470 GCA_964535495.1 uncultured Rhodohalobacter sp.
CCCCGATTACGCTATTGTAAACTGGCCGATTCCCCCCATTTCAGATTTATGGCAAATCCGTTTAGAACGTTTAGGTTTTTAGAAACCTCCTCTACGCCTATTCAACCCCCATTTTTGAGCTAAATATCTCCCGAATGGTCTTTTTATGAACATTTAGATCCAGGGGAAAGCCCGTACTGCTTTGAGAGTTATCATAGTTAGGTATGTGCACTGTGCCTTTTTTCACACCCGATAGTGTGTTAAACCATTTCAGTGTTTTACTCATACCTCCCAGTTGCTTCGACAGAGGCGTACTATCCCATAATTCGTTTGGAATGAACAAACAGCCAACTCTTTTATTAAAAGCCGTGAATTCTGGGTCCTGGCTCCACTGACAAAGCAGATTGTACAACTCCAATTCCCGACCAGCCTCTTTGTTATTCTCCGGATACCAGGCAACATCAACAGCCTGTAGGAGCTCCTCTTCGATCTTTGGCGAACCATTTATATCAATCAGTTGGGCAACCGCCATCAACGGTGAAAGTATTTGCCTTCTTCGGTTCTCTATGATATTGCCGGACGGCAGTTTCACTTTTACAGGAATGCTGTGATAAGCCCTTTGGATGGCATCGTGGTGATAAAGGCCAAGAACATACCCACCTCTTTTGATGAGCTGTATTTTTCTTTTCAGGCCAACGGAGTCTGGATTCCAAACACTTTTTTCTACATTGTTCGGCATCAGTGTCGTCGGTACAGGAATAGTTCTGGATTCTAACGCTTCATCCCCTATCGGATCAATGGAAGCAAGAGCCTTCGGGCAGTACACGCTGAGGCGGGATGCCTTGCCGGCGCCTGTCTTTTTGGAATACGTTCCCTGGTAGGAGTATCCCGACTTTAACATCTGTGAGTACGCATCTCCCGTACCCAAAGAACTGGATTCAAATTCATCCAGACACAGAGTAGGACCGAGGTTATGAACCATCTCGATAACCTTGGCCCTTGTCGTCTGTGATTCAAGTCTGCCATTAAAACCACACTGAGCGATAATATCGAGCACTGTCGTTTTACCGGATCCTTTTCCCCCATTAAAGTGCAGATACCCAAACTGGCTGAACAATCTGTAAACATATCCTGCCATGATCCATATGGCAAGCATTCCACTGGTTGAGGAGTGCTCAAAATAGATATGCTCATCCAGTAATTCCCGAATAAGTGTAAAGGTCCGTTTTGGGGTGAGTTGATCTGAAGCGTTGAGAGCATTGAATGCTTCTTGCTTACTCAGATAGAACCCGTCGTCCACGGTTGGGTGACTTTCCAGCGAATGACAACTCCGAAGCTTCTCCTTGTCCATACAGTTTACCGGATAGGAGTGAACAAAATCCCCGTCGCTGGTTCCATACCAGTAAAGTCCTTTCGCGGAATCCTGGGGAAAATAGAGCTGCTCCGTTCCGGGCTGGCTCACAAAACGGTGATATGTTTTATAATCATAAAATCCGTTATGTTCAGCTTTCAGGTTTTGGATCACTTTTTCAAGGCTCTTATTTGCCTCCTTGTGGTTACAAAGCCATTCTGCAAGCTCTCTACCACGGGTGAATGGACGAAAATGAGACAGGTATACCTCGGTCACACTTGTATCCAGTGCCCGTAACAGTGGGTTGAATGAATCGTCCCAATTGCCGTTGTCATCATCCTGAAGGCAGTAGACCTTCTTCCCCGATAGCTGACCGCTGTAATCATTCCACTTCAGGCTCTGCGGATTGGGTTTCACAATCACGGGGTCATCTATAACAGAGCTCAGTGCGGCGGCTTTTAGCTCATCCCCCACGACAAACACTCTTTTTGCATTTGTTGGAATGTTCAATCTTGGAACTCCAAAACTGGTCTGGCCTCGCTTTTCATGCGTCCAGGTAACCCGGTATAGTGGATAGCCCGCTTCAGAATACTGTACATAATTCAGGCTCTGAGTGCGTGGGTCCATCCAAATAGGCTCTGTAGCCAGATACTTTGGAGGAATTCCTGTCAGCTTTTGTAACGTGGCTTTTGAGGCTTCCTGCTCCCGAAACTCCTTAATTTGCGTATCTATCAACTGCTTTTTCAGTCTTTCTGAGTTACTGGATTCGAATTCGGCTGCCTGTTCGGCGCCAGATTGCGTCAACGGGGGGAACACCAGGCTTTCGAACTCAATCGGGGATCCCTGTTCTCCATCATGTTTCCGAGTGAATGAACCATCCTTATTGATGGTGTAAACATGATTTGTAGAGGGGTGACAGCCTTCCTGTGGATAATCTCCGGTTAGTGATTTTTCTGGTGAAAGGCCTGTAAGATGTAGCTTGTAGATGTTGTTATAATTGCTCATAATATTTCGTTTTTTTGGTTATTTGTTGAAATGGCTTGTCGTTTTATTTTTTTAATCAGGAGGGTCATTTGATTGTTGCTAATTTGATGCAGGGTCCCGGCATCTAATTTCAATGCGACCTGATCAACCAGGGAGTCCAACTTTCTGTAAGACCACCCCTGGGTCATGCTCGCCAACTCCATGTAGTCCACATCGATTACAGGAAGTGCGGCGAACTTATTTTTGAGAAATTCTGCCCGGCTAATTTCATCCGGCAGATCGATCTTATATTTGAACGAAAACCGATCAAGGATTGCAGAATCGAGATCTTCTATACGATTTGTGGCACCCACGATAATAAGTCCATCGTTATTGCCATTGCCGTCAAGCTCTGAGAGAAATGTATTGAGGACTTTTTTGTCATGATTATGCCCGTTTGCACGGCTGCGGGTCAGGGAATCAAATTCATCAATGAACAGCAGGCAAGGAGAGTAGTTTCGAGCATCCTGAAATAACTTACTCCAAGCTTGCTCGGACTCACCCACCCATTTGGATTCCAGATCGCTCGGTTTCATGTACTTATAGTTTACACCGGCATAGGAAGCCATAGCTTCAGCCCGCAATGTCTTACCGGTACCCGGAGGACCGTGAAACAGTATATTTTGATGCCTCACTCTACTATATTTGGCTTTTTTCTTGCCAATTATTAGATCCAGGTTCGATTTAATATCGTCCTTAACGTCCTCGTTACCGGCGATGTCTTCGAATGTAATGATCGGGGTGCGAACGTTGAGAACTTTGGCTCCAGTAGACTGGAATCCTTTCAGCGCCCCGATTATGTCATCACGGGTGATCACAACATTTGCTTCTCCTGCCTCAAGACGATCGATAGCTTTATCACCAGCTTTATTCAAAAGTTGCTTTATATCGGATCCGGTAAATCCTTGTGTCAGCTGCGCCAGTTCCCGGTCGTTAATACCAGGATCAGTAGCTCGATCGCTAAGGAAGAAATCGAATAGATTGGTTCGATCTGATGTACCCGGCAGCCCCACATAGACGATATCAGTAAATCTGCCAGAGCGTTTTAACTCATCGGGAACTTTACTGAGATGGTTAGTAGTACCCACAGTGATAATCTTCTTATTTGTGTATAGACCATCCATGCATTGTTGCAGCGCTAAAAAAGCATCCTCGCTGAGCCCGTCAATTTCATCAATGATGATGCACCCGCCATTTACAAATTTTCCATCCGTAAAGGTCTCGTATATCTGTGAAGACGTAGAATTACTCGATAAAGCTGTGGATGGTTTGTTAACCTCAAGAGCGAACTCTATGGCAAGCGTAGACTTTGCAGTTCCTGTGGGACCGTGCAGGAGAAAGCCCCTGGTAATCTCTCCAGTCAGCCTTTTGTACTTTTCCGGATTCTGAAGCTTGTCCGCTATCCTTTTCAGCTTTTTAATGGTATCCTTATGACCGATGATCCCACGAAACGGCTCCGCATGGTAAGACGGAGTGGTTGAGGTTAGTTTTGGGGTATTCTCTGGCTCCGATGACTCCGGGAGCGCCTGAGAGGTCACATCAGTTTCTGCAGACAAATAAGCTGTCGTGGGCTGGCAGCTATCAACTATCCACGTGCCGTTGTCATACGTCAACAGCGTATTATTGGTTATTTCAACTCCCTCCACAAAAGGCAGTGCTTCTTCTGAGCCCGAAACCTCCCTTAAATGGACATATTCCGCAGCATCCAGATTACTTGGTTCTACTTGGAAGCTTTGGCCTTCCTGGAGATGCATCTTTCCGGCAAGTTTGGGGCCTATCAGCAGATTACTGGATGGCATGGTGTCATGAGACGGTTCGTCGAGATGACCATGCCAACATATTGTACCATTAGAAATGCGATATTTCGGCATATAACTCCACTTCGGATTGCCAGAGGCCTTAAGGTCAGCAGCAATTGTGGTTACGTTAGGATCAAATTTCAGAGTGTATTTCATTACGATACCCTCCCAATTTGAAACATTCGGTCGATTACCTTACGCTCGAAGTATTTTCTGCGTCCGCCTTTCAATCGTACCGATGGAAGGAATCGCTTATGGGTTGCTGGCAAGTTGCTCCTATTGAGCACCGTCTTTTGTTTGATGCCGTAGATGACCTCGACCTGCTTAGCGGTAAGATATTTTGCGTTGGTATCTATTTTTGCTTTCTCAAGCAATTCCGTGAGCTTTGCCACGAAGTCTTTTTGCTTATTCATTTAGAAAAATATTGAGTTACAATTTTTATGAATAAATAAGCTACCCTTCTAGAAGTGTGGAAGGCTACATTGCGTAAGGGTGGAATTAAGTGTGGAAAGGGTGGAAACAGGTAAATCCTGAGAGCGGAGGCGCGATACGAGGAGGAGTTATTTCATTTTCACTAAAGATGATATGATATCACTATTAGTATTGATTAGGTGTATTTAAAGGTTATTCAGTCGTGCTTTGCGATTCTCTTGATATTGAGCAAAATACCTTTCTATCCAATTTCTTATGGTATTGTTACTTGCGTTTAACCCCTCTGTTCTGTCTATAAGCTCTCTTTTTATTTTTTCTATATTACCCAATTCTGTAATTTGCTCATCTAATAAATATTCACGCAGTTCAATTAAGGCCCTGATTGTCATTTCTACATCACTTCCATCCGGATTTTTATTTGACCCTGTTATTATTTGTGCAAAAGAAGCAGGATCAGGCATATCTCTTAAAGCCTCTTTTCTTCTGAAAATTTGCCATGATTTAATCTTCTGCTCACCTATGTAATCCTCCATGAGTGATTCAAGCGGAAGTATTTTTTTTTGTCAAAACTTTCAACTTTTCAATAATGGGTTCTCTCTTCCTGCAGAGCCTCATGATATTCTCAGATGTTTTTTTAATGATATCTTGATCAATATATTTATCAATTATTAGCAGATCAGAATTTCTAAGACTTAATATTTTATCCAGGCTCATCCCGTATTGTATCTTATTAAAAATGGAGTGTAATTCAAGAGTCATATCAGACCAACCGTAGGGCAGCTTATATTTATAATCTTCCGGGTTATTTTTCCGCTGCTCATCAAGCATTGCCTGCTCTGCATTTGAATAAAGAGTGCCGAATTCTTCAGCTATCTGTTGATGAAGTTTTTCTACCTCTGAGACTTGCCTGTTGAACTGAGTTTCCAGCGCATTCTTAAATGATTCAATTTGAGTGTATTTATCCACTGGTACATATTCAGAGCGAATGAGTTCAAATTTTACTAATATTTTTTCGTAATCATCAATGCTGAATATGCTCTCTGTAAACTGAAATTTTGGTTTTACATGCCCTGTTTTTGGTATGGATTCGACGATATCAAATTCATAATCTTCGATTTTTTTCTTCCCACCAGTTTTTACATACTCTATCTCTGTCACATATTCAATTGCACTAATTTTTATGTATATTTTATTGGGGTCTAAATGCCCATTCTGTAGCAGCTCTTTTTCAAATTTGGGTCTATTTTTTTCAAACCACTTTTTTTCCTTTAGGGGATTCAATAAAACATCAGATAAATGAGAGAGCGTTTGCAAAGTGTAATTTTCTATGTCCGGCATCTTAATTATTAGGTTTGATAGAATGTAACTTCTTTAGTTCAGCAAGCTCAGCTTCCAGCTCTTCAATCTTATCCCGGAGCTTCTGTTATTCTTTTCCATGCTGTGAGAGCTCGCCCTCGATACTCAACTCTTTATTGCAATCGCAATGTAGTGCTGACTCAACAGATTACGTACACACAGGTCCCCGTACACACGAGGATAGAATCTTTTGGATACTGGTTTTATGTAACGTCATTACACATTGTTCAATAACGGACATAAATAACTATATAATCTCTCTGGTTCTCAAAAAATACACAATAACAATTGTAAAAATCGAGTGATATAAAATCGCCATCTTGCGGTGATAAAACCAACTAATTTACAAATAGTACGGGTCAGCGAACTTTTAGAAAATTGATTAAATTATTGCCATTCATCTCACACTAAAATTTCAGCATATATTTTCACGTTTTATATTTACTGCATTATGCCAAAAAAAGAGACCTATAACGATATACTCTTACATTCTGACGATTACCTCTCTGAAATTGCACTGAAGCTGAAAA
>CAZHUP010000144.1:0-6381 GCA_964535495.1 uncultured Rhodohalobacter sp.
TCGTTGTACCTCCAGTGTAACCACGTCTATAATTCCACCTCTGTTAAGCCTGAATCTGGCTGATCCTTGTTGCATATTAATTTGTTCAAGTCGTCCTAAATAAACTCTGTCATTTACCCGAAGTGTTACCATTTGCCCGTTTTGATCCATCAGATAGACCACCGAACCGGTAAGGCCCACAATTCGACTTTGATCAACATTCGGAAGATTATCTTCATTTGGCGGTACATTTCGAATAAGTGGAAAGAACGGATTATGGTTGGATTCGTTTGTTCTGAATGCGATATCCGGGGTTTGGTAGTTATCAAACACTCCTACGCGGTCGTAATGACTCTGCAATCGAAATGTGAAATTAACATTCTGATATCCTTCAGCTTCCCCTGATGGGGTAAGTGAAATTCCGTCAATTTTTTGGACCGGTTCACTATACTCAATCGCATTGATAAATCGTACCACGCTTCTGTATGGGCCAGACCCATTAATTTCAGAATTGATAATACCGTATTGATCAGAACTGGTTGAATCCCTGAATGTAAAATTGAAATTTACACCTGCACCTTCATTGATTAATGACAAAAAGCGGAATATTTCATCTGCATTATTGTTGGTAAAGATTGTTTTATCAAAACCCTCGATTACGGATGTAGCCTCCGCAAACTGTTCGCGAAGCATTGGCACGAGTTCAGCAGTTTCAAGATCCTGCTGATAATCCCGTTCAAGACGAACCTGACGCTCCTCAAGATCTTCGATTTCAGCTTTCTGAATAAAATGCATATAGGCATATCCGCCACCGTTGATAATCAACAGAGCTAAGAGCAAAATCAGTGTATTTCGAAGACCGTACGACATAGACTTTTTCTCAATTAGTTAATTAATTCATTAAGACTTCGAACGTTGTCAGGGGTGAATCTGCTTTCATCTTCAATCACGGATCGAATCATCATATTAAAAAAGAAGACCTCACGCTCCCGCACCTCTTCTCTTCGAACAGAGAGTAATGTAACGGATTCAAATTGATTAGCCAGTCGAGGTATTCTTTCACGATTCAGTGAATAGCCATCAACCATCACTACATCATTGTTCTGCCTGAACGAGTTGATCCACAGTCCGCCAACCTCTTCTGCTGCCCGATTAAAATGATCGACCGTTACGGACCACTTAATATTTTCTGCACTTAAATCACCCAGTAGCTGTAATTGATTCTGCATCTGTCCCAATTGCATGGTCAACTCTTCAGACTCACGTACCAATGGCTGAAGAGACTGAATATCACTCTGTAATCGATTGTTTTGCTGTTGCAGCTGATCTATTTCCGTTGCATATGCCTGATAAAAGTGATTTAAAACGACCGGGCTTGCTCCAATCAAAATCAATAAAATAAAACCGTGCCACTGCAGTTTGAATATCTTCTGCCGATCAGATACATACTCGGGAAGAAATGAGACGTCCGGATATTCACTTTTGCCAACGCTTGCAGCTACACTTGCAATACCGATGGCTGTAGTATAACCGGGTACAATATCTTTGATACTCTCTTCGAAGCTGACCAACTCTTCATCAAATCTGAAGTCTTCAACCTTTAGATCCGGAAAATTCTTTCTGAAAAAGTCTGTAGCATCTTCTCCTACTGTATTATTAAAAATCACAAAACGATCCAAACCGGGAATTTCTCCGGTATCGAGTTGAAACAGAACTTTAGAGAAGATCGTATTTAAGAAATTTTTGTCTTTAGTACCCTCGTTTATCACAGGAGATACTTGCAGAATCTGATGGCCTCGCACAAAGACCATTCGGCATTTATCGGGGCTAAACTGAATGAGACCGGTAATATTTTGGTCATCCTTTTCGTAGTGGTTTCTAAAGAGCCCAACCATGGCCACTTCATCAGGGATAACATCATTTATGTAGTAGTCTTCACCAAAACGCTCACCCGCTCTGGAAACCAACTGAAGTGTCGGAGACTCTTCATCAATGGATGCAATTACCAGATTACCATTTTCTCTCAGAAAATATTCGTAAAGATCTTTATTTGGCTCTGAACCATAAATGGCCTGGAGTTTTTCAACAACCGCCTGTTGAACCTCTTTTTTCTTCTGCTCTTTAAAATTCTCGTTTTTAACAATTTGAAAAATGGTATTACCGGATTCAATATTAAGAGCAAGTGTAACTTTGCTTTTTTTAAAGTCATCCAAATATTGAACCAATAGCTCTTCATTGGTCTTTACCATTGAAGACTCTTCAACAAGATCAGAATCCTCTAAATCTCCCATTGGTGAATCGTCCAGATCATCCAGATCTATTTCAGCAAGTTCATCCAGTCCGGAATCATCATCGTTGTCATCAAGGTCTAATCCAAATATATCATCAGAATCCTCCTCAGTGAAAACATCTTCACCGGAAAAATCCTCTTCCTGAGCTGATTCTTTTCGGCCGGGCTTAATAGGATCAATTAATTTTAATTTATCCAGCCTCAAAAGTTGAAACCCTTTTTTATGAGGCTTAATCCGGGCTATCTTTAGATGATCGCCTTCAAGACTAATTCCAATATATTCACGAGATTTAAACATCCGGTATACGTTATGTTGGTCTAATCCAACTCGTTAAAAAGTTGTTGAATTCGTTTCTTGTTGTTCGAGTTATTGAACGCTTCTTCCTTAGATATTCTTCCTTCGTCGTAAAGACGTTTCAGATCCTGTTCCATCGTGTTCATTCCCAATTCACTTCCCTCATTCAGCATCTGATAAATTTCATTCACATTATTATTGCGAATTGCAGCACGAATGGATGGTGTTACCAATAGCACCTCTTTTGCCAGAACGCGTTTTCCATCAAGGCTTGAAACAAGCTTTTGACTGATCACACAAGTCAACACATCAGCCAGGCGGTTTCTGACTCGATCCTGTTCTTCGGTTGCCACCTCACCCAGAATACGCTCTATACTTTCCATCGCTGATGAGGTGTGAAGAGTTCCAAACGTTTTGTGACCAGAATCGGTAATCTCAAGAGTTGTGGTAATCGTTTCAGGGTCACGAAGCTCACCAATCACGATTATATCGGGATCCTGGCGCAAAGCCTGAATAGCTCCGTCTTTAAAAGAGGTTACATCCCTCCCAACTTCCCTGTGCCGAATCACGCTGCGAATTGGATTGTGAATCAATTCAACCGGTGAAGCGATAACTACGATGTGAGCATCAACGGTTCGGTTATTGGCGTCTATTATTGTATCCAGCGTACTGGACTTACCCGAACCGGTGATCCCTGTCACCAGGGTTAAACCGTATTTGTAGTATTTTAAACTGAGAGCTTTTGCAATTTCAGGATGGACACCAAGTGTTTTAAACGGGCGAATTTCCGTGTCAATCTTACGCATGTTAAGGGCCAGAGCCTCGAGATCCATATACATGTTGGCACGATAACGCCGATTTCGATTCCCGTCAGTCTGAATAGTGTGCGAAAAATCCAGACTTTTTTTATCCATCAGCTGTTTACGCTGAGTTTGCGTAAGCACATTGTGAAGCAATACATCCGTTTCACGTATCGGAAGTTCAACTTCCATCTTAAGAGGAGATTTATTACCAAACACTCTGTACCAGATCTTACCGTTACATCCATGGCCTCCAACGTCGATATCAGATGCCTCAATTTTTTCCATGTAAACAAGAAAAGCATTCAGAGATTCCCTTAAAATTTTTCTCTGATCTTCCGGCAGTTCATTAACCAAATCCCCAATAGCGGCATGATACTCGAGTCCTTTCTTAGACTCAGGTACCTGAGAAGCAATCTTTCCGCATATTTCCCGAATAGGTTTAAATGATATCGATGTACTCATGCAGGGTTTTTGTTAGAAATTTATCCGAATATAATTAATGTAGATGATTTTTAAACTTTTAATATTCAGCAGGTTTGAACTGATTGATATACCAACAAAGAATATCTCCACTCCTAAAACACATTTTTTTATACAAAAAAGTACTCATACAATATTTTGAACCTGTGAAACTATAGGTAAAGAGTACCCAAAACAGCGATTGTTACAAAATATCTGAACCTAAAAACAACATGAACTACTTCCAGCTTTCATTCCCCAAAAGCCTTTTTTTCAAATTCAAAAGCTGGACATTCATGTTTTCAATTTTCTTCTGTTGAATTTCAATAATATTCTTTGTGAAGATATTGAACAGTTTTTCCGGTCGGCGTCTAAAGTAGTTTAGCACATCGTATCTCTGAAAGGCAAGCAAAATGGCATTCTCCTCACAAACCACTTTTGCCATACGGTTCTGTTTACTAAAAAGAAATGTTTCCCCGATAAAACTACCCTCATCCAGCACAGCAAGCTGTATTTCGTCTTTCCAGACACCAACTTTCCCCTCTCCAACTAAATAGGCTGTCTGCACACGGTCGTGCTCATTAACGATCGTTTCACCCCGCAGGAAACGCTCTTCGTTGCCCAATTCTAGAAAAGAGAGTACATCTTCGTAATGGAAATTTTTCAACAGATGCGGCGGATCTTTTAACAGATTCCGCATATAAAGTGGCATCATATTTAGTTTGTTACTGTCCGATCTGGTCATATTATTCACCTACGCTTCAATTAATCATCCAGGGTAATTGCTATAATCTCCTCTACTGTAGTAATCCCTTCCTTAATTCTTTCGCGGCCCGATGCCCGCAATGTAAGCATTCCATTTTTAATAGCCTGCTCTTTTATACGCTCTTCGTCTATATCACCGCCCGATTCCAGGATAATTCGTTTGATGTCTTTACTGAAAAAGAGTGCTTCGTGAATCGCTGCCCGACCCTTAAAACCAATACCATTACATTTTTCACAGCCTACGGCTTTATAAAATGTCTCATTCTGAATCTCCTCTTCAGTAAAGCCCAAACCCCGAAGTGTTTCCGGGTGGGGTTCATACTGCTCCTTACATTTGCAAAGCCGGCGGATCAGTCGCTGAGCCATTACAAGGTTAACGGCGTTGGCAATCAGGAACGGCTCAACACCCATTTTAAAAAGTCGTGATACGGCACTTGGAGCATCATTCGTGTGAAGCGTAGAAAAGGTAAGGTGACCGGTATTCGCCATCTTAATAGCAATCTCTGCGGTTTTAAGGTCACGCATCTCACCTACAAGCACAATATCGGGGTCATGACGAAGAATCCCGCGAATGGCCATATCGAAAGTCATATTATTACTGATCTTCAGCTGGCGAGCTCCCTGAATCAGATACTCAACCGGTTCCTCAACCGTCAAGACATTTTTAGTCGGATCAATTACATAGTAGAGTGCGGCAACAAGCGTAGTTGACTTACCGCTACCGGTCGGACCGGTGATAATACAAATTCCCGATGGCTTCTCTATCGCCTTTACAAAATCCGCTTTCGCCTTTTTCTGAAGACCCAACACATTCAGATCGGTAATTACTTTACGATCATCCAGAATCCGGATTACAACCGATTCAAACTTTCGGTCAAATTGAGCACCAACCATCGGCATAATGGAGACACGATACCGAATGTTGTGATTATCCACGCTACGCTGAATAAATCCATCCTGAGAGCTGTCCCGCTCGAAACGGTCAACATTCCGGGTCTTATCTTTAACAACAGCGGTGATTGCTTCCGGCTTTACATTTTTCTGCTGATACCACAACTGAAGCTTACCGTCCGTACGAAATCTAATATCAGTAGTCGTGGGGCCGCTTGGTACAATATGCATATCACTTACGCCCTGACGTACGCCCTCCACCAGCATCCCTTCTATCAGGGAGTTGAGCATACTCTGGTTGATTTCCGCTTCAATCTCCTCTTCGTCAACCTCTTGAGTATCATCTCCCATTTGAGGCTCTTCGTAGTCGATCTCTTCCAGAAGATCCAAAAACTCATTTTTCTGCTCATACACATTCGAGAGAATGTATTCGATCATCTCATACCGGCAGTACTGAATATCAAATTCCTTAAAACTGAGCCTGGAAAGTGTACCGGAGAGCTTAGGGTCAGATGGATCAGCCGCCGCAATTGTGAGAGATGTTGTTGTTTTATGGATCGGTACCGCTTTTTGATGGGCCAATTCATCCACAGTTTCCTGTGGGAGATCATCCATATAACTTTTAATATCCTGAATTTTATCAGGCGGAAGATCGGATCTTCCCGCGAAAACTTCATCGAAAGCGTAAACATCTGCAATCTGGCGCATCACCTCATGACGGTCCAGATTAAGGTCCTGATACAGAATCTGTCCGATACGCCGATTCGAGTGATCAGGCTCCTCAGAAAGGATTTTAAGAGCCATTGAGAGCTGCTCGTCCGTGATCACGCCTCTGCTGCAGAGAAGGTCTCCAATATGTGTTCTGGTATTTACTTTACCCATGTTAGAGAGATTAGTGA
>CAZHUP010000145.1:0-4901 GCA_964535495.1 uncultured Rhodohalobacter sp.
ACATTCTCTACAGGGTCCAGTGTATCTGAAAGATCAGGATCTGATCCTGTAGGTGAATTATCACATGAGGCAAAAAATAGTACGATTAAAGCAATAAGATAGAATTTTAAATAGTTTATAGACATCATATTAATTTCCCATTAGTTCAATGGTGTTAAAGGGGTTAAGGCCGTTCTTTAATTTATTTTATAAGTTTAAAATGAGATTTATTTAAACTATCTCCATTATATATAAGCAACCTTCTATTACATATTTTACACTTCAGATTACTGCCTGGTACAGTAAATATAACGGAGGGGTTGTCATTCGATTTCTCTTTGCGCAGGGAATGATTGCAGGCTGCATTTGAAGTTGTTTTGGAGTTGTTTAATTACTGTTAGTGATGTTTTGCAATCAATTCAAAACTTCTCATTTAGCATTTAATCAAACCTCTCTACAGTATGATATCTTTAGTCCATTGAGTGTTAGCAGAATTGAAGGATATTCCTGAATAAGTGGATTATTTGTAAATAAAAAAGGACACATTCAGTGTCCTTTTTTGGGTTATTATAGATTGCTAAATTTGACCTTAAATCAGTCTCTTCTACTTGTAGAAGTAGTGCGCTCGTCCATTTTTGTCGGTTCTGTAATGGTGTTATCATCGAGTGTTATAGAAGCTTGACTAAACATTCTTCCGTTTAGTTTTGCACCTTTTTCAAGCGTGATCTCATTCATAGATAGAATGATGCCTTCAAATTGTGCATCCTTGCCGATCGTTACTTCGCCTTCTACATACCAAAAGATATTGTCAGGTTGTGCTCCATCAGATAAAGTAATCGTCAAGTTTTCGTCCATAATAAGATCTTCATTTACTCTAAAGAGCCACACATCATCTTCACTGCCTGAAAGAGTAACATCGGTATCTATATGAAGGGTAGCATTCCATTCATGTACTCCGGGGCTTAATCCATCACTGTGATAGAAGCGTTCAGTTTCGTGATTTGTAACTTCATCACCGTTATTAGTCGATGCATCACTATATGCATTCATCATATCTTCTATAGCTTCACTGACATCTGGAGAGGTAGTGTCGCTTTGGTCTGATTGCAATACTGCAACCTGGCCGGACACTCTTTGCTGTTCTCTATCAGCAACATCTTTCTCTTTTTTCATTTCACTATCTACAGATCCTTCTCCGACATGGCCGGTAATTTTTGATTCTGATTCCTTTTTAATATCAGTTTTTGCAAGGATTACGAATTGACCGGCTTTACCGAGATTAATCATTTTCTTCTCATCTTTATTCGAAGCATCCACAGTTTTATCACTGTATGCATCTCTATCCATACCGTTTCTGTCATCTTGCTTATCAGCGTAGGGTGTATCAGAATCACCCATAGTAGTAAAACTCCAGCTATGATCGTTTTCAAGAGCTACATTTTCTGAACTTTTCACATCTTTTGTTATGGTAAAGGTGTAAACAGTACCTTCTTTTAAATCCGAGTCAGGTGTGAATGTGGCAACTTTATCAGAATAGCTGATGGTTCCTTTAGATGATCTCGTGGAATACTCCCAGCTGTCTTCGGTATCTTTAATTGCTGCTTCGTCTTTAATTTGATGATCCATATTATGACCATCTGCTTTGTCTATTGAATCTACAGAAGTAATATGCAGCATCAACGTATTTCCGTTAATTGTTGATTCATCCATCTCACTGCTGAATGTAATCTCGATGACACTTCCCGGATCAACATTCATTGCACCTGCACCGGGTGTCGTTGCTACTATAACGGGCGCTCTTGTTTCAGGATCAACTACATTAGTTGTGTCCTGTGCTAAAGCACCAGCAGAAAACCCGCTGAACAGCAGGGCTGATAGCGTGATGCTTTTATAGTATTGTTTATAATTTCTCATGATTTTTATTTTTATAAATTTGGAGTGAAGTAATTATCACGTCTCTAAGTTGTCTAAATATTGTCTCTAAGTTGTTACACCAACCCGATGGACATTTGCAGATTTCTTTGTAGCCTGTACGCAGCTCGTTCCACACTTTTAGATTAGACACTGTATATATTGAGCTGAAAGAGTAGTTACTTCACGTTTATTAGTCTGGATATGATAGCCGGGAACTCAAAGATTAGCTTAATGTCTGCTTGAGAGAAATAATCTGATATCATTTACCCTGCAACTATTTAAGTCTGAAATCGCCCAAAAAATCCGTGAAATATGTAACACTTACACCAATTCGCATAATGCATGTAAGCATCAATGTTCTGAAATTTATTAATCATAGAACATCTTACCGTGTTCTTATATAATAAATCAAAAAAAATTGAACAGGGTTATCATGGATATGAAACAGACATTAGGCGGTATACTGAGTGTAGGCGGGTTAATCGGGATCATATTTTTCGGATATCAATACATGCAAGATTCTGAATCTTTTTCAGTATTTGGAGCAGATGTAGCTGTAAGCACCGGTGATTGGGTTCCGATTCTGATATCATTGATCGTTCTCGTTATTGGAGTCGTAATCTATCAGTCTAAGTAACTCTTATGGCTTACTATGATTGATGGATAAGCCGAAAACCCAATAAATTCATGCAATCAAGGTGCGTAATTTAGTGATTGGGACTTTAGTGGATTTAAAAAAGCTGCGGTTGAGATATTGTTGATCCAACAGACACAAGTCGATATTAATCGGAGAGTATAAAATTAAGTTGAGAGGAGATATGAAATCCATTACTTCAAAGTTATGCCTTTTATTAATCGTTGGCCTAATCTTTTCTGCCTGCAGTATACAGCGAAGTGCGATAACCGGTGACAAGCGGGCGTATGGCTACAGCTGGGAACAGGAAAAACAGATTGGTCAAGATGCCGATGAGCAGATTCAGCAACATTATGGTCTGTATGATAATGATGCGTTACAAGCATATGTTGATGAGATTGGGCAGGAGATGTTGGCTGTTAGCCATTTCCACAGAGATGACACCCCTGAAGAGTATTATGGAACAGATTTCTATTTTCGTGTTTTAGACAGCCCTGTTGTCAATGCCTTTGCATTGCCCGGCGGGTATGTATACGTAACGCGGGGTCTGATGTCTCATCTTGATAACGAAGCCCAACTCGCCGTGGTGCTGGGCCATGAAATTGGTCACATTACTGCACGCCATGCCTCCCAACGAGCCTTCAAGCAACAGATGGGGCAGATAGCTCTTATTGGTGGGGCCATTGGCGGAGAGTTATTGGGTCTACCCGGTGGAGATATTCTTGGCATTGGCAGCCAGGTAGCTCAACTGTTATTTCTAAGCTACAGTCGGGATGATGAGCGGGAGTCGGATCGCCTTGGGGTGGAGTATGCCTCCATGAAAAATTACAAGGCAGCTGAAGGGGCACAGTTTTTTATTACGCTTGAGCGGATGTCAGAACAAACAGGCCAAAGCCTTCCTAGCTGGCAATCAACTCATCCCGATCCGGCCGAAAGAGCGAGTAGTATTCCTGAACTTGCCGAAGAGTGGCGGGCAAAAGGGTATGAACAGACTATTGATAATAAAGATCAGTATATGGAGAAGATTAACAATCTAATCTATGGCGAGAATCCCAGAGAGGGTTTTACCCGTAATGGCAATTTCTATCATCCGGATTTGAAATTTCAATTTCCCTATCCGGATGGGTGGCAGGTGATAAATCAACGGTCACTGGTTGCGGTAGTAAACAGAGATCAGGATGCAGTTTCGATTATGACACTCGATGGAGAATCGGCGGGGGCTGAAGCTTCAATTAATGAGTTTTTAAATCAAGAGGGAATTACCACTGTAGGTAGATCCAGAGCAGAAAATTATGGACTTAGAGCTTATCGGGCAGAGGCCACCGGACAGACTGAGGACGGAACCCGGCTCAAATTCTATCTCCATGCTATAGAATATGAAGGTTACATTTATCGATTTTTAAACTATACAACCGAAGAGAAATATGGAACCTATGCCTCACGGTTTAATGAAATTGCCAGTGGGTTCAGAGAGTTGACCGATCGGGAAATATTGGGTATTCAGCCGGTTCGTTTACAAGCTGTTAAAACCACACGTTCAGGCACCTTTCAGTCTTTTCTGCCAAGGAATCTCGAAAACTTCTCGATAGCAGTTTCAGCGGAGGACATTGCCATCATGAACCAGGTGGAACTTGATGAGCAAATTAGTACCGGTACCTGGTTAAAGCTCCCAAATCAGTAAATAAGGGAGTTTGTGTACATAAGGTCTCAAACTTCAGAATTGTTTATCAGTTGGTTGATACGCTGCTGAATATGATTTGGAAATATTGGCTACTTAAATAGGTATTTAACAATATTGGTGATATGGATAGCAGATTGATTACATCATAATGAGTGTATATACCTGCAAACTCCAGAAATGAGTTTCCAGAAAGCTAAAAGAAGAGATTATTTGCTTTATCCCGATATTTAAATAAGTGCCGCTAGGCACGAGGTATTTTGTGGCACCGGAATTTATTCCGGTGGAGAGTATTGTAGCAATAAGAGTACCGTTGGTACGGTTCATATAAATAAGCCTTATTCTGGCTTTGAAAAGATATATCGGTCATCATAATTAATCCCAAACTTTTCGAGCATCATTATATACTCATCTCTGAAAGTTATCTTTTTGTGGTGCTTTTCTTGATTCTGTATATACTTAAATACACGATCAATATGAGATCGACTATATGAAAAAACACCATATCCCGGTTGCCATTCAAACCGATGTGGTAGATAATTTCTTTTGTTTACCCACCCCGAAGACTTTGATTTTACGGATTTCATTAAATCCGAAACGGAACAAGTTGGTTTTAAGCCGAGAAAACAGTGTACATGATCTTCTGTACCATTAATGATGATAGTTTTGCATCCCGTTTCATTGATTAGATTTCCA
>CAZHUP010000145.1:5001-6367 GCA_964535495.1 uncultured Rhodohalobacter sp.
ATAAGCGCATTGCGATATTTTACAGCAATAATAGTTTGTATATAAATTTGGTGGTATGAGTTGGCCATAACTATGCAGTTGTTAACGGGTGACTTAACCTAATTATATTTGAGAGTTTTAAAAATAAAGCGTGCCTACGGCATTTACTAATTACATTGGTTGATTTTAACCACAGATTGAAATCTGTGGTTACAACATGTAGGCGTACCTAACGGTACTTAAAAAATTGTGCTAAGTACTTTGGATACGAATAGTTACAAGAGTTAATATTGGCAAACTTTCAATTAAAACCTGTGGTCTTTTACTAAGAATATAGAATGATCGTTAGTCTATTTTACCATACATTTAATGAATCCTCCTAATAGCTAAAATAACGTTTGTTCGAAATAACAATTTTTAAAGAGTGACACCATTCTATGAGATTTTTCCGAGTTCAATTCCTCATCTAAATTACATGTTAAATCAAAGCATATATATAACTTAAATCGGGCACCCTGTAACAACACGTGCTGATTGTTTCTATACATTGCTTTTAAGTTAATCAGTTAAACAAAGGGAGAAACCAATGGATAAGCATAACAAAGACCACAAAAAAAGCGATAAAGACAAAAAGAAGGTGAACAAAAATCCGCAATTCACACCGGCAAAAGGTTCAGCTGAAAAAACCAAAACCAAAAAATCGTAAGCAGTAAACAAGAAGTTAAAACGGGTTTCTGAGTTATCAGAAACCCGTTTTAATATTTCATTTACACTTTATGGTTAAAAGACTGAATACTGTATAAAAGATCTCTTTTTGATTGCATTTACTCCGAATCAGAATAATTACGGAAAATACATCTATCATTTTTACACTCTATGAGTTCAAACAAATGAATTCAATTAATCAAGATAAAAACATATCCTCATTGAGGACATTCCGAGCTCAGTGGTCATGAGAACGATCCTCAAAAAATAGCACTAGGAATATTTCGGCAGTATCCTTCGATTCAGGAGGGGTGTTGTCTTAGAAAATCTCACCTTTCGATACCTTCATTCAGATCATTGATGGAGAGGCTGTAGTATTGATCATTGGCGAAGCAGAGAAGTCGGGCGTAGGTGAATCAATTTATTATTCCGGCAAACACCCGAAAAGTTATAGAGTCAAAAGTTCGGTTTAAGATGATTTCAATCGTGATAAAAAAGTGGTTATGATGATGTTAGTTTAAATTCATTAACCTAAAAGAACTTTTGGTTGCCATCAGATCTTCCAGATTTCTTCCGCTCACTTCTTTTAATTCTTTAAAGTAAGTGGGGGTCAGCCCCGTAATTTTTTTGAACTGGTTTGAGAGATGAGCCACACTGCTGTAATGCAATTTATGAGCGATTT
>CAZHUP010000146.1:0-6187 GCA_964535495.1 uncultured Rhodohalobacter sp.
CAAGGAATCCGTAAAGCTCCGGATCCTGGTTTTTCAATGAATCCATGATCTATTTTTTATCCGTTAAAGAGTGAATCTTTTTAACTCGCCTGTCGTGTCTGCCACCTTCAAATTCAGTTTCGAACCAAATTTTAATAACACTCTTCAGAACATCATCCGACAGTTCACGACCGGGGAGACAGAGAATATTTGCATTGTTGTGTTGCCTGGTAAGCTTTGCGGTTACATCGCTGTAGACCAAAGCTCCTCTGACGTTGGGATATTTGTTTGCCGTCATGCACATACCCTGACCGCTTCCACAGATCAACACGCCGAACTGATGTTCACCGGAATTAACTTTTTCTGCAACCTGGATGGCGTAGTCCGGATAATCCACAGAGTCAGGGGAGTGTGTTCCGAAGTCAACAGGGGTGTGCCCCAAATTTTCAAGGATTTTTTTAGCTTTTTCTTTCGCTTCGTAACCTGCGTGGTCGCTGGCAATAGGTACAATCATGAGTATTTAATAAGCTTTAATTTTGGCATTTAAATATCTCGAAAAAAACTATCACGAAAAAATAGAAAAGGCACTCAATCCAATAAGCTGTATATAAGTTTTATTTCTCAAAACGGCCTGCTGAAACTTGTGCGGATAGTATCGGCCGACAGACTTCCAAACACCCCAATTCCTCCTTCAATATTATAAAGAAGGTTAGGGATTTCACCGGGTGAGAGAGTGGAACCACCAAGCTGAACTTCCTGCGAGCGTATCACATCGGATAAATTTTTATCAACGGATAGAGTTACTACGAGATTATCTCCATAAAATGCTACTCCAATCCAGGGGAATCGCAGCAGTATAGTTCCATCTGGTAGTGGATCAAAATTTCCCTCATTGATAAGGCCGGATGAGTTTCTGACATAGTCGCTTATATCTACATCATCTTCATCTTCAACGATACTGAGATAAAACGGTGTCAAATTTTCTATGGCCGGTTCAAGCGAAATGGTGTTAAATACAAATACGTTTTGATCTCTTGTTTGCTGAGGTTCTGCCAAAATAATTTCGAGTTGATTCTCACTCTGATATTCAACTGATTCAGGAATTTCATTTACCACAGATACTTGATCAGGGACTGTTGTGACTGCAGAAATTTCATCATCACGATCGGTAAAAACGATATCCAATTTATAGGTTCTTCGGGCTTCAACCCGATATGACTGAACGATTGGCATGTAAATGCCTCGCTCTTCAAATGATTCAACATATTCAAAAACCTCTTCGGCCTCGCCATTTTCATCGAGCAGTGTTACGAGGACAATTGCATTACGGATAATATTATCTTCGAAAGAGTATTCGGAATTGGCGGGAGAAGTTGTGCTGATTCGGATATTTGGTAACAGTTCTCCTGCTACAGCATACCCTTCAACAACGATATACTCTTGATAATCATCCTGATCGTAGCTGTCACAGCCAAACAGAAGCAGTGCTGTAATTGTAAAAAATGTGGCTAAATTTACCTTTTTCATATCTATTAAAAATCTACGGTGTAAGAAACGGATGGAATTACCGGAAGAAGCTGAACATCTTGCCGTTTTACCGGATTCTCATCAAAATCATAGTTGTAAAACCAGATATTCCTTCTGGAATATGCATTGATTACCTGAAATTGCCATTCTGCGTCTCCCAAATTGAAAAATCGGCCTTTTCTGCTAAATGAAATATCTAGCCTGTGATAAGAGGGTAATCGGGATGCGTTCAAATTCCCAATAGTGAAAATGTCTCTTTCGCTGCTCCCCCATGGAACCCCTGAGAGCTGTGTTCTGCCAAGTGGCTCCGTGTAGGGTTGGCCGGACGCAAAATTAAAAACTGTTGAAAAACTCCATCTGTCGGATAATTTGTAGGTGCTTACAAAGTTTAAGTCATGAGTGCGATCATACTTTGGTGGATAAAACCGACCTCTAAGCGGATCATCTAGTATTTCCCCGTTGAATCCCGGAAATTTTCGTTTGGTTATACCATACGTATATCCGATAAACCCTGTGAATCTTCCTGTCTGTTTCTCAAAAAAGACCTCTGCACCGTAAGCATACCCTTCTCCAAATCTGAAAAGCTCGGTATAGTCTAACCCTGCCGCATCATTGACGAATGGATCGAACTCAAATAGATCTCTCATTGTGCGATAGTAGATTTCGAAATCCAAACCATACCCTTCAAAAGGAACTGTTTTTGCACCCATAACAAATTGATCACCATATGAAGGTGGAACACCATCGCCTGAAGTCAGCCAGATATCAAATCCGGAGAAAGCCTCGTTGGTTATCAGTGTTAAATATTGATAGTACCGTCCATATGCGGCCTGAAGTCTGATATTCGAAAACGATCTGTTTTCTACGGAAATCCGGGGCTCGATCCGGTAAAAGCTTCCCTCTGCAAATGTATTCAGTCGCAGTCCACCGTTTATGATCCATTGTCTGGTTGGACGCCATTCATTCTGTATATAAGCAGATAGATAAGTAGACTGTATTCGGTTAGAAAATGTGGGTTGATTATCAAATTGATCGGCATAACTGAGAGTTAAAATTCCACTCCAGATCCCTGTGGATATTGTGTTCTTTTCATTTGGTAAATACTCTAAATCGCCCTTTAGTGAGAAATCATAAACTTTGTTATTACTCTCAAACGGGGTTCCTCCAATCTGAAAACCGGGTTGATTAAAATAGCGAGAGCCTGTTGCTGTGACTGAACTGTACAGCTGATCGGAGATGATACGCCTCCACTTGGTACTTACGGTTTGATTGCCATAATTCAGTCGAATTGTTGCGTCTTCCTGGAAGGGTATAGAGACATTATCATTACCCGCATAAAAAGCGATCGAAAATCGGTCGTCATCGCTGGCGTCAAAGTTTAGCTTACCGTTGATGTCGTAGAAATAGAACATATCAGGTACATTGTCTACGGATTGCCTCAGTACGGCTAAAACAGGTTCTAAAGTTGATCTTCGCACAGCGATCATCCAGGATCCTCTGGAATATGGTCCTTCAAGTGATGCACGGGAAGCCAACAGTCCTAAGCTTACAGTACCGGTTGTTTCATTTCTGTTACCATCTTTATTAAAAACTGTAAGTACGGATCCCAAGCGCCCACCAAACTCTGCGGGATAACCTCCTTTGTAGAGTCTGACATCTTTTACCGCGTCAGGATTAAAAGTTGAGAAGAATCCAAAAAAGTGCGTGGGATTGTATACGGTAGTCTCATCCAACAGAATGAGAGTCTGATCAGGTCCACCGCCTCTTATGTAAAGACCGCTGGAAAAATCGGATGCCGCTTTTACTCCCGGCAAAAGCTGTATAGATCGAAAAACATCCGGTTCTATGATAGCCGGAACATCTTTGATTAATTGAGTAGATACCTCGGCACGACCAATATTTCTCTGAGCTTCTCTTTCTGCTTCTGATTCTACCACAAGTTCATCGAGCTCGATACCCTGGGGTATCAATTCTATATTTTGGCGGAGATTTTCACCGGCCTCAAGAGTTACCTCTTTTTCAAATCGCTGATACCCGATATAGGTGGCTACTAAAGTATAAGTGCCCGGAGGAATATTGGTAATAGAGTAATAACCTGAAGTATTAGTGGACGTACCTCTGTTTATTTCCAACAGTGCAACATTAGCCGATAGTAGAGTTTCACCGGTTCGGCTGTCGGTAATGTATCCGTTTACAGATGCCCTCTCCTGAGAGTATGCAGAGTGGATACCCATTCCGATAAGTATGATGAATAGTATTATCGATTTCCTCAAAGTACCGAATAGATCTGATTTCTTTTTCAATCCTTGATACGGAAGAAGTCCGTAGAAGTTTTCAAGTTAACACATTAATTCCATTCAAAGATTCCACAAAAAATATAAAAATGCGAAAACCGACTTGAATATATCAATCAAGTTCTTTTAAAAAGATAAAATGATCTTTTACTCTCAATTCTCCCTTTTTGTTTTGTAACAATAGTTACTAAAAGTTTTTTTAAGTGCGATCAGTGATTTCTGTAAGTGCAGAAAAATCAATTATAAATTATTGGGATTATAGAGCGATATATCATTCAATAGATTTATTGAATGAATTTCAGGGAGTGCATATCATATCAATGAAGAACGTTGACGGAACGACCTTAGGGCGGTTATTAAATACCGTCGATTCAAAATGAAAACCGTTCAGCAACAGACAAATATTTATATCAAATAAAATCATAAACAAATAAAACATCAGTAAAATGAACAGATTATTAGGTGCATTTATATTTACGGCTATGCTTGGCTGGGTTGCCAGTATAATTTTAACTGCCATTCATTTTTGGGTTATACCCATCATACCAGCTGCAGCAGAGTTAGCCGGCCCAATGCTGGTAATTACAAGTGAGTGGGCTTATGTTGGTCCGGTACCTCTCGCTGCTATCGGGGCCGTTTACTATATCGTAATGATCGCCTTGGGTTCAATTTGGTTAACCACCAAAAATGAAACCGTAGAAAAAATCCTTCTTCCTATTACCGCTTTTGGCTTTTTAGCGTCAATGGGCTTCGTGTATCTTCAGTTTTTTGTGATAGGAGCTATATGCCCATTCTGCATGATGTCTGCAGCTGCAACTACCGTTCTGCTAATAATTGAGCTGATTGTGAAGTTTAACGGAGGTGCTGCAACCGCACCGTCGTTGGCAAGTCAGAAAGTGTGGGCAACGGTATTTGTTACAACAGCTCTGCTAACGATGTTCGCACTCTGGAGCCTAACTATTTTACCGCTTCCTGTACCGGGTGCCTGAGTAGCAATAGTTTAAACGATTATGAGACTGATATTTGAGAGAAAACGAAACGGTCTCATAATCTTTACTCAATCACATCAGCAAAAATCATCAAAACAATGGAAGAGAACCTCAATAATCAAAACACAGAAGACTTTACTGATCAAAGTCATAAAGATCAGGGGAAGAATGATGGAATCAGTAGAAAACAAGCACTAAAATATATTGGCTATGGGGCCGGTGGTCTTATGGTTGGCGGAGGTGCCGGTTTCTTCGGTTATCGAAAAAGTTTACAGTTATCCTCATCTGAGGCAGATAAAGTAAAGCGCGCTAAGATAGTAGTTGCAGGAGGGAGTATAGGTGGATTAACTGTTGCTGCCAGACTGTTGAGAGCAGTACCGGGTGCGGATATTACAATTATTGAGCCCAGGGAAGAGCATCACTATCAGCCCGGTTATACACTGGTTGGAGCAGGCGTATATGATCGCAAAGATGTACTTTTCGATCAGGAGTCCCTGTTCTTATCTGGAATGAAATGGGTTAAAGACTATGTAGAAGCATTTGAACCGGATCGAAACCGTTTGGTAACCAGAGGGGGAGACATTGTTAACTATGATTACCTGATTGTAGGATTGGGCGTGGATATGAACCTCGATTCCATCGAAAATTTGCGGGAAGCACTCAAAACAGACTACGTTGCAAATATTTATGATCTTGAATCCAGTGAGAAGTACAGAAAGCTGGCCAGCCAATTTGAAGGGGGAAATGCAGTATTTAACTACCCTGTAGGGTATGTGAAGTGCGGCGGAGCACCTCAAAAAATAACCTGGCTTTCAGAAGATTTATGGAGAAATGAAGGGAAAAGGGACCAGGTTGATGTTCATTTCTACTCAACAAGACCCTCACTATTTCCCGGAGTTCCCAGAGTTGAAGCAGCGGTTACACCGTTAATTGAAGAGCGCGGAATTAACAACCATTTTAATAAAGCACTTCGCGCAATTGATATCTCTACGCGGACAGCTATTTTTGAAGAAACTTCAGAAAACGGCTCAGTAAGGGAGATCAGACAGCCTTATGATTTATTGCATCCAATACCGGCATTTCAAACTCCGGAACCACTTCGAAATGGCCCGTTAACCAGGGAAGGTATTGGTGGTCAGTTAAGTGTAGATCGCCATACACTTCGACACAGAGAGTTTTCAAATATCTTTGGCATAGGTGATAATGCTGCAACAGGAGCAGCAAAAACAGCTGCTACTATCAGAAAACAGGCTCCGGTAGTAGCAGGTAATGTTATAGATCAAATACTTGGCTACGAACCGTCAAATAAATATGATGGTGCATCAGGTTGTCCGCTGTTAACCAGGTATGGCCGATGTATGATGTTTGAGTTTGATTTTGAAGGCAATCTGATTAATG
>CAZHUP010000147.1:0-6163 GCA_964535495.1 uncultured Rhodohalobacter sp.
AACTAAAAGTAGAGGCGGAGGAGTTTAGTAAGATTTTTTCGGACAGCTCTGATGTTGCATTGGAGTTAGATCTGAGTGGGGAAGAGCTATTTTCAAGAATGCTGCCCAATACCTATCAAATTTATTGGACTTCCTCGCCTGAAAATGCAGTCAGACGGATTCATAATGAGTTTACCAGGCTGGTCGCAAATCGCTATCAGGAAGAAATAGCTGAAAGTGTTTATTCACTCAGTGAGATTATTACACTTGCCTCAATTGTTGAAATGGAAGCCAAAGTTGCTGAAGAGAAACCCAGAATTGCAGGACTTTACCTAAACAGATTAAATCGGAATATGCTCCTGCAGGCCGATCCAACCGTTATTTATGCTCTGGGTGAGCGTAGACGGCTTCTTTTCGAAGATTACAGAGTAGATCATCCATACAATACCTACATCCATGCGGGTATACCGCCGGGTCCAATCACAAATCCTGATGAAGCGTCTATCCGGGCAGTCTTAAATCCGGAGGAGCACGACTATCTTTTTATGGTTGCATCTCCCGAGGGTTCACACAGATTTTCACGAACGTTTGAAGAGCACAGACAGGCAAGTGCTGAATGGAGAAGATGGATACAGGAACAGTATCGGTTACGGGATGAAAGAGAGCGTCTCGAATCGCAAAATCAAGAGTAGTCCAGTTTATTCAAATTGGAGTTCGGTTTAATCTGAGTTCGCTATAATGTTTTAGCCAAAATTTCCCCGCTTTTATTATTAAAGGTGGAAGGGATGTCAACTCAAATACGGCAGGTTTAAACCAGTATGACCTCACTGTTCTCTGAAGCCTCGGCGCAGGCAGACCTCTAATTTTTTCCGGTGTTCGCTTTTGCTCGGATCGCTTCGTGGGAATTGCCTAAAACTCGGAGTACTTATTTTGGGGAGACTTAAATTAACCTGAAGTTCTATCTCGAACTCACATGAAAAACTATTTAAGCTTGATTACGTGATATTTAACAATCGGAATCAGGTTTTAATACTAATCTACCGAATTTTAGTTATTCTCAAACCTGGCTTGAGCACGGGGAGTTAATGGCTTTATGTACACCATCTGATTAATTCGATGTCCATCAAAATGAATTCTCAATGCCTGTCCGTTGTAAACATCTCTATTTCTCAGAACTCGTCCCAGGTATGAGGGGTTACCGGCCGTTTCTAAACTCTGTAATAGAAAAGTAGCTGTATCGTAGCCCATTCGAGCAAAACGATCCGGTGAGGTATTAAATCGGGACGCAAAATCTTCCTCAAAATAGGCTACAGTAGTAGAGTCTGCTGCTGTACCACTTGCCTGGCTATGATAGATTTCGAATGTTCTGCGCTGATAGGCAGATAGTTCAGTATTCTGCCAATCTTCAGAACCCAATATAATCTGCCGGCTTCCCATAGCTTCGAGATCATTCATCAGCAAGCTTGCCATTGTTGTTGATGCCTGTCCGGTAAAAGGAGCGTAAATGGCCTGTGTGGGCGTGTAATCCAGAGAGTCAATCAAGGCTTGGTCGGGCGTAAAAACTTTAGTGTAGTCACTTAAATCGTATCCTATGGCTGCAAAGTCATCTTCGAAAAAGTAAGAGACATATGCCCCTAAGCGCTCCGCTTCCCTGCGGAAAGATAGAGCGGATTCCCGTCCTAAAGAGTTTGCTTCTGTGATTACTGCAAGTGTATCCAGCCCCAGTTCCTGAACAGCATATCTGGCCATTTTTCTACCATGAACCTCAAAAGTGGGATTAAATTGAAATGTGTAATTGTAATCCAGATTTAGCTCATCAGAATTTGCCAGAGGAGCCAGCATTGGCACTCTGTACTCTTCTGCCAGTTCAGCCATACGTTGTGCGGTATCAGAAAATAGAGGGCCAATAACGGCGTCGGCATGCCGAGCCCAGGCCAGCTCTGTGATAGCCATTGCTGTTGTGTCGGGGCTTTCAGCTGAGTTCTTGAATATAAGCTGTACCTTTCTATCAGAGTTTCTGCTATTAAACTCTTCAGCGGCAAGCATAATACCGTAATATAGATTTCTTGGTATCGTAAAGTCGGGATCTTCTTCATCAAAAGTTGGCAATACTACGCCTATGTGGTAGACGGTGCCTTCCGGCGCACTTGGATAACTAAACGTGTTGATTTGACTGATCTGATCGAGTTCTAACGCTTCTAAAATTTGATCGTGCAGAGTTGAATCAGGTTCAAGCCGTATGAGTTCGTTGACAAGAGATCGGAAAAGTGGTTCATCCAGTTGTCTCTTGGACTGTTGCGCTATGTCCATTCGAAGGGAGGGACTTTGAGCTTTTTGTACTGCGTCAAAACGTTCGCTGATGTCCAGATATCGAATAATCTGATTATAAAGACGGCGAGCATCGAGCTGAATTCCGGTCCGATTTTGGCTTTCTAAAAGACTATTCAGCGTATTAAGGCTGGATGCATAATCTTTAGTCCTGAAATAGAGTACAGCTTTTGTAAATTCCGCCTCTTGTTGAATGCTTGTTCTGGCACTCTCTTGCACCCGATTCAGATAGTGTCGTGAGAGTGGGTAATTGCCAAGTGCAAGATAACTTTTGCCAATGAAAAGGTTGCCTTCATCAGAGTCTAAACCACGAAAGATCTCAATTGCTTCTTCAAATTGTTCACTTTCGTAAAGATTAACTCCATCCTGGAATGATTGAGCAGAAGTATACTCAGATACAAGGAAGAGAATAACGAATAAAGCTAGAAATTTTTTCATATCAGTTGAAAATCGTACAAATTAAAGTCACTGAAATAAAGAGAATTGAGGAAGAAATGTTCCTCTCTATTCCCACTCAATAGTTGCAGGTGGTTTTGAACTAATATCGTATACAACTCGATTTACTCCACGCACTTCATTTATAATTCTGTTACTTACCATAGCAAGAAACTTGTATGGAAGATGCACCCAGTCAGCCGTCATGCCGTCCAGACTGGTAACCGCTCGTAATGCCACCGTATATTCATACGTCCTTTCATCGCCCATAACTCCAACAGACTGTACGGGGAGAAGTACTGCAAGTGCTTGCCAAACTTCGTTATACAGATTGTGATCTCTAAGTGATTGAATAAAAATATCGTCAGCTTCTCGCAACAGCCTCAGTTTATCTCTACTTATCTCACCTAAAACACGAATACCCATTCCGGGCCCCGGAAAAGGGTGGCGGCCTATTAAAGTTTCGGGAATTCCCAATTCGCGCCCAACATTTCGTACTTCATCTTTGAAAAGCTCTCTTACCGGTTCAATCAGATCGAGATTCATCTTCTCAGGTAATCCGCCAACATTGTGATGGGACTTGATAGTGGCTGAGGGGCCCTTAAAAGAGACGCTTTCAATAACATCAGGGTAGAGGGTGCCTTGAGCTAAATACTTGTACTCAGTCTCGTTTTCAATCGCTTTATCGAAGACCTCGATAAATGTATTTCCGATAATCTTTCTTTTCTCTTCAGGATCAGAGATTCCCTCCAGATTATTTAAGAACTGATCTGATGCGTCAATACCCTTAACCGGAAGCTGAAGGTGATCTTTATAAGTTTGCAGAACATTTTCGAACTCATTTTTTCGCAGAAGTCCATTATCTACAAAAATACAGAGCAGCTGGTTTCCTATGGCTTTATGTAAGAGTGTTGCAACAACGGTAGAGTCAACTCCACCTGACAAGCCACATATCACCTTATCATCTCCAACTTTTTCTCTGATTGCTTCAATTTCAGTTTCGATAAAAGAAGCTGCTGTCCAATCACCGGAACATCCCGCAATATTGATGACAAAGTTTTCCAGAATTTTTGCTCCATCTTCGGTGTGTACTACTTCCGGATGAAACTGAACACCAAAGATTGGTTTATCACTGTGCTTGACGGCAGCAACCGGCGCATTATTAGTGTGTGCAATTACTTCGTACGGTGAGGGAAGCTTTTTGATATGATCTCCATGGCTCATCCAAACGATAGACCCATCATCAACTCCTTTAAAAAGGTCGGAATGATCGTCTATAAGCAATTCTGCCCGACCGAATTCACGCTTTTCAGCTTTTTCAACACTTTTGGGAGAAATGGCGTGTGCTAATGATTGCAGGCCGTAGCAAATTCCAAGAACAGGCACATCATAGCTGAAGTAGTCCAGATTTAAAACCGGAGCATCCTCATCATAGACACTTTTTGGACCTCCTGATAAGATAATTCCATTTGGGGGATATTCATCAAAAGTGCTTTTTGGAGCATTGTATGGATGTATTTCACAATATACATTGAGTTCTCTCAATCTTCTGGCAATGAGCTGCGTATATTGTGAGCCAAAGTCTAAGATGAGAATCCACTCATCATGATGAGTATGCATTATATAAGGTATTCTAGATTATTTAATCAATCAGTTGTTCGTAGTCATCTGCAGAGAGAAGGCTCTCAAGCTCAGAAGCGTCGGATAGCTTTATTTTAACCATCCAGCCGTCACCGTAGGGATCGTTATTAACCAGTTCCGGATCATCTTCCAGTGTCTCGTTGATTTCTGTGATTTCCCCGGAAACAGGTGAAAAGAGTTCAGAGACAGTTTTAACAGCTTCTACCGAACCTAATACTTCGTCCTGATCAAACTCTGATCCTTCAGGTTCCAGTTCCACAAATACAATGTCTCCAAGTTCACTTTGAGCAAAATCAGTTATTCCGACTGTAACTGTACCGTCACCATTATCGCGAATCCACTCGTGCTCTTTTGTGTATTTCAGATCTTTAGGAATGTTCATAAAAGTAGATGGTTATTTTTGTTCCGGTTTAAATTTAAAGTGCTGCTCCAGATACTGTGTATTAAAATCACCTTTCCGAAAGTTTTCGTCATCCATAAGCTGCAGATGGTATGGAATGGTGGTTTTTACACCTTCAACGATGAACTCTTGCAGAGCTCGTTTCATACGCATAATTGCTTCCATTCTGGTAGGTGCACTTACAATTAATTTCGCAATCATTGAATCGTAATTCGGTGGAATTCTGTAGCCGGCATAAGCGTGAGTATCAACCCGAACACTGTGTCCTCCCGGAATATTGAATGAGGTAATTTCCCCGGCTGTGGGACGAAAATTGAACTCCGGATCTTCTGCATTTATTCTGCATTCGATGGCATGACCGCGCATTTTAAGCGGGCTCATATCAATTTTTTCACCGGCGGCAGCTCTGATCTGCTGTTCCACAATGTCGCACCATGTGATCTCTTCTGTTACCGGATGTTCTACCTGAATTCTGGTATTCATCTCCATAAAGAAGAAGTTCAGGTCTTTATCAACGATAAATTCAACGGTGCCGGCCCCTTCGTAATTAATGGCTTTACCGGCATTGACTGCGGCTTGGCCCATTTTTTCCCGAACTTCCGGGGTCATTACAGGAGAGGGGGCTTCTTCCAGAATTTTCTGATGCCGGCGCTGAAGGGAGCATTCACGTTCACCTAAGTGCTTAATATTTCCGTGCTGATCTCCCATAATCTGAATCTCGATATGGCGAGGATTAACTACAAATTTTTCGATGTAGACTGCTGGATTATTAAACGCAGATTCAGCTTCGTTTTGGCAGGTTTTAAAAGCGTGTTCAAATTTGTCTTCACTTTCAACTACCCGCATTCCTCGTCCGCCACCACCGGCACTGGCCTTAATGATAACGGGGAATCCGATATCTTTGGCAATCTTTTTTCCCTCGTCTATAGATGTAACAATACCATCAGAGCCGGGAACCACCGGAACATTATTCTTAATCATAGTGGCCTTTGCGGTAGCTTTGTCTCCCATTCTTTCAATCATATGGGAAGAGGGGCCAATAAATTTAATATCGTGTTCTTTACAAATTCTGCTAAACTCGGCGTTTTCGGCCAAAAAGCCATATCCCGGATGGATAGCTTCTGCATTGGTAATTTCAGCCGCTGCAAGAATGCTTGGAATTTTAAGATAACTGTCGCGTCCGGGTGGTGGGCCGATACACACAGCTTCATCTGCAAATTTCACATGCAAACTGTTTTGGTCTGCAGTAGAGTAGACGGCAACGGTTTTAATTCCCATCTCTTTGCAGGTACGAATAATACGGAGTGCAATTTCACCCCGGTTGGCTATTAAAATCTTTTTAAACATACTGTTTAATTAAGCTTTTTTGATAATGAACAA
>CAZHUP010000148.1:0-6160 GCA_964535495.1 uncultured Rhodohalobacter sp.
CCTTCGAGAACCTGACCGGCTTCGATGGTTTCGAGAATTTCCTGACGCTGATCTTCAAGATCACTTTCAATAAGAGCTCTGTGAGATACAACAACGTTTTCTGCCTGCATGTTGAGTTTTACAACCTGGAATTCCATGGTCTTTCCAACATAGGCGTCGAAATCGCGTACAGGGCGAACATCAATTTGTGAACCAGGGAGGAATGCATCGATACCAAATATATCAACAACCATACCACCTTTAATTCTTCGCTGTATGAAACCTTCAATAACTTCACCGGTTTCGTGCGCTTTCTCAATGTTTTCCCAAGCTTGCAGAATATCTGCTTTTTTACGGGAAAGGATCAGCTGACCTTCACGGTCTTCCACTCTATCTAAAAATACTTCTACTTCATCGCCCGGCTGCAGATTTTCAAGAACTTTGTCTGAAAATTCATTTGCTGGTACAATACCTTCTGATTTAAATCCGATATCAACAATCACATATTTCTCATCAACAGAAACAACGATACCGGTAACAATCTCTTTCTCTTCAATTTCGCTGAGTGTATTCTCATACATCCCTGCAAGCTCGTGGAACTCTTCATCTGAATAATCTTCGGATGCGGCTTGAAGTTCATCGAGTGTATAAGTTTTTCCTTCGACATCTCCGGAAAAGGTTGGCAGTTCTTTTGCCTCGCCGTTACTCTCTTCTGCTTTAGTCTCTTCGGCAGTTTCCACTTGTTCTGTCTCTTCGGAAACAGCTTCAACTTCTTCGTTTACGTTATCTTTTTTTGTTTCTTCAGTCATTTATTTACCTGTTAAAAGTCAGCCTCATTTCGGCTTTCGAAATGGGATTAGAGTTTATGTTTTAATTTAAATTTATGTTCTCTTTTATGATCGAAATCATTTCCTGAACCTGATCTTCGAATGATTTGCCTGTAGTATCAATCACAACTGCATCATCTGCTTTTCTTAAAGGATCATTCTTACGGCCTTGATCTTTCTCGTCTCGCGAGCGCAGATTTTCCATCACATCTTCAAGAGTGATGGTTTTATCTGAAGATTTCATCTCCAGAAACCGGCGTTTTGCACGTTCCTTAAGCGACGCATCCATATAGAATTTCAGATCAGCATCGGGAAAAACTGCTGTTCCCAAATCTCTTCCATCCGCAATGTATGTATCATTTCTAACGAGATCCCTCATAAAACTGTTCACAAAGGATCTTGCTGATTTATATGATGCAATTTCACTGACGCGATCTGCAACATCTTTAGTACGAATTTTATCTGTCAGATTTTCTCCGCCAGCTTGCACATAAAATGTCTGATCTCTATAATCAGCTTGTAATTGAACATTTGACAAATTTTCAAAGAATTCAGCCTTTTCCGGCATATCGCTCTCCAACCATAAATAAGTGATTGCCCTGTAAAGTGCACCGGAATCGAGAAATTTGATTCCGAGGCGATTGGCAATCGCTTTAGCTGTTGAGCTTTTTCCGGACCCGGCCGGCCCATCTATGACTATGATCATTTCAGAGAATGGTTAAAATAAATTTTTTAAGTCTAACTATCAATCCATTCTTGTAAGTTGAATGGAGAACCCTTAATTTTGGGAACTGTTTAAGATAACGAGTATTTAACCGTAATAACCAATTTGTTATGCCACAGCATAAATCCGCTATTAAGCGACTTCGCCAAAGCGAAAAGAAAAAAAAGCACAATAACTCCCGTCGTTCTAAAATGAGAACGCATATTAAAAAAGTTTTAAACGAAACTGATAAAGAGACTGCAGAGAAGTATCTGAAAGAAGCCGTAAGTTACATCGACAGACTTTCTGTTAAAGGTATTATCCACCAAAACAACGCAGCTCGCAAGAAGTCTAAATTGACTAATCACGTCAATAACCTATAGGATACATTGACCCAATCTACCCGAAAAGCACTTCTTGTAATTCTGGATGGCTACGGGATTGCAGATAATCCCGAAGTCAGTGCGATTGATAAGGCAGACACTTCTTTTTTCGATTCACTAACAGATAAGTATCCTCACGCTCGCCTTTCTGCCAGCGGTGAGGATGTGGGTTTACCTGATGGACAGTTTGGCAACTCGGAGGTTGGCCATCTGAATATCGGGGCCGGCCGAATTGTCTGGCAAGAACTCTCCAGAATTAATAAATCTATTAGAGACGGTGACTTTTTTGAGAACTCTGTTCTAACCAAGGCTTTTGAGAAAGCCAAGGCTAACGGCAGAATTCATTTTATGGGTCTTTTTTCTGACGGCGGTGTTCACAGCCATAACGACCACCTCTTTGCGCTCCTTAAAATGGCAAAGAAGTACGGACTTCAGGATACATTTGTTCACGCTTTCACAGACGGTCGAGACACATCTCCTCATGGAGGCGCTGAATATCTGAAGCAATTTGAAGAGAAAGCCGCAGAAATTGGTACCGGGTCTATCGCTTCCGTTGTTGGCAGATATTATGCGATGGATCGCGATAAACGATGGGAGCGTACCCAAAAAGCATACGACCTGCTAATAAACGGTAAAGGTGTTGAAGTAAATAACGCCGCCGAAGCTTTTGAACAAAGTTATAAGGCAGATGTAACCGATGAGTTCATTCTTCCACATATCATAAAAAGTGCAGATGACAGCCGGATTCGTAAAGGTGATGTCGTAATTTTCTACAACATTCGTGGTGATCGTGCACGACAGATTACGAAAGCTCTTTTTCAAAAAGAGGAGTTACCATTTAAAACTCACCGATTGGATCTTCACTATGTTACGTTCACATCGTACGATGAAACATTTGATGAGTTTGTACATGTAGCTTTTCCACCGGCTCGCCTGAAAAACACTCTTGGTGAATATATTAGCAATCAAGGTTTGGATCAGCTCCGAATTGCAGAAACGGAAAAGTATCCGCATGTGACATATTTCTTCAATGGCGGTGAAGAGATTTCCAATAAGGGTGAAATACGTGTTATGATCCCAAGTCCTAAAGTGGCTACCTACGATCTTCAGCCGGAGATGAGCGCTCAGGCTGTAACCGACAAGCTCTGCGAAGAGTTAAGTAAGGATCAGTATGAACTTGCCATTCTTAACTTTGCCAATCCTGATATGGTCGGTCATACCGGAGATATGGGAGCCACCATCAAAGCGGTTGAAATGATAGATAAAAAACTAAACCAGGTAGTTGAAACTGCCCGTAAGCATGATTACGAAGTGTTGATTATTGCAGATCATGGAAATGCAGACTGTATGCTTCAGCCGGATGGAAGCCCGCATACATCACATACCACAGCTCCAGTGCCAGTAGTTTTAGTCAGTGACATCCACAAGGGAACTTTGCAAAATGGAATATTAGCTGATGTGGCCCCTACCCTTCTCAAAATGATGGGGCTTGACCAACCGGATGAGATGACCGGTAAACCACTGTTCTAAAAAGTCTTTTTTTCTCACTATTTTATTGAAAGATGTAAAGGTGTTTGCATTTCGCAATGCGCCACACTACTTTCGTCGTTAGAGGCATTGAGTGTGAACTAAAAGAAGTTGACACTCGTTACATTTTTCAGCAATCAATGAAAGCCAAATCTTTTTGTAGGTCCCGATATGGAGGGTAATTTCTCAAGTAAAGTTAGAGATGTAATTCAGTTCAGCCGTGAAGAAGCACTTCGCCTTGGGCATGATTACATCGGTACAGAGCATTTAATTTTAGGTATTGTTCGTCTTGGAGACGGAGTTGCAATTCGAATATTGAAAAATCTCGATTGCGACCTCTTCAAACTAAAGAAAACGATAGAAGATACTGTAAGAGGTACCGGCGGCACAGTCACGGTTGGAAACATCCCGTTGACTAAACAAGCCGAAAAAGTTCTTCGAATAACTTACCTCGAAGCAAAGCTCTACAAAAGCGACACTATAGGCACAGAGCATCTTCTTCTTTCACTCTTAAGGGATGAAGAGAATATTGCCGCACAGATATTGCAGCAGTTTAATGTTTCGTACGATGCCGTACGAGAAGAACTGGACATGATCATTTCGGGTAATACTCGTGATACAGATCGAGAAGACAGCCGATCAACCAGTGCAAACATCCCTCAATCACCAAAGGGATCTCAGTCATCAGGAAGCTCAAGAGAAAAGAAAATGGAAAAATCTAAAACACCCGTATTGGATAATTTTGGCCGTGATTTAACTCAGCTGGCCGAAGATGGTAAACTCGATCCAATTATTGGTCGCGAAAAAGAGATAGAAAGAGTGGCACAGGTACTGAGTCGCCGCAAGAAGAACAACCCGGTATTAATCGGAGAACCCGGTGTAGGTAAAACCGCAATTGCAGAAGGTCTGGCTTCTCGAATTATTGAGAAGAAAGTGTCTCGTGTACTCTATGATAAACGAGTAATTGCACTTGACCTGGCAGCACTTGTGGCCGGCACAAAGTATCGTGGACAGTTTGAAGAGCGGATGAAAGCCGTTATGACTGAACTGGAAAAAACAGAAAACGTCATACTATTTATTGACGAGCTTCACACTATTGTAGGCGCCGGTGGTGCAAGCGGGTCACTGGATGCATCCAACATGTTAAAACCTGCTCTCGCACGTGGTGAAGTTCAGGCTATTGGTGCAACTACACTTAACGAATATCGTCAGTTCATTGAAAAAGACGGTGCGCTCGAACGCCGTTTCCAAAAAATAATGGTTGAACCGACCTCTGCTGAAGAAACCCTCGAAATTCTCAATCAGATTAAGGGCAAATATGAAAAGCATCACAGTGTTAATTATACACCGGATGCCATTAATGCTTGTGTAAAGTTGACAGATCGCTATGTAACGGATCACTTTCTGCCCGATAAAGCTATTGATGCTTTGGATGAAGTGGGTGCGCGCGTGCACTTGTCAAACATTACTGTTCCGGATCATATTATCGAGCTGGAAGAAGAAATCGAGAAGACAAGCAACGAAAAGAACTCTATGGTGAAAAAGCAGCGCTTTGAAGAGGCTGCGAGGCTCCGTGATACGGAAAAACGACTTATGGAAGAGCTTGAACAGGCTCAGAAAGAGTGGGAAAAAGAGTCTGAACACATCGTATTTGATGTTGACGAAGAAGATGTAGCTTCAGTTGTTGCCATGATGAGTGGCGTACCGGTGAATAAAATCAGCCAGAAAGAGGGGCAAAAACTCCTCAAAATGCGTGAAGAACTTGGCAAAAAAGTGATCGGCCAGGATGAAGCAATTGTCAAGCTTACAAAAGCCATTCAGCGTACACGTGCCGGATTAAAAGATCCTTCACGACCAATCGGCTCATTTATTTTCCTGGGTCCGACAGGAGTTGGTAAAACTGAGATGGCGAAAGTACTTGCCAAATATCTTTTTGACAAAGAAGAGGCACTCATTCGAATTGACATGAGTGAGTATATGGAGAAATTTAGCGTTTCGCGTCTGGTTGGAGCACCTCCCGGATATGTCGGCTACGAAGAGGGTGGAATTCTGACAGAAAAAGTGAGAAGAAAACCGTACAGCGTAGTGCTGCTGGATGAGATCGAAAAAGCCCACCCGGATGTATTCAATATACTACTGCAGGTACTTGATGATGGAATTCTTACTGACAGCCTGGGCCGTAAGGTAGATTTCCGAAATACGATTATCATTATGACATCCAACATCGGTGCACGTGATATTCGAAATATGGGTAAAGGAATCGGGTTTTCATCAGGTGATGGAGATTTCGATTATGCACAGATGAAATCCACCATTCAGGATGCGCTAAAGAAAGTGTTTAACCCTGAGTTCCTGAACCGAATCGACGATGTTCTAACATTTCATCCTCTGGAGAAAGAACACATCTTCAAGATCATCGATATTATTGGTGATGAGCTTTTTGCGCGAATTAAAAATCTCGGTTATGAAATCGAGATGACCAAGGGTGCAAAAGATTTTATCTCCGATAAAGGATTCGATCAGAAATTTGGAGCTCGTCCGCTACGACGAGCAATTCAAAAGTATGTGGAAGACCCTCTTGCGGAAGAACTTCTCTCAGGAGAACATTCTGAAGGATCTCTGATTAAGATCAAAATGAATAAGTCGCGCGATGGTCTCGAATTTGACTGGACAGAACCTGAAGGAAGCGAGAAGGATAAGCCAGACTCAAATAGCGAAACTAAATCTGAATCTGAGTCTGA
>CAZHUP010000149.1:0-3342 GCA_964535495.1 uncultured Rhodohalobacter sp.
TGATTACTAACTGGTTATCAGGATCAAAACCGGTAACAGCATCCTGAATCCAAACCACACCCTTTGGTATTACATCTGTCATGGGTTTATGTGTCTCCTCTTTTTCAACAACACCCACACCGGCCAGCGTCCATAATGGCTGGTAAAAATGATCCGGCGATGGATCTAAAATTGCAATATCGCTGTTTTTAAGCTTGTTGTTTAATTGAGCAGCTACTGAAATTCCTGCAGACCCCCCACCTACTATAATTACCTGATGATGAGTAGTATAAGGACGTGAATACTCGGCCTTCACATCCTTTCCCGTACTAATTTTTAAATCTTTCATGCCTTGTCATATTTTTTAGAGTTATTTATCTAAATTATAAAAAAATACATGTCAATACAAGTATTGATGTATACTTTTTAATTCGTTATCTTCCTTCTTAAACAAAATTAATCAGACATGACTTTAAAAGAAGGAATACCTCGCCACGCTCAAATTACGCAGTGGCTAGTTGAACAGATAGAGAAAGGCGCATACCAGCCGGATGAAAAACTCCCGTCTGAGAATGAACTCGCTAAAAAATTTGATGTCAGTCGCGTCACAATACGTCGCGCACTCCAATCCCTGGAGAACGAAGAGATTATTTATCGCTGCCAGGGTCTCGGTTCATTTGTCAGTGACGACCGAAAGAAGCACAACCTGGTTAAACTGACTGACTTCAATGAGGATATGAAGAAAGCCGGCCTTGAAGCCTCATCTATCGTAAAAAGATTTGAAGTTATCACTGCGCCAAAGTGGCTGGCCGAACGCCTCAATATTGAAGAGAACATAAAAGTGCTTCGCGTTGACCGGCTTCGTCTCGGCGACGGGCAGCCAATTGCCTACGACATCTCCTGGCTTCCCATTTTTTACGGTCAACTGCTATCCGAAGAAGCCTTAAAGGAGAAAACCATCTACTCAATCCTAGAAGACGACTATGATATAGAGGTCACAAAAGGTTGCTATCGGATGTCGGCCACTGCGGCAGATGATGTGATTTCGGAAGAACTGCAGGTTGCAGAAAACACACCGCTATTTCTGATAGACAGGATTACTTATACCATTGGTGAAAAGCCAATCTACTACCAGAAGCGTTACTACAGAAATGATCAGGTTATGTACGAAATGACTCTCGAGCGCGGGAAAAATAACCCCTCAAAGTCAGACCCGTTGCCGCTTAAAGAGTTTGTACCCGTGTTCAATTCATCCGATTAATTTAAATACTTAACTCTCATTGAACCGATCCAGCATCATAAAACTAATAGTCGTTTGTTTGCTGTGCCCGGCTCTTGTTATCGCCATTGGCTTTGGATTTCAGTTTATTCTCAACAATTAAAAAGAACACTTTTATGAAGAAGAATATGGGAAGTACCGACCGCGGAGCTCGAGTCATCATCGCGCTAATAGTAGCACTACTCTACTTTACTGGCTTAATTGGAGGTACAATAGCGACCATTCTGGGTGTTTTGGCAATTGTATTCGTTGCCACCAGTTTAATTGGAACCTGCCCGCTCTATCTGCCTTTTGGGTTATCGACTAAAAAAGAGTGAGAGCGCTATTCCGTTAAAATATCAGCAATCCGAATCTACAATCTAACTGCAGAGTGAATTGCTCACCCATCGGAAAAAGTGTATCTTTCAAAGCTGAAATCTTAATTAACTAATTCACTTTGATATGACATTTTTGAATGTATTTTTCCTGATGGGATCACCCGATGGTGGCGACGGCGCTATGATTAACCTGATCTTCTTAGGACTTCTTTTCTTTGTATTCTACTTTTTCATTATCCGACCGCAAAGCAAGCGTCAGAAAGAGATTCAGAAAAAGGTGGGCGAAATGAAAAAGGGTGACAAAGTAGTAACCTCCGGCGGAATGCTGGGCACCGTTAATACTATCGACGAAGAGACCGTACTTCTTGAAATTGACAGCGGTGTGAAAGCCCGATTTCAAAAAAGCTCCATTACGGACGTAAATCCGAATAAGAAGTAATTTTCTTGAACCGGTCAACCCGGAAATCAGACCTACCATGACTGAGTCTCCTTTTCATACTATTGAAGAAGCTATTGAGGATATCCGTGCGGGAAAAATGATCATCGTTGTTGATGATGAAGACCGCGAAAACGAAGGAGACTTCCTGATGGCAGCCGATAAAGTTACCCCGGAATCCATTAACGTTATGGTGAAACACGGGCGGGGCCTTGTCTGTGTACCAATAACACGCCACCGGGCTCACGAACTGAACCTGGACTATATGGTTACAGAAGGTGCCGATCCGGATGAAGCAGCATTTACTATATCTGTTGATCATAAAAAACTAACCACAACGGGTATTTCTGCGCCGGATCGTGCCAATACTATTAAAGAGATGATCAACCCGAAAGCTCATCCTTCTGATTTCCGCCGGCCGGGTCACGTTTTTCCGCTGATCAGTGTAGAGGGCGGTGTTCTTCGCCGTGCCGGTCACACCGAAGCCGCTGTGGATTTTGCCAGACTGGCCGATTGTGCTCCCGCTGGTATTATCTGTGAAATTATGCACGATGACGGTGAAATGGCCCGATTGCCTGAACTTATCAATCTCTCCAAAAAGTTTGATATGAAACTGGTGACGATCAAAGATCTGATCGCTTATCGGATGAAGCATGAGTCACTTATCAAAAAAGTACTCTCTGTTGACATGCCTACAATTTATGGGGATTTCGACCTGCACGTCTATGAAGAGAAGTTAACCGGTGAACATCATCTCGCTTTCACAAAAGGAAAATGGACGAAAGAGGATCCCGTTTTGGTTCGGGTACACTCTGCAAATCCACTGGCTGATATTTTTGGAAGCAAACGAAGCGACAAAACAGGCCTGCTGCACGAAAGTATGAAGATGGTTGCTCAATCAGATCACGGCGTTGTACTCTACATGGATCAGATGAGCCGTGAATTTAACATTGTAGATCAGATTACGGCAATTCGACTACAGGACGACGGGCTTAATAAGGAACAGATTCGAACTAAACTCGGCTCCAAAATGGACTCCCGAGACTACGGTGTTGGAGCGCAGATTCTACACATGCTGGGAATCCGAAAACTTCGCCTTCTCACAAACAATCCGGTGAAACGGGTGGGCCTTAAGAGCTTTGGCTTGGAAATGGTGGGTGAGGTGGCGATCCCCCTGGATCATATCGACACGGATCATCCGGAAGAGAAACTTGACAAACCTCAGTCTAAAGAGGGGTTTCTCAAAAAACTGATGCTGGAATAGATTTAGGTCTTCCCGAATGCTAGGGCCTGCGAAAAACAAGCAGCAGGTTTCAGGTTTCAGGTTTCAG
>CAZHUP010000149.1:3442-6157 GCA_964535495.1 uncultured Rhodohalobacter sp.
ACCGCAAACTGCCGACTGATTACTGTTGACCTTCGCTCTCTATTTTTTGAACCTCATTACTCCCTGCTTCACTCATCATTTCCATATCACTTTCCTCCTCTTCTGTTGGCATTATCCACTTATGAAATAACAGCAGTACAATAATAGAAGTGGTTATTGCAATATCTGCCACATTGAAGATATAAGGAAAAACCGCCCAGTCACCGATTGTTAAATTGAAGTGAATAAAATCGACTACATGTCCTTCGAGTACCCCGCCGTAGCCACCAACATATCCCATAAAGATTCGGTCGTAAATATTGCCCAAAGCTCCGCCGATAATTAAACCCATACAAATTAGATAGGCGTAATTTGCCCGGTTTAGCGTATAAACTATATAGCCAATAATCCCGATTGTGGCGGTAATGGCAATTATACTAATGGTAGGCGTAGAGAGCCAATCCATTCCCATAGCCATACCGGGGTTCTTTGTAAAATTAAAAGCTAGCCAACCCTCAATCAGATCCATCCGATGAAGTTCCGGTGTAGTCCGAACCATATGCTTTGTAATCTGATCCAGAATCAGAACAATAACCGCCGGAATTGAAAATATGAGCAGTTTTTTAGCTTTTTCTGACAAAATTTAGACTCTATCTGCGTTTTAGTTTTGCCTCAATGCTCAACTGCGTGTGCGGAACAGCTTCAAGTCGGCCTTTTGCAATTTTTTTACCGGTTACCTTGCAAACGCCGTACGTTTTATTGTCGATCCGTACCAGAGCATCGTCCAGATAGCGAATAAATTTCTTGGTCCGGTTAAAGAGCATGTATGTTTTTTCTCGCTCCTGAGCATCCGTGCCGGCATCCGCCATATGAAATGAATAGGCAGACTCATCCGATGAGTTCTCCATGCTTTCGCGCAGAGTACTTTGCAGAGCGTTCATCTCTTGTTCGGATTCATCTCGCTTTTTCAGGATGATTTCACGGAAATATTCCAGCTCCTCGTCACTGTAAGGGCTGATTCTTTCCTTAGTCTTGGAATCTTTTGAAGATGCCATAATTCTGATGATTAGTTGTTAGTAATTCTCCGTATCGAAATCTCACACTCCCGGTCTTCTATATCCCAGGATTTCACAAAATCTGATACGTCAAGTATTTCAGGGGTAATTTCTTCGGCCAGAGTTTCTGACTTGATGTTCTCACGGTTTGCCTCAACTGCCTCAGCAATCTCTTCATTTCCGTTAAAACCGATAACAATCCGGTCTGTCACATCAAAGTCGGCTTCTTTACGCATATTCTGAATTCGATTCACAAATTCGCGTGAGAGCCCCTCTTTTTGAAGTTCGGGTGTAATTTCTGTATCCACGGCAACGGTAATACCGCCTTCGGTTTCTACCGACCAGCCTCTCAGGCCGGAACGCTGTATTTCAATCTCACCGGATGAAATACGCACTGTATCACCGTCTTCGAGTTCGAGTTCAATAGCTCCCTCATCCTCATATTCGGAAATCTCTTCCGTTGATAGATTTTGAATTCGGGCAGCAACAGCTTTCATCTTCTTACCGAGTCGTTTCCCTAATACAGGGAAATTTGGTTTGGCCGTTTTGCTAACAATTCCCGAATCGTCATCTACAAACTCAATATTTTTAACGTTTACTTCATCTAATATAATATCTTTTACAGCTTCAACCACAGCTCTTTCTTCTTTATCTATCGGAAGAATGATTTTTGAAAGTGGCTGGCGCACGTTTATATCGATCTGATTACGCACACGGAGCACAATAGAACTGACTGTACGAGCAATATCCATCCGTCTCTCAAGCTGCTTGTCTATCGCAGTTTCTTCAACCGTTGGATAGAATGAGAGATGCACAGACTCTTCATCCTGCCCGGTCACTTCATTCAATCGCTGATAGAGCCATTCACCGAGATACGGCGCAATTGGGCTTAAAACTTTTGCCAGGCTTACCAGGCACTCATATAAAGTTTGATAGGCAGCTGTCTTGTCCAGGCTCTTCCCCTCTTTCCAGAAACGGCGACGGTTCCTTCGTACGTACCAGTTACTCAGCTCTTCTACAAACTGCTCCACTTCGCGGGCTGCCTTGGTTGGCTCATATTCATCCAGATATTCATCCACACACTTCACTGTGGTGTTGAGTCGCGAGATAACCCATCGGTCCATCTCCGTCCGCTCCGATTTAGGCAGCGGAGAACCGGAGTAGGTAAACCCGTCGATGTTCGCATACATCGCAAAGAATGAGTAGGTGTTCACAATCGTGTTAAAAAACTTACGCTGTGTTTCCTGCAGACCCTCTTCACTAAACTTGAGGTTCTCCCACGGAGAGGAGTTACTCATCATATACCAGCGAACGGTATCGGCTCCGTACTTCTGAATCACTTCAAACGGATCCACGGTGTTCCCTTTCGACTTACTCATCTTCTCGCCGTTGGCGTCGAGCACCAGTCCGTTGGAGACCACATTTTTATATGCGGGCTTATCAAACAGCATGGTGGCCAGCGCGTGAAGCGTATAGAACCATCCGCGTGTCTGATCCACACCCTCGGCAATAAAATCTGCCGGGAAGTTCTCCTTGAACTTATCCTTATTCTCAAACGGGTAGTGCCATTGCGACCACGGCATCGAGCCGGAATCGAACCAGACATCCAGCAGGTCCGGAATTCGCCTCATGGTTCCGCCATCGGGGCCCTCCCATGTAAAATCGTCAATATGTGGGCGGT
>CAZHUP010000150.1:0-6138 GCA_964535495.1 uncultured Rhodohalobacter sp.
ATGGCGTTTGCGCAAAGTAATGAAGCGACTGTTAATCAGAATGGAAACAATAACGATGCAATTATTGGTCAGGTTGGTACTGAGCATAATGCAGCAATTTCTCAGGTGAGTTCTCGCCATGAGGGATCTATCGATCAGGAAGGTACCGGCCATAATGCTATTCTTACCCAAGAGGATGGTAAAAGCGGATATAGCGGACAAGATTATCAAATTGGAACCATTACACAACTTGGATTGAATCATATAGCTGAAGTGATCATGCGTTCTGACCGTCTTGGATCCAATGCTACAGTTACTCAGGATGGAGAAGATAACGAAGCATATCTGCGCCAGACACAATTTGGTGATTACACAGCGAATCTGTTACAAGATGGTATAGATAATTATATATGGGCTAATCAGAGAGAATCTGGTAACCAGGATCTTGACGTGTCACAAACAGGTGATAACAACCGTTTCTTCGGTTCATTAGGAAGCGGTGACAGTTATACAAGTGTTACACAAAGTTCAGATGATAACCTGGTAGTTATTCAGCAAGGCAGACATAGCGGAGCCGGAGCCGGAGCCGAGGCTATCATTGAGCAGAGTGTTGGCAGCCAAAACATAGTTGAACTCACTCAAGGATCTGATGAAACTGCCAACTTTACGCAGCAAGGAAGCAACAACATGATTGAAGGTCCTGGAAGTGGCTTTTTTTGGGGATTTGCATCAGTAGCTGACTTAGAAACTGATGAAGGATCAGCCGTTCAGCGAGGCGGAGCCTGGGCTAATGTTAATCAGATCGGCGATTTTAATACACTTTCGCTGTATCAAGACGGCACCGCTAACTCAACTGTACTTCAGGATGGTAATATGAACAACGCTTCTGTATATCAGGCCGGCGACAATAATATCGCAAATATTACCTCAGTCGGTAACGAAAACACAGCTACCATTTTCCAAAACTGATTCTAAGATTTTAAATGTTCTGCACAGTTTGAAAGCTGTGCAGTTCTTATTCCTGTATTTTTAAAACAGTTTATAAAGTGAAGAACAGTGTTTTGATTTAAAAGGTCATACTTTATAAATAACAGAAGTCTGATATTAGTTAATGCATGATGAATAAATATTTTTTGCAGAATAATTTTATTATCGAGTTAATGGTATCAGCGAGGAAGACCAAATAAATAATACATTCATGTATATAGCAATGCCATGAAAAGTTTATCAATTTTAACTGTCCTTTTATTTGCCTGGAGCCATACATCAGCGCAATTACAAATGAGTGAATGGGCAGTTAATCAGATTGGTGAACACAACTCTGAAGATATTGTTCAGATTGGCTTCGGCAACGAAGCATTCATTGACCAGGCAGGTGATTATAACAATGCTGAAATTTTTCAATATGGTTCACATACCGCATATATCGAACAAATTGGCGATCAAAACAATGCTGTTATCAGCCAGGAGCCTGGTGCAGAATCATCAGGCGGGCCAGGTTTTCCACCCGGTAATGCACAGGGTGTTCCGTTTGATCAAAGCGGATCTTCAACGGCCTTTATTTATCAGGATGGCAGCAACAATCATTCTGAAATTGAACAGAAAGGTTCTCACGAGGCAGAAATTTATCAGGCCGGTAATAATAACTTTGCAGAAATTTTTCAGACAGGGCCGGGTTCCGGAAATTCATTTAACCCGCCCGGCAATCCGGATGTATGTCCGCCGCCTTTTGCTCCCTGTGAGAATGGCGAAACCGGATCAAAGGCTTTCATTGCGCAGGAAGGAAATGAAAATGAAGCATTTATTCATCAATCAGGAGCAGATCATTATGCAAGAATTCAACAAAACGGACTTAACAACAAGGCAATTATTGTTCAAAATCAACAATCTGATGAATCCTGACAGTTATTGAAAAGAGCATGACAGAAAACAAAATCATACATACAATAGTCTTTTTTATACTGCTTCTTATAGTGATGCCATTCAATGCTTTGTCACAATCAGATCAGACTATTTATAAGACGGTCGATGAAGACAATAACCGATTGGTATTTATAGGCCAGGGTGAATTGTTGGATGAACAGGTTGGTCAAACAGGTACGTCTAATTCGATTATATTTATTAATGAAGCATTACAGATACCACTGTTTTTTATAAGGCAGGCAGGGGATCTGAACCGGGCAATGGTTGTTCAGTTCCCGGTTGAAAAGACTGAAGGTGACAGCACAAGCACAAAAAACCGAGTTGAGATTACTCAAAGGGGTAAAGGCAACAGTGCAACTGTCATTCAAAATGAGTAGGTAAGCAATACGGGATTTCTAAACAAATGGAAGGTATTATGAAAAAATTTATTCGATACGCTATAACCGGTTTATTGTTACCGGTGGTTTTATTTGCCGGTAATCTTTTTGCTCAGGACAGCCAAACGCCGGGTGAGGTGTTTATTGAGCAGGCACCGTTTGAACACAACCAGGCCGTTCAGGATTTTACTGATCATTTTGTGAGTACATTTCAATTTGACAGCGGATTTCTGGAATCACTCGACCCGCTATCAAACGTGGCCGTTATTAATCAATTTGGAAGCGGTAATGTTTCATCACTTACGCAGTCGGGCTTCGGTAATATTGCCGGCTTTAACATAACCGGGGATGATAACATCACCAACCTCATTCAATCCGGAAATTCTAACCAGTTTATTCTTGAGCTCTTAGGAAGTAACAACAATTTTTCGTTCGAACAGATTGGTTCTGATAACCAGCTGATAAAGAATCTGAACGGAGACGGTATGATGCAAACCTACAGCCAGAATGGTAATGGCTTGCAGATGCAGGTTATCGATTTTGGTCAGCAGGGTGTGCCGATGCATATTGAGCAGAGAGGGAATGGCACATCCATCATCATTGAAAATTATTAAAAGCTGAATATCGAAATTAATTGTCCGGCAACAACTTGTGTAAAAACTATCAAAATAGTATAACTCTAAAACTCAAAATCAAAAACGCCTTCAAACTATTAGCCTCAAAACCGAAAACTTTAATCAGGTATGTATACAGGGTGAAGTTTGTTGAAACATACAGGCGGTTTAGTGCTCTTGTTAACAGAACCATTTCAAAAAAACTGAATTTTTTTTAGAATCTGATCCTATTACAAACTCAAAGAAAAAGACGTATGCAGAAAATAAAATCTATATTAATGACAGTCTTAGCTGCGGTATTATTGCTGTTTGTTGGTATACCCGATTTGTTTGCTCAACAGTTGGTTTACCAGCCAACTAATCCGGCTTTCGGAGGTAATCCGGGTAACTTTCAGTGGATGATGCAGACGGCAGAACTTCAAAACCTGCACAGAGTAGATCGGACGGCTGACCGTTTTGCAAGAGACCCGCTTGCCGACTTCGAAGCTTCGCTTCAGCGACAGGTCCTTTCGCAATTAACCCGTCAAATCGTACGTCAGCAATTTGAAGATGAAATGATGGAGGATTCCATTTTTGAATTTGGCGAATTCACCATTGAGCTGACCCCGGGTGCTGACGGTGTTAGTATCAGGATTTTCAACATTTTGACCGGTGATGAGACAAGTATAACCATTCCAAATTTTTAACAGATGAAGCGTAGTTACTGTTACTTATATTTGAGTCTTATCATTTTATTAGCCGGCTTTTTCACCTCATGTGCAGGAACTATGCAGCCTATGCATACCGAAAGAGCGGTGCCCGGTATTTTGAGTGAATCAAGTCCTGTTTTGGCATCAATTCCGGAACCTGAAGAGCAAGTAGTTGCTGCCGTTTACCGTTTCAGAGATCAAACCGGCCAGTATAAACCGTCTGACAGGGTTGCAAGCTGGTCAACAGCTGTAACACAGGGTGCAACTTCCATCCTGATAAAGTCGATGGAAGATTCCGGCTGGTTTTTACCAATCGAAAGGGAGGGTATTTCCAATTTGTTAAACGAAAGGCAAATTATTCAGCAAATTCGTCAGCAGCACGCCCAGCCCGATCAGAGGCCTTCGCCGTTACCGCCTCTATTATTTGCCGGTGTAATGCTTGAAGGAGGCATCATCGGTTATGATTCCAATGTAATAACAGGCGGGGCAGGTGCCCGTTATTTGGGAGTCGGCAGTTCTACTCAATATCGTAAAGATCAGGTTACGATCTATTTGAGGGCGGTTTCTACACAGAGCGGAAGAATTTTGAAAACTGTTCATACTACGAAATCTATCATATCACAGAAGCTGGATAGCGGCGTTTTTCGTTTTATCGATACCGACCGGCTGCTGGAAGCCGAGGCCGGATATACATACAATGAACCACCGGTAATGGCCGTGACGGAAGCGATTGACGAAGCCGTGCAATTGCTTATTCTGGAAGGGATTGAGGATGGAATTTGGAATGCAAAAAGTGAGGAAGATGTCATTGCATTTCGTGAGCAGTTCAATTACAACAGAAAAATGCAGGAACAGGCCCAGCGCGATTATTTTGGATTTCTTGAAAGAGAAAGCCTGAGAAGCGGCTGGAGGTTTTCACCGGCATTTTCATTGGGAAGTTTCATCGGCAATTACAATAATCCGGATATTTATCCCGGGCTCTCCGTGCAGATTGAATACGGATTTATTGATATGTATTCCCTGAAACTGAATCTGCAGCGCACCAGCATTGGAGCCGGTGATGCATTCCGGCAGCACTCACTTTCTACAATAGATCTGCTTCTTAGCGGGTATATAACTCCTCAGTACAGATTATCACCCTATATTGCAGCCGGTGGCGGTATTTTAGCATTCGACAAAAAGTATGATTTTTTGGAAAATCAGTACTTTCCTGCTGTTACATTTGAAGGTGGTTTAGATTATAGGTTCAATGACTTTTTTGGAGTTCGCTTATATGGCAATTACAGGTACCTGTTAATTGACGGCCTCGATGGTGTGGCACAGGGAGAGTACAATGATCAACACTGGAATGTGAATTTTGGCCTTACAATACGTTTTTAAACCATTTTTTTCGCTTATAGAAGTTTACTGAATAGAAATTATCTGATATGAATAGAATTATAATTGTTACCATATTTTTGATTGTGCCGCTTTACCTTTTTTCCTGCTCTAAAGATGCAATAGATCTGGAAACCTTTGGAATCATTGAAGGCTTGGTTATAGATAGTGAAACCGAAGAGCCGGTAAGAAATGTAAATATTACAACCACTCCTCCCACACATTCGATTTTAACCAATGACAACGGTGAGTTTGAGTTTGACGAGATTCCGACCGGAAGTTATTCCGTAAAAGCAAGCAAACCGGGTTACAGGGATAAAACTGTAAGTGTTTCTGTAAGAGAAGATCGTGTTGCAAATGCGACAATATTTATTTTGAAGGAACCTGAAGACACAAACGAACAGGAAGTTAATGTTATTGAAGCTGAGGTAACATCCTGGGGGCATTTCACTATAAACGACAGTTCATTTGTAGATGTTGAATATCGCGTAGAGAACATCAGTGAGAATACAGATGTGAATGAGTTTGAAGTTTATTTTGAGATCACTGCAAACGATACAAATTATTTCTACGAGCTCAGTGGAACTAATTTGAGAGTGGGGCAGCAAAGGTTTGGGGCATTTAGTAAATACATTCGTCAGGATACCCCTGAGAATGTTGAAGTGCTCAGTGTGTGGTTTGAATAGTTCTCGGATTTTCTGATCTCCGCAGCGAAGATCCGGTATCTCCAAATAAAGACCTGGCAGCGTGGTACGCCAGTTGGCGCACCTCCTGCCAGCGTCGGTCATTTGGCTGTCAGTTCTCAAAACTCTGAACCTTGTGCCTTGTGCCCTGAACCTGCCAGGTTGCTTGTTTGCCTCGCCTAACCTTTGGATCCTTCGGCATAAGGAAAAACGCCATATGCCTGCCCCTTTGGGGAGGAATTTGCCGTTCTTTTACGGCCAATGACGAAAGATCAATCGATTCTCCTTATAAATTTTTCTCGGTTTTTTGCCCGCTACCCGCCGCTGCCGCTGCCAACTAATTCCACCGGACACTACCAGGTTGCTATATTTCGCCTCTTCAACACCCTGAGCCTTGTACCCCCTGGTCTACGAAGCTTCAGCGTAGTAGACTGAACCTTGAACCCTGCGCCTTGAGCCGCAACTCTGGCAGGACCTACGGACACTACCAGGTTGC
>CAZHUP010000151.1:0-6137 GCA_964535495.1 uncultured Rhodohalobacter sp.
ATGCTCTCAATCTCTCGCGCAAGGCGATTGAACTGCGCTATAGTCTCATGCCGTATATCTACACGCTCGCTTTTGAAAATTCCACAACCGGTATGCCGTTAATGCGACCTCTCTTTTTTGAAGAGCCGGAGAATCACGAAATCTACAAAGTAGCCGGCAGCTATCTGTTTGGTAATGACATACTGGTTTCGCCGATCATGGAGCCCGGGAAAAAAGAGCAGAGAGTTTGGTTTCCCGGAAAGTCGAACTGGTTCGATTTTTATACCGGAGAAAAGTACCGGGGAGGGCATCGTGTACCCGTAGAAACAGTAGAGGAGTCGATACCGACATTTATTCGAGGAGGCGCAATTATCCCGATGACAGAGTTAGTTCAATCGCTGGATAATTACTCAGTACAATCACTTGATTTAATCCAGTTTCACGATCCACAAAAAGTATACTATCGCACATCTATCTACCATGATGATGGGTTGACCTACGATTCTTATGAAAAAGGACAATTTGAAAAACTACATATCACATCATCCAACCGGGGAGAAGAGTCCATACTTGTGTTCAGAAAAGAGATTGGAAGAAATTTTAATTCAAGTTTCCAAACTGTAAATATGGAGATCAAAAACGTAAATAAAGCTGTAAAAAAAGTGGAGCTGGATGGAAACTCGATCCCTTACAGCATCTATAATAACACTCTCACTTTGGATTCAATTGAGCTAAACTCCAATATGCATACTTTAAAAGTTTACTGGAATTAAGAATTACAGCTCAGTATCAAAATTATAGATCTCAGGAAGCTCAAACATCTCCCTGAATGCAAAGAAAAATCCGGAGTACGATTTGGCAGGCCTCAACCTACGTCCGGTTCCGGGGCCTTCTACAGCCTCGCCAAATATGTTCCACTTAGTACCTTCATCGTCAACCATCACAACCGGCAGCTGATCCTGAACTGCTTCGAATTCCAAATCTAAACCTTCAGAAAACAGTTTATAAGCAATAGCAAAACTATAACCGCTACTGCCAATCACCACAAACTCCTCCTCTTCTATGCTATCCTGTATAACCTGAATTCCGGAATCGAACTTGCTGATTTCATAAAGCCGTACCGTTGACTTGTCATCCAGTTCTTCATCAATAAATACACCGTGAACTCTGGCTTTGTCGGGCAGCCGGTTATCGGTTGTACGAATCAGGGGGAATACGATGATGCCATCTGTCGTATCATACTCTTTACCGTACGCGAATGACCTATAATCTCTCATGTGACCTGTTGAGGTGTTCAACACTTTTGAATCGGGGTACAATTTTTTCCACGTTTCCCAAGTGGTATCCAGAACATTCAGCGGATTGACACTTGCCCCCAGGTGCTCGCCATTTATCGCCCGAAGCCTCATTTGAGACCACAGAGACTCAGTTTGTCGGTCGTAAGCAATGAGGTTATTTCTAAATATCAAACCGGAAGTTCCAAAATCGGGGCCTTCTCGCGGATCCCAGGCAATGCCTGTTGCTGTAAGCGGACAGTAGGTTATAGTTACCTGGCTTTCGTCATTCACGATCTCATGCCAATCCAAAATCTGAACCGGGTAAGCCACAACTTCTCCTCCTTTTACCATGCCCAGCACCCTTCTTTCGTCTTGTACAAAGTCCACTTCCGCAGCAATAGTGAATTTTGGATTTTCTATGGGCGGAATACCGTCTTTGCCCGGCCCGCCATCAAACACTTCGTGTTCCGGAATCAGCCATTCACTTCCTGTTTCTATATTAAGACCGCCGAAATTTCCGCCCGATACCGAGTTATTGTCGCAGGAGGAAACCGCAAAAAGCAGTGCTAAAACAGACACCGCTGCGCCAAAAGATTTCAGAAGAGTTGTAGCCGGAGCTTTCATGATTTTCATTCTCTTATATTGTAAACTAATGCGTGAATTTTACACCCTCACATCTATTAGATACACGCTGAACCTGAAATCTTACCTGTATTCCGGATTTTCGAAATTCCAGCGCGTTCCATCATCCCAGGCTTCTCTGGAATTACCGTAATTTGGATATCCATTTTGGTCCTTCAGCATTTTTGCAAGATGAAGCAAATTATATGTCATAAACGTGGTATTTCTGTTTGTAAACTGATTGTTTCCCGCATTGGATTCAGAATCTAAATAGCTTGGCCCCGGTCCCGCCTCACCGATCCAGCCACAATCGGCCTGGGGTGGAATGGTATATCCAACATGCTGAAGTGAATAGAGCATATTCATTGCACAGTGTTTAATACCATCCTCGTTCCCAGTAATAACACAACCTCCCACTTTTCCGTAGTAAATGTACTGCCCCTTCTCATTTTGCAGGGCGCTCATTGAATAGAGACGTTCAATTAATTTTGTAGCTTCTGAGGATTTTTCACCCAACCAGATCGGCGTGCCAATCACCAAAATATCTGCTTCTTTTACTTTTTCCCAGATCTGTGGCCACTCATCCTTCTTTGCACCATATTCTGTCATGTCGGGATAAACTCCTGGTGCAATGTCATAATCCACAAATCGAATACATTCTGCATCCACCCCCTCTTTTTTCATAATATTCATAGAAACATCAATGAGACCGCGAGTATGGCTTTGCCGGGGTGACTTTTTAAGAGTGCCGTTTACAAATAGAGCTTTCAGGTTAGAGAAATCAGGTTTTTCCATGGCGTTTCAACGTTTTTATAAGAAAGAAACCCGGCTGCTAACCGGGTTTCAGTGAGGAGTTATGCTATTAGGTACACTTAAAAGGTTACAATTTGATATCCATCTTTGATGTAAGATCTCAGACTCGGATGGTCGTCATAATCATCCAAAAGCTTCACATCTGTTTTTCGAATCTCGTTGATGACACCAAAAGCTTTGGAGCAAAATTTACAGGCTCCATGGACTTTCCCCTTCACAGCTTGATAAAGCGGATGCACATCATGCTCTTCATCAACCAACTTGGGTATCCATGTCGTGCCGGCTCCATCAAATACGATCTTCACCTCATCATCATGATCTTGCAGCTCCTTGGCAAATTCGAGTGCGTTGACTATTCGACCCAACGCCTCATGGCTTCCCGCTTCGGCCAGTACTACAATTGCTATCTTACTCATTAGTTTCTGGTTTAATGAACATTACTTTCTTACCTGATGATCTATTTAGCAATATTCTTACTTTGATAACAATCTCCGAATGCAAGATCAGCAGGACTTACAAAGCCTTTCTTCCATTCAATTCTATTCCTATCTGTTAAGCCAATCCTAAGCACTCCCTTCCTGTATTACATGGATAAACTCTCACATTTACATCATTCAGCTCTTAACCACATTAATAAAGCTGCTGAGGTCTATACACCATGAAACCCATTTCTCCACTTACTCTATTGTGGCTCATATTATGTTTAGTATCTCTACTCGATACTGCTCTCCAGAAGCTGAATACAAAATTTACGATCGGAATCGGTCCAGGTTGTTACCGGGGTAAAGTTAGGGTTCGCAATGGCCCGAAAGGATTCCAAAGAGTATTTATGGGAGTTTTCAGTATGAATGGTCTCACCCTCCTTGAAATAGAATGTTTCATCCTCCACATGTACAATCTGATCTTTCAAGCTGATCAGGTGCATCTCGATCCGGTTTTTCTTCCGGTTAAAAATCGCACGATGCTCAAACTGATCAGTATCAAAATCGGCACGCAGCTCCCTGTTGATATGCGTTAATATATTTTTATTGAATGCAGCCGTAACCCCCTGAGAATCGTTGTAGGCTGCCAAAAGTAGATCCTCACTTTTGATCAGATCAAACCCAATCAGAAGTGCACCATTTGGTCCCACCAGGTTCGAAACCTGTTGCAAAAAGTCGGCCGCTTTCTCTTTCGTGAAATTCCCGATGGTAGACCCCGGGAAGTAGGCTACAGTTCGAATCTTGTCCGGCGGACAAGGAAGATCAAATGGGCGTGTATAGTCTGCTGCAACCGGTGCAATATCAACATGTGGAAATTCTGATTTCAGCTCATTGACTGTTTTCCGGAGAAATTTTCCTGAAATATCTACCGGAACATAAACCTTCAGGTTCGGCATCTCATCCAACAGAAGGCGCGTTTTTTTACTGCTGCCGCTGCCCAGTTCTACAAGCTGAATATCCTCACCCAACGCACGATGAATTTCGGAGATGTTGTTCCGCATGATCTCCAGTTCGGTACGCGTGAGATAATACTCTTCCAGTTCACAAATTTGTTCGAACAGTTCGGAACCGAGTTTATCATAAAAAAATTTGCTCGGCACTGTTTTCTGAGGTTTTTCCAAGCCCGCGATAACCTCATCGGACATCGGAGATTCTGCCTTTTTAATTTTTAACTGAGGTTCTGCAATGATTCCCATCTGCTTTTACTTGGGTTCTGTTGTTTGATTGATTTTATCGAGCCAGTCGGATTCCGGTAAACTGCCAGCGCTCATTGGCATGGAAAAAATTCCGATATGTCTTTCTGAAGTGTGATTTCGATGTAGCACAAGACCCGCCTCGCAACACATACTGATTGCACATAAATTTGCCGTTATACTCACCCAGTGCGCCGGGCAAAGGCTTGTATCCCGGATAGGGTGAATATGAACTCTGAGTCCATTGCCAAACCTCACCAAACATCTGCTGCAGCCCATCACCGCTACCTTGTAAACCTACAGGCTGCAGGTAGCCGGCATCAGCAAAATTACCCTCTATTTTTAGATCATTTGCAGCCACTTCCCACTCCTGTTCTGTTGGCAGGCGCAACCCTTTCCATCTCGCATAAGCATCCGCCTCAAAATAGCTGACATGCGTTACCGGATCATTTGGCTTCACTTTTTCCAATCCCGAGAGCGTAAAATGATGCCACACTCCGTCAATTTTTCGCCAATGCAGAGGGGCGATCCATTTATCATCACGTACGGTGGAAAAACCCTCGTCCAGCCACCATTTAGACTCACCGTAAGCGCCGGACTCGATGAATTCTAAAAATTCGGCGTTTTTCACTAATCGGTTTGCCAGCTCAAATTCGTGAATATAGGTTTTGTGGCGCGGGAACTCATTGTCATAGCCAAAGCTGTTGCCGGGGTGTCCCACTTCATAAACCCCTTCATCAAAACGAGTCCACGACTCCGATAGAAGAGATGCCGTTTGGGGACGATCCGCCTCTTTGTAAACGGGGTTCAACGGATTTTGGGAGAACATATATTTCAGATCGGTCATGAGCAGTTCTTGGTGCTGCTGCTCGTGATGTATCCCAATTTCAACAATAGGCCCCCAACGTTTAAACTGCTCTTCCGTTGCTTTGCTAAGGAGTTTGACTACATTCTCATTAATACTCTCTCTATACTCATAAACCTGTTTAACTGTAGGACGAGAGATATTGCCTCTTCGTGCTCTGCAATGCGGAACTCCCGTCTGCAAGTAATATGAATTAAACAAGTAGCTGTACTGCGGATGAACTGGATCATAATCCTTTAACTCTTTCTCTAGAAGAAAGGTCTCGAAAAACCAGGTAGTATGAGCGAGATGCCATTTAGCCGGACTCGCATTTTCCGTTACCTGAACCACATAATCCTCAATTTCCAATGGGTCGGTAATTTTCTCGGTAAAATTTCTGACTTCTAAAAACTTTTGAATAAGGTTCGCAGGTGCCCAATCAAAACTACCCGCTACTTTCCGATCTGATTCGATCTTTCTTTCAATTAAAGTCTCTTTCATAATGATTTGATGTCATAATTTTAATATTGATGCCTTTAGGCAACTCTCTCTTACTTATGTAACGATAATCTCACTGCATGATTCCCACCCTGGTAATAAAAAGAGAAAGCCTAACGTCCAATCTCGCGAAAAGATCTACATCACAAACGTTTTGAACAGAAACAAATTGATATTAAAAACCGGCTTTAACACTCCTTGAGACATATTTATATCGATGTTGATATTACTATCGCGACTAACATGTTGACTGTGTGACAACGTTTACAATTTTATTGATGGTTTTTGATTCACCAGTGTTTTAACCACGAAAAATTAATCCGTAAGAAGAACTCCCGTAAAATCATCTACTTCTTTTAACTTTAAATTGAACGTAAAAAAGATGACAATAAACCGACTAAAACTACTTACCCTATTTACACTATCTCTT
>CAZHUP010000152.1:0-6131 GCA_964535495.1 uncultured Rhodohalobacter sp.
GTTTCTGCGTTCATTACATGTTTCATTGCGTGATAGGCATCGTGATCACAATTGGATCCCGGAAATACGATAACTCCTATTTTTTTCGACACTTTTGTTTACCCTTTTATTTCTGTGATTAATTGAATTTCCTGCAGCACGGAGTTGACTTTCAAACACTCTTCAAAACTCCCTTCAAAAACGGTTGATTTCCCTTCGTTGTGAACCTGAAGAGTGTATTTTTCAGCCTGGTGAACCGTACATCCCAAAGCTTTAATGAGTTGATTGATAACTTCATCAAATGTGTGAATATCATCATCGTAAAGAATAACTCGCCATGGGGTATCAACAGACTCCTCTTCCTCGGTTTTTTCGAGTACATCCGCACCATGGCTCTCTTTAGGTTTTTCACCCGAATTGAGAAATTGAAGTTTGTGTGCGAATCGATTCATGAAGAGGCTATTTTTTTTGAATGTTAATGGTGTAATCTTCCATCACTTCATTAGCCAATAATTGAGTGCAGGCCGTATCAGCAAGCTTATGCGCTTCATCTTCAGAACCGGCATTAATGTCCAGTTCTATTAATTTTCCAATGCGAACTTCTTTTACTTCATTGAGCCCGAGATTTTGAAGAGCGTGATGAGTGGCTTTTCCTTTTGGGTCGAGTATTGATTTTCGAAGGGTTACGTTAACTATTGCTTTGTACATAAGTAGTTTTTGGCGGTTTTTGGAAAAAGTATAAGTTAACCTTTCTGCGACTTAGCTGCTACCCGTTGTTGTATATACTCAACGCACTCTGCTTCGCTTTTTGTATGCCTGTTTATGACGTCTGCAAAGCTCCACTTGCGCAGCCAGGTGAGCTGTCTTTTGGCGTATCTGCGAGTAGCCGTTTTTATATCGGCAACCATCTGTTCGAACGATAAATCACCATTGAGAAACTGAATAGCCTGTTTGTACCCTACTGTTTGCAATGCCTGAATGTCCGGACTGTAACCGGCGGCCAAAATTGATTTTGTCTCTTCAACAAGACCCTGCTCAATCATCTGATCAGTACGCTTTTCAATCCGTTGATGAAGTACTTTTCTTGGATGATGAAGAGCAAAGAAAAGATAGTGATCAGGCAGAGTCAGTGTATCATTTGAATGAAAACTGCTAAACGGTTTACCGGTCTGCATCCAAACATCCAGTGCCCGAATGATTCTCTGTCTATTCATGCCGTCCATTTTTTTGATGTACTCCGGATCAACCTCTTTGAGCTTTTTGTATAGCTCTTCAATTCCCTCACTATCGGCCTGCCGGCTGAGCTGTTCAATGTTTTCTTCATTTGATGACGGAACATCATCCAGGGGCTGAATCAGTGATTTGAGATGGAGTGAGCTGCCTCCGCAAAATATAGCGGTTTTGCCACGGACTTCAATTTCATTAGCGGTTTTTAGAGCTCGTGCCCTGAAGTCTGCTACAGAATCAGGCTGGCCTAAATCCAGTATGGATATATTATGGTGAGGGACCATTTCAAGCTGAGCCGGAGTTGGCTTTGCGGTACCAATATCAATTTTTTTATAACACTGCCGTGAGTCAACGGAGATGATTTCTCCATTCACCTCGAGAGCAAGTGCAACTGCCAGTGAACTTTTACCTGAAGCCGTTGGCCCGGCTATAATAATTCGATTTTGCATGATGCCATAAGATACCGGATATCAAGCAACTCTACAGATAGAAATTATGTAGCAGACACCACCTAAATAAATGAAATTGTCTACTAAAGGCGTTACTTTACAGTTGCAGGACGAGGCAGGATTTATTAGTATAGATCTTTTAAACTGACCTGCACTTATTGCGCAAAAGAGACTCATCAGTCATTTAAAATAGATTGACATCTGATTATGAAATTTAACTTATCCAGCAGTGATTTAAATCAGGGACTTGCAGCTGTATTTGGTGCTGTTCCCAGCAAAGCAACTCTTCCAATTTTAGAAACTGTTCTTTTTGAATCTGAAGAGGGCCGGTTAAAGCTTACGGCAACCGATCTGGAAATTTCCATCATCGAATATATTGATGCGGAAATAGAGGAGGAAGGAGCTGTTGCCATTCCCGCAAAACGTCTGCTCGAAACGCTGAGACAGCTGCCCGATATTTCTGTCTTTTTTGATGTGGATGCCTCCCACAATGTAAAGTTCAAGACAGACAAGGGAAATTATAAACTGATGGGCGAAGAGGCAGATGAGTTTCCTGAGATTCCGAATATGAATGAGGGAATGACGCTCTCAACTGATACGGAACTGATTCAGGATGCCATCGGAAAAACCATGTTTGCCGTTTCAACAGACGATCTGCGTCCGGCTATGATGGGAGTCTATTTCGATATTGGCGAGGCAGAGAGCAAGTTTGTAGCTACTGATGGTCACCGCTTGGTACGGTTTGTAAACAGAAATTTAAAGTCTGATCAGCCGGTATCATTTATTGTCCCTGATAAGGCACTGAATTTAATTTCGAAAGCACTCGACGGGGCAGACTGTGATTTGACCGTTTCTGATGATCATGCTCAATTTAAGAGTGGTAATACAATTATTATTACTCGCCTGATCAATGAGCAGTACCCAAACTACGAATCTGTAATTCCACGGGATAACGACAAAGAACTTACCGTAGATAAAAATCAGATGCTCTCAACAGTGAAGCGGGTATCTGTATTTTCCAGCTCCACTACACGTCAAATCAGATTGCAACTCAGTTCTGATAAACTGACGATCCGTGCAGAAGACATCGATATGAGCAGTGAAGCGAAAGAGACTATTGCCTGCGACTATAATTTCGACGAGATGGAGATTGGGTTTAATGCAAAATATCTGGCTGATGTTCTCTCCAATGTGGATGGTGATGAGGCTAAGTTCGAATTTTCCACACCTAACCGAGCGGGTATTGTAAAACCGGTTAAGGAAGACGAGGGTGAGGAGATGTTGATGCTCGTTATGCCTGTGATGCTTAACAACTATGCATAGGCAAATATGTCGAATATTGTTACACTTACAACAGACTTTGGCCTGCAGGATCACTACGTAAGTGTAATGAAAGCGGTGATGCTGGAAATCAATCCAGATCTCCGTTTTGTTGATGTGTCCCATCAAATTCCCCCGCAGGATATTATGGCCGGTGCGTGGGTGGTTCGCAATGCCTCTATTGAATTCCCCCCGAATACGGTTCACCTTGTGGTTGTAGATCCCGGTGTGGGTACTTCGCGTGATGCCGTGGCTGTGAAAATAAAAGATCAGCTATTTGTTGGCCCCGATAATGGAATTTTCTCTCTGATCGGTGATGAGTTTGAATACGAAGCCTACCGCTTAACCAACCGATCATTCTGGAAAAAAGAACCCTCCAATACATTTCATGGCCGGGATATTTTTGCACCTGTTGCTGCACATTTAGCAAGTGGAGTAAAGCTAAGCGACTTGGGTGAGCCGATTGAGGAACTCGTTACCTACCGCTGGGCGGTTCCGATTTCTGATAAGGATGGAATTCAGGGATGGGTTATTCATATCGACCGTTACGGTAATCTGATCACTAATATTACTTCTTCTTTAATTGAAGAGTCGATCGGTTCTTCCAAATCCCGGATTTACGCCGGAAATACTATTCTTGATAAGATTGTGCCCACCTTTAATTCCGTTTCTGACGGCGAGCCGGCCGCATATATTGGCAGCTCTGACACTCTTGAAATTGCAATCAATAAAGGCAACGCTCAAGAGATGCTTGGTGTTCAGAAAGGAGCTCAGGTCTCCATCATCATTCAGAAGTAGATTACTGTTTCGGGTTTGTAACTTGTCTCTGTAACACTGCTGCTTCTAACCCGTACGAGTAGTTATTGGTTTGATAGACTATTTTAAAGATTAAGCTCCGGCAATTATGAAATTACAGGTTCGGTCTCCCAAATACGATCGCGAAGTCATAGAGATTCCGATAAAAGCTTCTCAACTTTCGGTGCCCTTTAACGGGACTATAACCTCTTCTAAAGGCGACGAATATAGGGTTAGTGAGAATGTCATTGACCTACTGCCGGTTGAGAAAAGTTACTCAATGGCGCAGTCTACAAATCACTGGAAGCTAACAGCTTCTGTTTACGAAGATTTGTGGAGGAAAAGATCACTCTCCCTTTTAACCGGGGAGGAGTTCCCCATTGAAAAAGAACAAGAATTACTTGTGAAATGGATGGATCCCAAACCCGGGAAGTGGTATCTGGATGTAGGTTGCTCGACTGCCTTGTATGCCAGAACCTTGAAGAAAGTGGAGCCGAAAAGCTACCAAGTAGCTGTAGATTTTTCAAAAGTGATGCTTGAAGAGGCGAGGTTGAAAGCTGAAGCAGAGCGGACCGATCTCTACTTAATCAGAGCTGATGGCAGAGACCTCCCGTTTTTTGCAGGTACTTTTGACGGTCTGAGCATGGGCGGGACCCTCAATGAGCTGACGGATGAGCTCAAAGTACTTTATGAGTGCAGACGCGTACTCAAAAGTGATGGTATCCTTTTTATGATGCATTTGGTGAAAGCGGGTTCGTGGTATGGAAGACTTTTTCAGGAGTCTGCAGAGTGGGGCGGCTTGCAATTTTGGTCGATTGAGGAGAGCAATGAACTTTTTGGGAGAGCGGGCTTTAAAGTGGAAGATCAGATTACAAAAGGAATCGTCTGTTTTACGAAGCTAAGGCCGAATTAATTTTCTTCCTGGCGGGAAGCAACATGATTAGCCCCGGGTGCAACCCGGAGTGTTAAGAATCTACAAAATCTGCAACCCTGAAAGGGTTGAACTAAAAATTGGCCATTAGTTAAGATGTTTGGCTGAAATTTTGAGTCCTTCTATTTCGCAGGGATAAATCCCGCGCTCGTTTGTTGAACCCATAAATGGGTTTCTTTAAATAAATTCATTGTGCAAGCTGATTAAATTTGCAAAGACCTGTCAGGTTTTGAATTACATTCGATCCGGAGCGGTAATTCCCAGAATTGAAAGACCATTAGCTAATACCTGTGCAGTAGCTTTTGCCAGTTCAGTTCGGGCCTGCATCAGTTTTTCATCTTCTCCTAAAATCCGGCAGTCGTGATAGAATGTGGTAAAGCCGGAAGCCAGTTCATTCAAATAAGTTATGACCCTATGGGGCTCGCGGTGTTTTGTTGCCAGCTCTATCGCTTCAGGTAAGCCAAGAAGCTTCTTGATCAGTGCCACTTCCGCTTCATGCTTGAGAAGGGAGAGGTCAGCATCTCCGGGTAAATCAGCGGTTTCATTTACTTTTCGAAGAATGGATTGAATTCGTGCATGTGCGTACTGTAGATAAAAAACAGGATTTTTCTCTCCGGCTTCTTTGGCCTGAGCCACGTCAAATTCCAGGTGTGTATTCGGTGATCTCATCAAAAAGAAAAAACGAGTAACGTCTTCTCCCACTTCATCCATGAGTTCATCGAGTGTGACAAAATTGGCTTTACGTGTACTCATCTTAAACGGTTTACCATCTTTCACAAGAGTTACAAACTGATAGACAAGCACATCAACCTTTGACTTATCGTACCCTAAAACGCTGATACCGTTCATCACATCGGGGTAGGTATCGATATGGTCGGCGCCAAAAACATCCAGGCAGAGGTCGAATCCGCGATCCAGTTTATTAGCGTGGTATGCAATATCCGGCAGACGATAGGTCGGCTCACCTGTACTTTTGATCAGCACTGTATCTTTATCCTTTCCAAACTCGGTGGTTTTAAACCAAACAGCTCCATCTTTATCGTATGCCATCCCTTTGCTGCGAAAGGTCTCAACGGTTTCGTCGATTGAACCATCTTCGTACAGTGTGTTTTCGTTGAAGAAGGAGTCCATCACAATATTCATTCGCTCAAGTGTTTTTCGAATTTCGTCGAAAATGGCAGACTCAGCCTCCTGCTTAAATTTGGATTCATCCTCTTCATCTATGAGGGAGTCTCCGTGTTGATCAAATAGTTTTTGTGCAATCTCTTTAATGTACTCCCCTTCGTAGCCGCCTTCAGGAAGTTCTGCATCCTTACCTATAATTTGCAGGTATCGGGCCTGAACACTTTGTCCCAGTACACGCATCTGCCGGCCTGCATTGTTAAAATAATACTCGCGCTGAACATCAGCGCCTGTCCATTCAAAAAGAC
>CAZHUP010000153.1:0-6090 GCA_964535495.1 uncultured Rhodohalobacter sp.
AGCAGTGACTCTGCCGTAATGGTTTGAGCTGCCTCATCAACGGCTGATGGGCCGCAGGAAATTGCAAATAATACTATAAATGGGATGATATAAAGTAGATTCCGATTCATGATGGTATTTGATTTATTTATAATCGTAATATAGTTGCTGATAAAAGTCTCTCCTCGAGGGGAGTACTCCGCTTGCGGAGGGAGGGGTGTTTGCATTAATTACCCGCCAGTTATCCATTGCTTGAATTTGTTGCTAAATGTAGGATTTTAAACCGTGATTTAACAATTGCGCGAATTGATTTTTGCAACGCCCCCTTTTTTCGTATGATTTGAACATGATGAAAACATTTTACGAACAAAAAACGATACTTATTACCGGAGCAGCCAGTGGAATAGGTAAACGATTCGCTGAGAAAGTCTCCGAAATAGCCTCTGTGAAATTGATACTTTGGGATCGAAACCCCGATGAACTTCATCTCATTAAAGATGTTTTAAAAGACCGGGCCGAGGTGCATGTTACAGGAATTGACGTTACAGACAGAGATTTGATTCAACTCGAGGCCGATCATTTCATCAAAGAGAATCTGGTTCCAGACATTATCATCAACTGCGCCGGTATTGTAGTGGGTAAAATGTTTCATGAACACTCCTTTACTGAGATTGAAAAATCGATACAGATCAATACATCGGGAAGTATGTGGGTAGTCCGCGCTTTTTTAAATGAGATGATTGATCGCGGCTCGGGACAAATTGTAAACCTGGCATCTGCATCCGGCTATATCGGCAACCCGAGAATGAGTGTATATGCCGCCAGTAAATGGGCCGTTATTGGCTGGACTGAATCACTTCGGCTTGAGATGGAAAAACTGAAGACCGGAATAGGCGTGACTGCCGTCATTCCAAGCTATATCAAAACCGGTATGTTTGATGGTGTTAAAGCACCTATGCTCGTTCCGCTACTCGAAACCGATCAAATTGTAGATCGTATGCTCTACGGTATTGCCAAACGAAAGCGAACCATTCAAGCACCTTTCATGGTTAAATTCGTACCATTAATTAAAGCACTTTTACCTTACAAACTGTTTGATTGGGTAGCCGGCAATTTACTGGGTGTCTATAAATCCATGGACTCTTTTGAAGGGCGGGAACCAAAATCTAAATCATCATGAATATTCCTGAACTTGTACAGCGGCAAAAAGAGTCCTTTCGGGCAGGTCTAACAAAACCCACCGAGAAACGGAAAGATGCCCTTATTTCTCTCAAGAATTTACTTCTTGAAAATGAGACGGCAATTTGTGCTGCAATTAATGCAGATTTTGGGAAACCCTATTTTGAGGCATATACATCAGAAATTGCCACTGTACTCCACGAAATTGATCACCACCTGAAACACCTCCATAAGTGGGCAAAACCGGATCATGCCGGAAATTCTATATTTACATTTCCTGCTAAAAATACGGTCTATAAAAAACCGTTCGGAACGGTACTTATTATAGGAGCCTGGAACTACCCGGTTCATCTAACGTTTCAGCCACTTGTTGGCGCACTGTCAGCCGGTAATAACGTAATATTAAAACCTTCTGAACTAGCTGTTCAGACTTCAGCGTTAATCAAAGATTTGATTGACCAATATTTCTCTCCTTCAGTTTTAGCCGTTGTTGAAGGCGCTGTGGAAGAGACTCAGGAACTCTTATCTCAGCCGTTTAACAAGATTTTTTTCACCGGAAGCACACGAGTAGGAAAAATTGTAATGAAGGCTGCTGCAGAACAGCTCATTCCCGTCACATTAGAACTGGGCGGTAAAAGTCCGGCCATAGTTCATTCCGACGCTAATATTGAGATTGCTGCCAAACGTATCTGGTGGGGAAAAACGATGAATGCTGGTCAAATTTGTGTGGCACCCGATTTTGCTTTGGTTCATCATTCTATAAAAGATCAATTCGTGGAGATGAGCCGTAAAGTTCTTTCACAATTTTTTAGCAATGATTACATCACGGGTGAGAATTACACTCAAATAATCAATGATGAGCATTTTGACAGACTTGAAAATTTGCTTGAACAAAGCGTTGTAATTCACGGCGGAACAACCAATCAAAAAACACGATTTATAGAACCGACTATGATTGATGCCGATTGGAACTCCGTAATTATGCAGGAGGAGATATTTGGTCCACTATTGCCGATACTTACTTATAGGTCTTTTGACGAAGCAAAAGATAAATTAATTGAACGGGATTCCCCCTTGGCTCTCTATCTGTTTACAGAGAGTGCGAAAATTGAATCAGAAATTATTGATCAAGTGCCATTTGGCGGCGGGTGCATTAACGAAACGATCAGTCATTTGACCAATCCTAATCTACCTTTTGGCGGTGTTGGTAAGAGCGGTATGGGAGTTTATCACGGTAAACATAGCTTTGATGCCTTTACCCGACTCCAATCAGTTCTGAAAAAACCTACCTGGCCTGATCCCGATTTCCGATATCCCCCCATTGATACTGATAAGTTGAAATGGCTTAAAAAACTTTTAAAATGAATGATACAGATTCCAAAAAATCTTTTAAGGCGTTAGTCGCAGAGCAGTCCGGCGATACATACATACAATCCGTAAAAAAGAGAACTTTTTCTGATCTCCCCGATAATGATGTACTGGTTAGGGTCAATTACTCCTCGCTTAACTATAAGGATGCACTATCCGCATCTGGGAATAAGGGAGTCACAAAAGAGTACCCTTTTACTCCCGGAATTGATGCAGCCGGCTTGGTTAAAGAAAGCAGTGACAATCGATTTAAAAAGGGTGACGAGGTTATTGTTACAAGCTACGATCTTGGAATGAATACCCCCGGTGGATTTGGTCAATATATATCCGTGCCGGGTGACTGGATTGTACCGCTCCCGTCCGGGTTGTCCCTAAAAGAAAGCATGATTATCGGCACATCAGGCCTTACAGCTGCTATTGGAATTGAAAAAATCGTAAGACAACAAATTGGTCCACAGGATGGTAAGGTTTTAGTGACGGGAGCAACCGGTGGAGTTGGATCATTTGCAGTAGGTTTATTAAGCCAACTTGGCTATCAGGTTATTGCAGCAACCGGTAAAATGGATCAAAGCAATTTTTTAAAATCTCTCGGCGCTTATGAAATCATTCACCGTGATGAAATCACAAACGTCGCCGGCAAACCACTATTAACCGGCCGGTGGATTGCCGCACTAGATACGGTAGGGGGAGAAATCCTCGATGCAGTAATTCGCCAAACCGAGCACAATGGAGTTACTACATGCTGTGGCAATGTTTTAGGGCATGAGCTGCACACCAACGTCCTTCCATTTATACTTCGCGGAGTTTCATTAATGGGAATTGATTCAGGTATTGCTCTAATGACCGATAGAATGAGAATATGGAACCTGCTCTCAAAAGAATGGAAACCGGAGTTTTTAAACAAATTACACAGAGAGACAGAACTCCATAATCTGCCAAAGGAAATTCAACAAATTTTAAAAGGAAATCAGGTCGGAAAAGTATTGGTTAACTTGCCTGACTAAACACTTTAGCGCCCTTTACTCCACTTCTCTGCACAGCTTTTTTTAACGGGTTTAAGATATCATCCGCTTTGATCGGTTTAACAAGGTAGTCAGCATTTCCGATTTTTTTAGCACTCTTAATCATCTCACTCTCTGAACTGCCGGAGAGAAAAATGATCGGTACCATAGAAAAATTACGGATCTCTTCACTTGCATCTAATCCACTCATTTTACCTTTTAGGGAGATATCCATCACCACTGCATCAGGTTTCATTTGTCGAACCATATCTACGGCTTGTTCACCGGATTGAGCTTTTCCGATAACTGTATAACCCAGCTTTTCTATGATCCTGGATTCAACCAGAGAAAGTAGCATGTCGTCTTCAACAATTACAACCGAACCTTTTGAGCTATTTTTTTTCATGATCAGCGAGATTATTTTTGTACTGCCGGAATATATTAAATTATGTTAATATTAAAAAGTTCTAATTTTATGATTTGATACATAGCCTGACATAAATACGCTTAAATGGCTCCACTTTCCCTGGGCCATTCAGAGATACTTTGATAAATCGGTATACGCTTTCATCACATTCGAATAGCACCGAATGGCTGGCTACAAACTTCTGTTTTAGCGAACATGGAAAAGAAAATTTTAGGTCTATTTTTATTAATACTGCTCTTTGGCTGCACAACAATAGAAATATCTGAGCCGGATGTTTTTGACCGCCACACCACTATTTCTACTGATCAGTTTCCCATTCACAACTTCACACTTCACAATCTTGAGATTGAAACTGATGATGGCGAAACGCTTGACACTTGGTTTCTGGAACAGGATGGCGCAAAGAAAACGGTAATTTACTACGGTGGCAACGGTTTTTTGATGATGAAATCGCGCCCACTCATTGATGCATACTCCAACATTCCAGTACATCTTTTAATGATCGACTATCGCGGTTACGGGCGCAGCAGCGGAGAACCAACTGTCGATGGTATCAAAAGAGATGCTGAAGCCGCCTACAGCTTTGCCAAAAATCATCTGCCGGTTCAATCAGGACCCATCTATGTTCATGGACACTCGATGGGATCTTTCCTTGCCACCTATATTGCCGATTCAAAAGAGATCGCCGGTTATATTTTAGAAAGTCCTATCTCAGATGTGGACAGCTGGACCAAACAATTGGTACCCCGCCTTCTTCGCCCTTTTGTTCGTTTTGATATTGCCGATCCGGTTAAAGCACAAAACAATGTTGATCGTGTACAGCGCATCGACAAACCTCTTTTAATAATCGGTGGAGAGCAGGATGAAGTTACTCCTTTTAACATGGCGGAGGAGCTATATAAAAAATCATCTTCCCGAGACAAAAATCTTGTTAAGATTAAAAATGGTAATCATAATAATCTGCCAAATTCAGCAGAATACAGAAACTCACTGATAGAGTTTTTAGAGGACAGGTAGGAGTTCAGCCGACCATCGTTTAAAAGATCTGTTTAACCAGTTTGAGAAATGCTTAGAAAGCCATTGACCAAAAACTAAATCTTCAGCACAAAGTTTTTCATGTCTAGATCCGAATTCCGATTCAAATAAACAGCGGAAAGAGATTTTTCCAATACGTTTTTGAGTTCACTATAGACGGCCGGCTTGGTGATATAGATATTTGCCCCGTGAGAAAATGTATCATCGATATCTTTTTTTGACGTTGATGTAGAGTAGATTGCAATTGAGATATCACTGTATTTCTCATCACTTCTGATCTTCTGCAGGCACTCTAAACCGTTCATATTCGGCATATTGAGATCCAAAAAGATAATATGAGGGAGTGGATTATTTTCGGTTGTAAGAAAATCCATCAGCTGCTTGCCATCATTCACCATATGGACTGTGATATCCTTATCCATCTCATCCATGATCTCTTTGAAAATAAGTCTGTCGTCCTCATCATCATCAGTTAGAAGAACGCGAAGCGGAGCTTTTTGTCTTTTCATTTATCGGTCGGTGTTATAGCGTTAAATGGGATATAAATATCAAAAGTAGTTCCTTTGTCCAAGTCACTATCTACAAATATTTCTCCATTATGATGGGTGACAATTTTCTTCACAGTTGCCAGACCGATTCCCGTACCCGGATATTCATCTTTTGAATGGAGTTTTTTAAATACCTCGAATATTTTATCATTGAATTTTTTATCAAACCCGATACCGTTATCAGAAACGGAAATATGGCAGTAACTTTTATCCGGTAAGAGATTTCTTGCCTTCAGTTCACTCCCGTCAACAACACTGCTTTTGATCTTGATGTGAGGCTTTTCTCCGGGTTTTGAAAATTTGAGCGCATTGCTGATAAGGTTATGCATCAGCTGCCGGAACTGAAAAACAATAACATCTGCCTCACACATTTCCTGTAGCTCAATATTAGCTTGTTTCTCTTTAATAACATCGTTGAAATTTTCTAAAACCTCTTCAATAATAGTCCCCAGATTCACTGTTTCAAACGTTCTCTCTGACGTGTTGAGGCGCGAGAAATCAAGCAAGTCATCAATAAGCTTTTGCATCCGTTGTGCAGCGCCCTGCATAACAG
>CAZHUP010000154.1:0-6041 GCA_964535495.1 uncultured Rhodohalobacter sp.
ATCCGGATGAAAAGGGAATTCCGTTAAAATCGGAAGCTGTACCCGCAACTGTACGTTTAATGCTGTGTAAACATCACTCAGCAATTGTTGATCCACATCTTGCCACTGTCCGCAGATAGGACGGGAAGGTTGAACCAACAACAGAACAAGCCAGGAGACCTGCCACACATTCTATTTCCCAGAAAACTTTCGGGAGTTAAAGTTTTCGGAACGATTCATTACAATCGAAAGAATAATCCTACACATTTATGAAATCTCTATCTGTGCAAACACTGTTTGCAGCTCTATTCCTATATCTGATTTTCCCCCAATTTACACAGGCTCAGGCCGTTGCCGATACTCTTACCTTGGAAGAGATTACGGTTCAGTCGACCCGGTTTGATGCCGAACGCAAACACCAGCCGATATCCGTTACACGATTTTCAGCTGAAGATCTTGAAATTTACGGCACGGGAAGCATCGCCGAACTGATTGGCAAAAGAAGCTCGGCCGTAGTTCGTGAATATGGACCGGGCGGACTCTCCAACCTCTCAATGAGAGGCTACAGCCCCGGAAGAACCCAGGTGGTCTGGAACAATTTCAATCTCAACGATCCTGTAAACGGAGTGTTTGATCTGTCACTAATGCCCGCAAACTTTATACACTCGATGGAGCTGAGTGCCGGCAACAGCAGTACGGCCTACGGAAGCTCTGCAGCCGGTGGAACACTCTACCTCGATTCCGGAGCGGCTGCAAGTAACTACTCAGCATGGCAGACTTTAGGAAGCTACGGACAAAATATACAGGGTGTAAACCTGACCCACCGATCGGGTGAATGGCACGCCGGTCTCTCCCTGCAGCGTGAAGCTTCGGACAACGATTTTGAATTTGAAAATAATGGCGAGACCCAAACCCGTGAAAACAACAGGGTAGAGGCTTACCATGCTCTTTTGAATGCGGGATATGAAACGGAGCTTCTGTCGTTAAAAACAACGCTCTGGTTTTACGACGTTGAGAATCAGTCTCCCGGATCGCTGAATTTCCCAAGCCAGACTGCTGTTCAGGACGACCGGGCGCTTCGGTCAGCCACAAATATTGAATATCGATTCGATAACAGCCGGCTATATAGCAACATTATCTATAGTGATGCCGATACAGACTATACCGACGAAGCGTTTGGTATCGAAAGCGATACGAATATCAAATCCTTTTCTAATGAGATTGGCTGGAATCAGCAGTGGCTGGAAAATTTAAAAACCGATCAATCTGCACAGTTTCTGGTAAATCGTGTGGAGAGTTCAAACTTTGATCAGAACGAATCGCAGTTCAACTTTGCCTACCGCTTAAACGGTGAATGGCAACCGGGGGAGTCGCTGAGGCTTTTTGGCGGGATCCGTTACGACTATTATGAAACAGCAGGTGATGCCGTCAGCGGTTCACTGGGAGCCAACTACAACCTGTTTGAGGACGTCTTTATACTCAGAGGGCAGTGGAGCCGTAATTTCGTGGCGCCTACGCTAAATGACCTCTACTGGCCGAATGCCGGGAATCCTGATCTGGATCCTGAAACCAACCATAAAGCTGAACTGGGGATTCTTTCTATACACCGATATGATACCGGACGTTTTGAAGCGGAGATCAACGGATTTACGGGAACACAGACAGACGGTATTCTCTGGGTCTTTGGCCAGGACGGCCTCTCTGTTCGAAATGTGAATGAGATTGAGACCAAAGGATTTGAGATAAATCTGAAAAATGATCTCAGGATTTCATCAAACCTGACACTCACCGTGGAAGGAGGGAGCACCTATACCGATGCGTCCGTCAGAGAAGATGAAACAAACCCCGGGGCAGAAGGTAGTCAGCTGGTCTATGTACCTGAATGGTCGCACCGGGCTCACCTGAATCTCAGTTGGAGAAACCTATCGGCCGGTACGGATATACGTTATACCGGTGAGCGCTATACCACTCAGGATAATACTCTAGCCGATCCTCTGACCTCTTTTACCGAGACCGATCTTTTCGGCAGGGTAGTGATACCGGTTGATCGATACCGGTTTAGTATTACGGCCCGTGTTCGCAATCTCGGAAACAGCCAGAATCAATTCATTGACGGGTACCCGCTGCCCGGAAGATCGTACCTGGTTACGGCCCGATTTGGTTTTAATCCATGATTCATATTGTGGTACACAGTCTAGGTATTTATACGTATAAAGATTGATCACGGTTGAAACGGTTGTCAGAATCTGCACCGATCATAAAACACTTCCTGCCTCCGGCGGGAGGTGTCTTTGTGCGAAACATTTACCACAAAAAATATATTGAAGAATGATAAATAACTGTGTACTTAAAAATGAATAAAAAAATTAAAGTAAATAAAAACCTGTGACATGCTGCTGAATCGAAGATGTTGAAAACGGATATCTCGCAATCCAATGAAATCATAGGATTTGCAATAAATACGCTCTAATGTGGATAACTAGGGTAATTTGTGGATAACTTGAAAATTCAGCTTTAACAACTGAAAACAGGGTTATTTATCCACAGAGGAGTGTTGATATCCTGTCCGGGCTCAATAAATCGATCTAAGATAGATATGATCGCCCTTCATTCGGGTGTGCTGGTTGTCAAGTTAAAATTCAATTTATTATCCAACATTTTCTAATGTGGATAACTCGGCGGATTTGTGGAAAAGTAATTGAATTTTTTCTTGCTGTCATACCTCCGCTCGGATATATTACCAAGCACAATGTTTAGCAATTGCCGGTTGAAGAGAACAACCTCAAATGTCATCCCACAAGAAGCACGAGAAGTAAAGAATTAGTAATCAAATACGTTAAGAACAAGTTAAGGAGTAACACCTATGCAATTTAGCCGACTATATACGAAAGCAGACTGGAAGACCCCATTTGATTCCATCAAATTTGAAAAGAGAAAGTCAGAGATTAAAAACCCCGATGGTTCTGTCATCTTCAAGATGGAGAATGTTGTTGTGCCAAAAACCTGGTCGCAGGTAGCAACCGACATCATCGCCCAGAAATATTTTCGTAAAGCCGGTGTACCTGCAAAAATGAAAAGAGTGGAGGAGAAGGGAGTACCGGAATGGCTACAGCGGTCTGAACCGGATGAGAAAGCCCTCAAAAAGATGGATGAAGAGGAGCGATACTCTCATGAGATCGACAGTCGTCAGGTGTTCCACCGTTTGGCGGGTTGCTGGACATATTGGGGATGGAAGCACGACTATTTCGATTCCGAAGATCATGCAAAAGTATTTTATGATGAACTCTGCTACATGCTGGCAAACCAGATGGCTGCACCTAACAGTCCGCAGTGGTTTAATACCGGTTTGCACTGGGCGTATGGAATTAACGGTCCGGCACAGGGGCACTACTACGTAGACGGCAAGACCGGTAAACTGACCAAATCGAAAGATGCCTATACGCATCCGCAGCCACACGCATGCTTTATCCAAAGCGTGGATGATGATCTTGTGAATGAAGGTGGAATCATGGACCTTTGGGTTCGTGAAGCACGTCTGTTTAAGTACGGCTCCGGAACCGGATCAAATTTCTCTGCTCTTCGCGGATCTGGTGAGCCGTTGAGCGGTGGTGGAAAGTCCTCCGGTCTGATGAGTTTTCTGAAAATTGGTGACCGCGCCGCGGGAGCCATCAAGTCAGGCGGTACAACAAGAAGAGCTGCCAAGATGGTAACGCTCGATCTGGATCACCCTGACATCGAAGAGTATATCAACTGGAAAGTTCGCGAGGAGCAGAAAGTTGCCTCCATCGTATCCGGGTCAAAAATTACTGAGAAGTATCTGAAGCGAATCATCAACCTGTGCCATAAGCCGGTTGATGTGGATGGACAATCTTATAACGGTGCAATCAGCCGTGATCCTCTTAAAAACAGAGAGCTGGGCCGTACAATTAAAGAGGCGAAACAGCACCAGGTACCGCTTAACTACATTGAGCGTGTAATTCAGCTCGCCGCGCAGGGATTCAGCGATATTGAATTTGATACATACGACACAGACTGGAACTCCGAAGCGTATATGACGGTAAGCGGCCAGAACTCGAACAACTCTGTTCGTGTGCCAAACAGCTTTATGAAAGCAGTTGTGGACAACGGAGAGTGGAATCTCTACGGAAGGGTTGAGAGGAAGAGAGCCAAAAAAGAGAATCGCGAGCCGGAGCCGATGAAGACGCTTCAAGCGCGTGACCTTTGGGATCAAATCTCTTATGCAGCATGGTCGTGTGCTGATCCGGGAACGCAGTACCACGATACGATTAACGAGTGGCACACATGTCCTGAGGACGGTCCGATCAAGGCGAGTAATCCCTGTTCAGAGTATATGTTTCTCGACAACACCGCATGTAACCTTGCATCCCTCAACCTGATGAAATTTTTCAAGGATGAAGATTGCAAACAGTTTGATGTGGAGTCGATTCGTCACGCCACCCGACTATGGACTACCGTCCTGGAGATCGCCGTGCTGATGGCGCAGTTTCCATCCAAAGAGATTGCGGAGCTCTCCTACATTTTCAGAACTCTCGGACTCGGCTATGCCAACCTGGGTGCTGCTCTGATGGTTCAGGGAGCGCCGTACGACAGTGAGCGCGGATGCGCCATTGCAGGATCAATCACGGCGATGATGCATATGAAGTCGTATGCAACCAGTGCCGAATTGGCCAAAGAGCTCGGAACGTTTGAAGGGTATGAGCGAAACAAAGAGCATATGCAGCGTGTTCTTCGAAATCACCGAAGAGCAGCCTACAATGTAGCTCCCGATGAGTATGAAGGTTTGACTATCAGGCCGAAAGGAATTGATGCGAATCAGTGTCCGGAATATCTGCTGAAAGCTGCCCGCGAGGATGCCGATAATGCGGTGAAGCTGGGCGAAGAGCACGGATTCAGAAATGCACAGGTAACGGTGATTGCACCAACCGGTACCATCGGCCTGGTGATGGACTGCGATACCACAGGAATTGAGCCGGATTTTGCTCTTGTTAAATTCAAGAAGCTGGCCGGCGGCGGATACTTTAAGATCATCAACCAGTGTGTACCGCTTGCGCTGAAGAATCTCGGGTATAAGCCGAAAGAGATTGATGAGATTATCAACTACGCCAAGGGTTACGGAAGCCTGGAGGGTTGTCCTCATATCAACCCGGAATCGCTGAAAGAGAAAGGGTTTACCGACAAGCAGCTGGATGCCGTTGAAGAGGCGCTTCCCGGCAGTTTTGATATTAAATTCGCGTTCAACCAGTGGACGCTGGGTGAGGATTTCTGCAAGGATGTTCTCGGGATTACCGAAGAGCAGCTCTCCGATTTTAACTTTGACATGCTGCGATTCCTCGGTTTCAGCAGGGAGCAGATTCAGGAAGCAAACGACTTCGTTTGCGGTACGATGACCGTTGAGGGAGCACCTCATCTGAAAGATGAACATCTGGCGGTTTTTGACTGCGCGAATAAGTGTGGCCGAACCGGTACACGATATATCTCTGCAAAAGGGCACATCAACATGATGGCGGCGGCACAGCCGTTCATCTCCGGTGCGATCTCCAAGACGATCAACCTGCCAAATGAGGCGACCGTTGAGGATATCAAGGAGGCGTACATGCTTTCGTGGCAGCTGATGCTGAAAGCGAATGCACTCTACAGAGACGGATCGAAGCTGAGTCAGCCGCTCAACTCCATGAGTGATGTTCTGGAAGAGTTGGAGGACGAGGATGATATGGACAGCATGGCAGCACAGGATAACGTGGTGAAAACCGCTGAGAAGATCATCCATAAATATGTTGCCCGACGCCAGCGATTGCCATCCAGAAGGGACGGTTACACGCAGAAGGTGAAGATTGGCGGACAGAGCGTTTACCTGCGCACCGGTGAGTATGAGAACGGTCAACTCGGTGAAATTTTTATTGATATGCACCGAGAGGGAGCAGCCTTCAGAAGCTTGATGAACTGCTTTGCGATCTCAATTTCACTTGGATTACAGCACGGTGTGCCTCTCGAGGAGTTTGTGGATGCGTTTGTGTTCACCAAGTTTGAGCCGAGCGGCATGG
>CAZHUP010000155.1:0-1675 GCA_964535495.1 uncultured Rhodohalobacter sp.
TTTATTCCTATTTTCATTTCTCAAAACGTAAAAACCCATTTCAATGATTAAAGAGTACCAGTTACGGGTCGATCCGGAGACCGCCGCAAAACCGGAACTGCTTGAGAGATATATCTCTCAGGAGAAGAATATTCCAATGGATGAGATCAACCACATCGAGATCCTGAAAAGATCGATCGATGCGCGGCAAAAAGAGGTGATCATCAACCTGAAAGTGAATGTCTATGTTGGCGTGGATTTTGAAGAGGAACCAATCAATTTGCCCGATTATCCCCACGTCGGAAATGAGGAAGAAGTTATTATTGTGGGAATGGGTCCGGCCGGACTCTTTGCCGCCCTCAAACTCATTGAACTGGGCAAGAAACCGATCATCCTGGAGCGTGGCAAGGATGTGAAAGAGCGAATTCAGGATTTGAAGGGAATTAACGTGAAGCATATTGTGAACGAGGATTCCAACTACTGCTTTGGGGAGGGCGGTGCCGGTACCTACTCGGACGGAAAACTCTATACCAGATCCAAGAAGCGGGGAGACGTGGATCGGATTTTGCGTCTGCTGGTCGGCTTTGGCGCGGTGAGAAATATCATGGTAGAAGCTCATCCGCATATTGGCACCAACAAATTGCCGCCCATCATCGCAAAGATGCGTGAGTGTATTCTGGATCATGGTGGAGAGATCCATTTCAATACCCGTGTGACAGATTTCATGATCGAGGGAGATCAGATGAAGGGGGTGAAAACGCTATCGGGAGATATATTTAAGGCAGACCGGGTGATTCTGGCAACCGGTCATTCAGCACGCGATATCTTTGAGCTGCTGCACCGGAAAGGCGTTGAGATTGAGTTGAAACCATTGGCAATTGGAGTAAGAGTAGAGCATCAGCAATCCCTGATTGATTCGATTCAGTATAGCTGTGATGTGCGAAGTGACTATCTGCCGCCATCACCCTACAGTATTGCCAAACAGGTTGATGATCGCGGCGTTTACTCATTCTGTATGTGTCCGGGTGGGGTGATTGCTCCGTGTGCCACAAAACCGGGGGAGATCGTAACCAACGGCTGGTCGTCATCCAGGCGGGCGCGGGCAACAGCCAACTCGGGAATTGTTGTTGAGCTTCGGGAAGAGGATTTTTCTCCGTTTGCCGAACATGGACCGTTGGCAGCGATGGAATTTCAGAAGTCGATAGAACAGCGGGCGTGGGAGATGGGCGGAAAAACTCAGACCGCACCGGCTCAGCGACTTGTCGATTTTGTAGATGGGAAACTCTCGTCCGATTTGCCAAATACTTCTTATGCACCCGGTATAAAATCTGTAGAGCTAAGTGAAGTTCTGCCGGATTTTATTCACAATGCACTGGTCCGCGGTTTCAAACAGTTTGATCGATCTATGAAAGGCTATTTGACAAATGAAGCTGTGGTACATGCTCCTGAATCGCGGACATCCTCACCGGTGCGTATTCCGCGCGACTGGAAGACATTTCAGCATGTGAGAGTAAAGGGACTCTACCCCTGTGGAGAGGGAGCCGGTTACGCCGGTGGAATTATATCCGCTGCGATGGACGGGGAGAAGTGTGCTGTGGCGTGTGTTGAGAAAAGAGATTGAGATTACCCGTCCCGGCAGACCGCTTCATGCGGTCAGGCGGATGAAATAGAAGAATGAGTTCAAGATACCCGTCTG
>CAZHUP010000155.1:1775-5988 GCA_964535495.1 uncultured Rhodohalobacter sp.
GTGCTGACGGGGTTTAGAATTTCAGTTTTCCAAAACTTCAAACTTAGCGATTGTTTCTCCGGAATCGTTGAAAAAGTTGAGAACCTGAGAACTTTGCTCCATTCGGTTTACGTTGCCTAACATTTCAAAATAGAGGTTCTCAAGCTCCATATCGGGACAAGCCATTTTAGTTGCTGCAATCCGGCTTAATACCACTTCCCCTGTTTCTGAATCATACTCAAATTCACCATTGTACTGATTGCAGCCGCCACGGCCATTAAAACGATTTTCGGATTCATCAAATTGGATTGTGGGAATGGATTCAATAGTTTCAGTTTTTGAAACAGGCTCTCCATTAAGTTCAATCAGAATCCAATTGATTTCGAAGATAGATGTTGTTACCTCATTTTGATGATTCTGATCTTCGGACTGGTTTGAATCAGACTCACACGCAAAGAGTGTGAATACTGTTAGGAGTAATGGAATTAGATATTTCACGTTTTGTAGCGTTTTGAAATTTAATGGAATCGGTTTGTTAGCCCAGAGCGTGCTGACGGAGTTTTGAGTTTTATGTCGGGTTTAATTACTTCGTCTCCATCGGCGGCGTTCTCTTCGGCCCATCTCTTCAGTAATAACTGTTTCTGGGTGGATGCTTATATACTCCATTCCGGGCTCAGGAATCTGAAACTGACCGGTACTTGTTCTGAATTTTGGTTTTACATAGTGCCAGTTGTGAATCCCTTCTGCATCTTCCCGGTTAAAGGTCACAGATTCATCATTCCTGTAATAGATGAGTAATCGAATCTGATTGCCGAACCCAAACTCCTCACCCGCCATTTCACCCAATGGATCGCCGGGATAGACAGTATCTCCTACATCTACAAAAATCTTGTCATCCCGAAATACGGAATATCGGGCAAATGTACAGTCGTCATGTACAACTACTACATAATTTCGGTTGCTGGAAAATACCAGCCCCTCATGCGAAGAGTTGTCACCATCTCGTATAGAAATTACGGTTCCTTTTCTGGCAGCGTGAATCTTGGTTTCATCTTCCATATGAAAAACGATGGAGTACCAGTCTTGAGGCGCTTCGATATTGATCCGTTCATAGACATAGCTTAATTCACCGAATCGGCCTTTTATTTCCTCCGGATAGGGCAGAAGATACTCAATGTCATCCGGCTCTGTATCCAGGCAGCCGGAGTGTATGCGGTACCGATATCTATAGTTGGTCCGATAGTTCTCCATTTCTCTGGTGAGATTGAAGAGACGTGTTCTGCTGTGGGTTACATTTCTGGAAAAGGGAAGCGAGGTGCTGGCACGAAGGTTCTCTAGAATGCTAAAATTGACGGTTACTATGAATGGAGTAGATGATTGACTGGTGGCATAAAAGGTATATCCATCCCGGCTGTTTCCCTGCACTTCAATTTTGACATTTGATTGTTGGGAAAATGAGTCTGATGATAGTGCAAAGAAAAGCAGCAAAGTGATGATAGTAGACAATTGTTTCATATAAGCGGGTTTGTAAATGTAAAAACGTATAGACGATAAAGTTTTCGGTAGATGAATGCAAAACAGTGTGATAGAAAAAATATCGGAAGAAAGAATCCAATACTTTGGAGCCGGAACATTCAGGGGAAGATTCAGTTATAATTTTGTAGTCAATCTAAATCATTAAAAAAATCACGTTCTTATTATGAAAAGTTTTAAGAAAATCATTCTCACATCTATTACAGTACTATTGGGAATTTTTCTTTTCAGTTCTTGTAATGGAGAAAGCAGTGACCAGCAGTCTCAGAACTTCGAGCAGGAGAGACAGGAAATGGTGAGTAATCTAGAGAGTTTGAGAGATAATCTGGATGAAAAAATAGAAGAGCTCGGAAATCGTATAGATGAAGCCGGTGATGATGTAAGCGAAGGTGTTGAAGAGGCATATCAAGAGCTCCGTGATGATCGATCACAACTTGAAAGAACCATTGATGATGTAAAAAATGCTTCACAAGATTCGTGGGACAGAGTCAAGACAGAAGCCGGAAATGTGTATGATTCCGTATCAAACCAGCTTAACGAGTGGATGGATGAGTTGAATATCTGAAATTATAAATAAATCATAGATGACCCCCTAAAAGGCGTGGAGGCTGTATTGCTTCTGCGCCTTTTTTGTTTGTGCAGTTCGTTACAAGTATCAGCTCTGTTGATAACTTTTAACAACATTTTCTCTGTTATATGCTTGTTTATGTTGACAGAGCAGTTACATGGAAGTATTATAATCAGACTTTATTCATAAACTTCTTTTTGATAGAATTGATTGCATATATGAAGTACGGAAAAGTTTTAGCGGGTTTATTCATTATTGGCGCTGCCGGTTTTTGGTGGTTTACCGGTTTTTATTCTTCAGACGAACGAGCTTTACCACCTCTGCACACAGAAACAGTAGACAGAGGTGAAGTATCTCAGCGGGTTACGGCTTTTGGCTCTATTCAGCCGGTGCAGAAAGTAACTGTAGGTAGCCAGGTATCCGGTATTATTGATGAAATTTATGTTGATTTTAACAGCCGCGTTCAGCGTGGTCAAGTTATCGCGCAGATCGATCCTTCAACATTTGAAGCGGAGGTGAGCTCTGCAAGAGCTGAGCTTGAATCGGCAGAGGCAGGTCTTGAATTGGCCCGAATGCAGTACAACCGTGTGCAGGAGCTTCGTGAACGGCAGTTTATAGCTCCATCAGAGGTAGACCAGGCAAGCTCAACGCTCCGACAGGCTGAAGCCCAGGTGAGGGTTCGTCGACATGCGCTGGAACGTGCTGAACGGGAACTGGATCGGACTACAATTAAAGCACCGGCGGACGGAATTGTGATCTCCCGTGAGGTCGATGTGGGACAAACGGTTGCTGCAAGCCTGAATGCACCGATTCTGTTTGAATTGGCTTCTGACTTAAGCGAAATGTGGATTCACGCCAACGTCTCAGAAGCAGACATCGGAATGGTTGTAGAGGGACAGAGAGTTACGTTCCAGGTAGATGCTTATCGCGGAAGGAGTTTTGATGGAGATGTGATTCAGGTGCGAAATGCCCCTATCGTAGTGGATAATGTTGTTAATTATGAAACGATTATAGCAGTTGATAATTCTGAACACTTACTCAAGCCCGGAATGACAGCAGAAGTATCCGTGATTGTGGCTGAACGTCAGGATGTGGTAAGGGTTCGGAATACGGCACTCAGAGCTCGACTGCCAGACCAAATTCGCCCTGAAAATCCCCCACAAGATGATGAGATGGATGGCATTGTTTATGTTATCGAGGGAGAAGAAATTGTTGCAAGAAGAGTGAAAACCGGATTGGGAGACGGTCTCCATACTGAAATACTGGAAGGTGTTCAGCTTGGTGAGAGGTTAGCTGTTGGGCTCTCTTTACAAGCAAGTGGAGATGAAGGACGAAGAAGCCTATTTAGTGGAAATCAGGCTCAATATTGATTGAATAGATGAGTGTACTAAAACTTCAAAATATCACTAAAACCTATCGTTCAGGTTCACTGGCCGTGGATGCTTTGCGTGGAATTGATCTGGATATTGAGCGCGGAGAATTCACAGCCATTATGGGGGCAAGCGGTTCGGGAAAATCAACGATGATGAATATTCTGGGGTGCCTGGATCAGCCGACGGAGGGGGTTTATCTGTTAAATGGAGAAGATGTCTCAAAATTCAAAAAGGAGAGACTCGCTGAAGTAAGAAATCGGACACTGGGATTTGTGTTTCAGAACTTTCATCTTTTACCGAGAACAACAGCGCTTGAAAATGTTGAACTACCGCTTCTTTACAGTGAAGAGAATTTGAGCTGGAAAGAGATGCATCAAAAAGCAAAAAAAGCACTGGATATTGTAGGACTGGCAGATCGTGCCGATCATACACCAAACGAACTTTCAGGTGGCCAGCAGCAGCGGGTTGCCATTGCCCGAGCACTCGTTTCTGAACCGAAACTGCTTTTAGCAGATGAACCCACGGGTAATCTCGATAGCCGGACTAGTCTTGAAATTATGGATCTGTTTCAGGAATTGAACCGTAACGGATTAACCATCCTTATGGTGACACACGAGCCCGAAATTGCAAGGTTTACCGGACGAATTGTAACACTTCGAGATGGATTAATTCGCTCTGAAAAAACCATAGAACCGCGCAGTGCAAAAGAGGCACTCAGCGAGTGGCAAGATGAAGAGGATATTGAATTGATAAACGAAGG
>CAZHUP010000156.1:0-5987 GCA_964535495.1 uncultured Rhodohalobacter sp.
TTCACTTTCTTAACCTCGGCTTTCAGCTTCTTACTGAAATCATCCCAGATTGATTTGGGCACATACATTCTGGATGCTGCCGAGCACTTCTGTCCCTGGTACTCAAACGCACCTCGAACGGTGGCCGGAACCAGACGATCCACATCAGCGCTGTTGTGCGCAAAGATGAAGTCTTTTCCGCCGGTCTCACCCACAATACGCGGGTAGGTGCGGTATTTGTCGAGATTCTTACCGATCGACTTCCAGAGATGGTTGAACGTTCCTTCTGATCCGGTAAAGTGAAGTCCGGAGAGATGTTCGCTCTCCAGTACGGGATCACCCACATCGGGGCCTTCGCCCGGCAGGAACTGAATTACGCCATCAGGGAGACCGGCGGCTTTGAGTGCTTCCAATACAAACCAGCTGGAATAGACCGACTCAATGGATGGCTTCCAGATCACCACGTTGCCGCAGATAGCGGGAGCGGCCGGCAGGTTACCGGCAATGGCGGTGAAGTTGAATGGTGATACGGCAAAGACAAATCCTTCCAGCGGACGATACTCCACGCGATTCCACATCCCGTCAGGGGAGAAGGGTTGATCTTTATAGATCTTGGTGAGATACCATGCGTTGAATCTGAAGAAGTCGGCCAGCTCGCCAACACTTTCAATTTCTGACTGATGCGGGGTTTTGGACTGGGCCAGCATCGTTACCGCGTTCATTTTTGATCGCCAAGGACCGGTGATGATATCGGCGGCACGGAGAAAAATCGCCGCACGGTCCTGCCATGGGGTTTCCGCCCATTTTTTCCTGGCTTCAAGAGCTCCATCGATCGCCTGTTTCACCTCTTTTTCACCGCAGAGATGGACAGTACCCAGTTTATGACTCAGATCGTGAGGTGGGAAAAGATCTAAAGTACGATCAGTCTTTACCTCTTTACCGTTGATTACGGCCGGAATCTCAAGTTCCTCTTTCTTCAGTTCTTTGAGCGTCTTTTTTAATTCATTGCGTGCAGGGGTTCCCGGCGCGTATGACAGGTAGTGTTCGTTCTTAGGCTCTTCAATATGAAAATATGCGTTCGACATGGCTCCTTAATCTTTCTTTAGTTAGAATTCTCGTTATTTTTCTATCCTTATAAATATAGCAACATGAGCCCGAAATAAGTAATTCCTGTAGAGTGATTCTTAGCGGTGGTTGTTCTGCCGAAGTGTGTTATTTGAACCTATTGGTTTTTCTCACACTTATACCTTACAAATCCTTCAATTGCCTCATACTCGGCCAACCCCAGATCGTCGTAAATTTTTGCCGTCTCACGGTTACGGTCTTCCGATCGCTGCCAGAACTCCCGGCTGTCGGTTCCCGGGAATAGTGGTCGGTCTTTTTGAGACTGATGCTTGAAGATCGCCCGGCGCTTTCGTTTCAATTCAATCGGACTAAGCGGAACGGCCATCTCTATCTCATTTACATCCCACTCCTGCCATGCTCCCCGATACATCCATACATAACAATCTTCGATCCAATCATCCTCTTTGCAAACTTCCAGTGCTTCAAGTACAGCTTTCAGGCATACCCGGTGTGTGCCATGTGGATCAGACAGATCACCGGCCACATAAATCTGATGAGGTTTAATATTTCGAAGCAGTTCTACCGTCAGGTCTATATCCTCCTGTCCGAGTGGTTTTTTCTTTACCCGCCCGGTTTCATAGAAGGGGAGATTCATGAAGTGCATATTTTCGTCCGGTACGCCACAGTATCGACCTGCCGCTTTTGCCTCACCTTTCCGAATCAGGCCTTTGATCGTCTTGATCTCACCTGAGTCAACCTCACCCGGACTTTTCTGCTTTAGAAAGTCATTGATCTTGTTGAGCAGTGAATCGGCCTTTTCATCCTTCATCTCAAAAACATCGGCATAGTCGGTCACAAAATCGGCAAAGCGAACAACCTCGTCATCAAATACGGCAATATTTCCGGATGTCTGATAGGCAACATGAACATCGTGGCCGTGATCTACCAATCGGATTAATGTACCGCCCATTGAAATTACATCGTCATCAGGATGGGGACTGAAAATCAGGCAGCGTTTTGGAAATGGTTCGGCCCGCTCTGGACGATACTTGTCATCTTCTTTCGGCTTTCCTCCGGGCCAACCTGTAATGGTGTGCTGCAGCTCGTTAAAAACCTTAATATTTGTACTATAAGCGGGGCCTTTCTGAGTGATCAGATCGCCCATGCCATTTTCGGTATAATCCTCATCGGTAAGTTTCAAAACAGGTTTGTCTAATTTTCGGCACAGCCAAACCACAGCTTTACGTATCTGCGGGTCGTCCCAATCGCACTTCGTTAACAGCCATGGGGTTTTGACTCGGGTTAATTTTTCTGATGAAGCTTCATCTAAAATCACTACAGAATTTGGATGATTTTGAAGATAAGTTGCCGGCACAGAATCTGTTATTTCGCCTTCCACAGCTTCTCTTATAATTGGCGCTTTCTCTTCACCCCAGGCCATCAGAAAAATTTGATCAGCTTTAAGGATTGTTCCTACTCCCATGGTGATGGCTCTTCGCGGTACATTTTCTTCTCCGAAGAAGCTGCTGGCGGCATCTGTACGAGTGACTTTATCGAGCGTAATTAAACGGGTTTTTGAATCTATTCTGGATCCCGGTTCATTGAAACCGATATGGCCGGTTTTCCCGATTCCAAGAATCTGGATATTCAGTCCGCCCACCTTGTCGATTTGCTCCTCATACCACCGGCAATACTCATCGACAGAATTTTCATCAATAGTACCGTCAGGAATGAAAATTTGATCTTTGGGTATATCGACATGATCAAACAGATGTTCATTCATAAACCGAACGTAACTTTGTAGAGAGTTTGGTTCAATGGGATAGTATTCATCCAGGTTAAATGTTACTGCATTTTTAAAACTAAGTCCCTCTTCTTTATGGAGGCGAATAAGCTCTTCGTAAATTTTAACTGGCGTTGATCCGGTGGCGAGTCCCAAAACAGCATGTTCACCATTATTCTGCTTAGATCGAATCAATTCAGCAATTTCGTGTGCAACAGCGATGGATGCATTTTTACTTTCGTCAAATATCAGAGTTGGAATTTTTTCTAAATAAGACTGCTTTTTGTCTTGTCTATTGAGGAGGTGTTTTATGGAATCCATAGGAGTTTGGATAAAAAATTGATAAATGGATCGAGCACAATAATATAGTAATTAATGGCCCATCCTTCAGATTAGAGCAGAGTGGAATTCCTTCTCAAAACACAAAAATCGCTTTATGATTTCGCTAATGGAATCATTAAAATAGTGCCTTAAAACATTACTGATGATTTGAAATTCTACTAACCTGCTATGCTTGATATTCAAAAACGGTTATCGAACTCATTTTATGCTCTACTTGCCCTGCCTGCCACTGCAATGGGATTTGCCCTTTCTGTTCAGATTGCGGCACTCAGCTGGATTTTAACATATCAATACGGATTAGAGATATCTGATGTTGGCTTGGTGTGGGCAACAGGGCCAATTGCCGGAATATTGGGACAGGTGATCATCGGAATTATCAGCGATAATGTATGGGTCTGGAATGGCCGTCGCCGTGTTTTTATAGTAGTGGGCGGTACGCTGGCTTCGTTGATGCTTCTCGCCCTGCCAAACCTTGGGCTCATTCAGGCTTCTCTTGGACTTGAAGCCATTTTAGGAATAGCCATTCTAATATCCATGGTGCTGGACCTCTCCATTAATGTCTCCTTCAACCCAACCCGGTCAATCATTGCGGATGTGACACCGGAAGGCCGGGCGCGGACAAAGGGATATACCTGGATGCAGACGGTATCGGGTACGTTTGGAGTTCTTTCCTACTTTATCGGAGCCACGTTAGGAAACATTTTTCTGATCTATTTCAGTGTTGGTTTGGTCTTCCTGTTCTCCGTACTGCCGCCATTTTTTGTGAAGGAACCAAAGTATCTGGGGCGTTATGGTGAAGACGAAGAGGATATCGCTAAAGAGGCGGCAGAGGAGAGTGTACCGGGAAGCATCAATGATGCATCACTTGCTGAAATTTTAAAAAGTATTCGTCCACTCTGGGGATTTCTGATCTATGGAATTTATGCTATTGTAAAACGTCTCAGTGGATTAGAGTTCCCGGGCTACTGGTTTGAGTTTTTTGCACTGGGTCTGTCATTTCTGCTTATTGCGGAAGCTTTGTTTAAAAGCGAAGAAGGGAAGAGTAAGGAGGAAGCAGGGAAAATCGGATTTCAAAAAGTACTGGCCGCTCATTCATTTTCGTGGATTGGTGTACAGAGCATGTTTATTTACTTCTTTGCTTATGTGGATTTCAGGATGCCCGGATTATCAGGTGAAGAAGTGGGAAATGTTGTGAACTGGAGCTTCTTTTCACTCAATCTTGTTGCTGCAATAATACCTGTTTTGGCACTTGAACCGCTGGCAAACAAATTTGGCCGGGTAAAGACGCACGCGTACTCACTCGTTATTATGTCGTTTGGATATGCATCCATCGTCTTCCTGGGGGATTCACCGTACGTTCTTTACATTTTGATGGCAATTGTCGGAATCGGATGGGCTTCCATCATCAGCTTGCCGTTTGCCATTATGTCTCAAAAAATATCCCAGAATAAGATGGGACTCTATATGGGCTTGTTTAACCTATCCGTTGTGTTACCGCAGCTGGTCTCCAGTTTTGCAGTAGGTGACCTTGTTCAAACCTTTGACAACAAAACCGTTCTGTTGGTAATCTGCTCAGTAACAGTTGCCATCTCGGCTATCTGCTGGTTTATGGTAAAAGAGCCAAAAGATGAGTTTACCGAAAACCCGGTGCTGATGGACGAGAAAATCGATAAAGAGCTTGAGTGATGCGATAAAAAAAGTCCCCTCTTGAGAGGGGATTTAGGGGTGTGTAAATATTCGAAACCTTCAAGGTCTGTTGACTCACCCTCTGGCTCCCTCTCTGTTCACTCCGTTCACAAAGAGGGAGGACGTTTGAGAGGGATTTTGTTTTTTTAGATAGCGGTATTTAACACCGTTGGAGAGATCTGTTTATGACTTTCAATAAAAACCTTCGGAATTATAACTCTGTGGATATGAAAGCCAAAAAATCCCCCTTTGAAGGGGGTATGGGGGATGATTGAACCTTCTGTTAATCCCTATTTCAAACAAAAAAACCTCCAAGGTTTTTAAAACCCTGGAGGTTTGGGTTGGTTAAAAAATCACTTCTTTTTAAACTCCTGGATAAACTCCCGGGTAAAATCAGAAAGGACCAATCGGCCACTGATTTCAGCCCGCTGCTCCAGGGTAGAGTGCCAGTGACCTGTACTTTGCCAGATAATCTCTTTCATCTCTCTCATTGCTTCAGGATTGCTCGATGCAAGATCTGATGCAAGTTTATTTACAGATTGATCCAGCTCTTCAATGCTGTCTACAACTTTATTGAAAATCCCTTTGTCATGCGCCCACTCTGCGGTGTACCATGACCGTGCATCGAAAGCTAGAGACGAAAATGCTGCCGTGCCAACTTTGCGGCTAACAGCCGGCCCAACAACAAACGGCCCGATTCCCAGCGCCAGCTCACTCAACTTCACCGAGGCATTTTTATGTGCAAAACAGTAGTCGGCAGCTGCAGCTATACCAATTCCACCGCCAACGGTTTTACCCTGAACTCTTACGATGATCAGCTTGGGGCAGGTTCGCATTGCATTTAACACATGGGCGAAACCCATGAAGAACTTTTTTCCTTCATCGTAATTCTCAATAGCCAGTAATTCATCGAAGGATGCACCGGCGCAAAATGCACCTTCTCCTTTACTTCGAACGACAATGACTTTGTTGTTGTCATCGCTGCCGGCTTTTTTTACGGTATCCGCAAGCTCTCGCAGTAACGCGCCAGGAAGTGAATTCCCTTTCGGATGGTGAAATTCAATAGTTCCAATATTGTCTTTGTTTGAATAGGAGATAGAACCCTTTTCAATATTAGTCATGATAGATTTTT
>CAZHUP010000157.1:0-5970 GCA_964535495.1 uncultured Rhodohalobacter sp.
AATGCCTCCTGGATATCAACTTTAAACATATCTATTGCTGGAATGGTGTTCGCTTATCCTTATATTATAACCAAGAGTTTAGCTATTCCACTTGGAATGCATCTCTCCTGGAATTATTTTCAGGGCGCGGTTTTTGGATTACCGGTCAGTGGCAATCAATTTGAACATATGCTGATGGTTGCTGAGACTACCGGACCCGAAACTTTTACGGGAGGAAATTTCGGTCCAGAAGCAGGAGCAGCCGGACTATTAGGCTTGATGATTCTGCTTACCTTGAATGAAATCTACTTAACCGTGTTTTATAATGATTAAATGGCTGCCTGTACTATTCAGGGCTGAGCCATAAACCGGATAGATGATGCCGGATTTTAAATTGAAATTTTGACTAAATAAGTGAGGAAAAAACGTTGTCGTTTAATCAGTTTCGACTAAGTTCCGATATATTGAAGGGGTTGAAAGATGTAAAGATTGAAAGCCCCTCGCCATTACAAAAGAAAATTTTTAAAGCAGTTCAGGAAGGACCCGATCTCGTAATTAATACCACAGCAGATGACAGGCCCGAAGTTGGCTATTTAATCAATCTGTTGAATGAAATTGCCAAATCGGATCGCCGCCAGGGCACCAAAGGTATTATACTAGCCCCTGACAGTGAGCGCGCAAAATTCCTGGATGAATGGATCTGGGCCATTGGGTATCATGCCTCCATCGAAAGTGCTTGTATCACATCTGATGGAGACTCCAAAAAGCAGCTCAATGCTCTTTCTGCCGGGCCTGTGGTTGTTGTGGCCACTCCTGTTGAACTATCAAATTTACTGGAAGAAGGAAAAATAATCTTTAGAGAAGTCCAGCAGCTCATTGTCGATCAGGCTGAACAGGTTGAAAACTGGGAAGCGGTTGAGAATGTATCTACCCGGATTATAGGGAAATGTCAACGCATTTTTACAGCTGCTAAAGACAGTAAAGAGTTGCGTGAAGCAGAAAATAGCCTTCTAACAGACCCTCAACTGGTTACACTTTCCAAAAAGACAACTTCTGAGAAACCACCCAAAGAAGAAGCAGAGCCAGAGATCACAAAAGATCTAACTCAATATTATATCAATGTACCACCAAGGTCTAAGATATCCACGTTGATGGCTCACCTGGATAATAATAAAACAGATACAGTTGTAATTTTCACCGCGTCCAGGAGAACCGCCGACCGCCTCTATAAGATACTGAGAAAAAGCAATCGAAGGGCTGTCAGTGTTCACCAGCAGTTAAACAAAGAAACATTTGATGAACGCTTCAACCGGTTTACCACTGGTGATGTACAACATTTAATTATTGGCGACATGACCGCCAAAGATTTGCCATTAGAACACGCAACTCAGGTTATCAATTATGATGTGCCGGAGGATGTGAATGAATATAAGCTGCGTGCTGAACTGGTAGGTGACGGGAAGGCAACTCGAATTCTTTCACTCGTCTCGAAACAAGACAGGGGCGATATTCAAACCATTAGTAAATCGCTTGGGTATGCTCCTGAAGAGGTGCCTTTACCAAAAAGTGTGAAGGATAAAATTACTTCTGACAAGAAAGGGAAAAAGAAAAGCGGAAAACAAAGCAAACCCCGTAACGATAACCGCGGGAAAAGCAAGAAGCGAAGTAGCAGCAAACAAAAGGAGAGCAGAAAGCATCACGGTCTGCCACGACCAACTTTTGATCAACTTGAAGGTGGTCGAACCGGTAAAAAGAAAGAGGAGAAGGGGCTTGTTGGATTTTTCAAAAAGCTATTCTCTTAACAAATAGTTTCAAACGATTAAAGGTGATCAGATTAATTTTTGATCACCTTTTTTTTATTCGTCAAACATATCTTCAAAAGCTCTCTTACTGTCCGGTGCGGGTTCAGTAAAGAGACTTACCAGCCATGTTGCTAAAAATGATGCAATAAAACCCGGAATAAGCTCATACATAATCTCTCTAAGTCCCGGTGTTAGGTACCACCCGATGGTTACAAGCGTCCCGGTTATTAATCCGGCAAATATTCCCGCGCGGGTTGTTCGTTTCCAATACAGTGCCAATATGGACGTAGGCCCGATTGCGGCTCCAAGCCCGGCCCAGGCAAACAATACAAGCCAAAAAACCAGATCCTCTGCATAAAACCCAAAAATGAGAGAAAAAATAACGATAGCAAACACTACAATTCTACTGTAAAGTACCAGCTTGTCTTGCGGCACTTCAATGCCTTTTTTGATGATTTTTTCATAGATATCCCGAACAACACTGGAAGCGGCTACAAGCAGTTGTGAATCTGCGGTAGACATGATAGCAGCAAATATTGATGCGAGAACAACCCCAAAAAGTATCGGATGCAGGTGAAGCTGGGCAAGCATGGGAAAAAGGTTCTCTGTATCTGCCCCGGGCAGCATTTCTACTTCGGGAAAATATGCCCGGCCGGCCAGGCCTACAAATACAGCACCCCAAGCCATCAACACATTCCAGATTGTGCCCACAACGGCTACATACTTAAACTGTTTAGGGTCATCAATAGACATGTATCGGGCCAGTATATGTGGATTACCGGGCGACCCAAGTCCAATTCCCAAAAACCCAATAGCGGCTCCTACAGATATAGCAAAAGGATCAATAAACATCACATCCATTAGAGCAAGTGAATTCAACAGCTCATACAAGCCACCAAAATTCATAATAGCTATTACAGGTAAAATCACCAGTGCTAACATCATAAAAATTGCCTGGAACATATCTGTGAGGCTGACTGCTAAAAACCCACCAACTATTGTATATACAAGAACAATTCCCGCAGTAAGCAAAATTCCGGTAGCCGTTTCAAGACCAAAGCCTGACGCAAAAGCTTTTCCTCCCGCTACAAATTGGGAAGAGATATAGCCAATCATAAAAATCAGAAAAATAGCTACAATCGTAATTCGTAGCCTACCATCATGATCACTAAACCGTTCAGCAAAAAAATCCGGAATAGTAATACAGTTTCGGTTTTCCGTAAAATTTCTAAGTCTTCTCCCGTAATAGAGAAAGAGAAATATTTCAACGACGATGTAACCCAATACCGCCCAAACTGCCGACGGTCCCTGAGCATAGGCCATTCCGGTTACACCTAAAAGCAGCCATGCACTTCTTCCGGAAACTACTGCCGAAAGGGCTACTACAAATCGATTCATTTTGCGACCGCCAATAAAATACTCTGAAATACCCCGGGATGAGAATCTGGAAGCGTACACTCCAATACCAATAATCAGAAGCAGATAGGCAACAAAGGCGATGACAGCGCTCGAATCGAATGAAACTGAGATTAGCTGTGTTTCATCCATGCTTTTTAGATTTTCGAGTCGCCAGAAATATGGTTCCGGCTATTATTAATGCCGGCAGAAGAAACATGATGGCATAAAATGAAATCATGATGGAATTGATTTCAGATACTATTTAAAAAATAACTTCTCCAGCTTTGTAACATTATTTAAAAGATTACGTAGTGGGGAGAAGATGATGTTTTGGTTAATGACAGAAAACGACTGTCTCTAAATAAAGAAAACCCGACACTGTGATAAGTGTCGGGTTTATTTTTTGATCAAGGAAATATTCCCATTCCTTTATACATCGTACCTACCTTATTAATTGCACTTATAAATGCCGCCGTTCTCAAATCAACATCGTGAAATTTGCGAATCTCGTTGATTTCGTTGTACGCGTTTACCATTGTCTCTTCCAGACCAGAATCAACCAGTTCGCGTTCACCGCCTCCCTGGGCAAGTACAGCCAATTCATCGTCAGTAAACTTCCGATCTGAGATCGTTTCAATTACGGAGAGAATTTTTTTATAGCTATTCTCTTCGAAACGCTTACCCATTCTGCCAAATCGTACATGCTGAATATTTTTTAACCACTCAAAATACGATACTGTAACACCGCCGGCATTCAAATAGTTATCAGGAATAATCATGGCTCCGCGTTTTTTGATTATCTCATGAGCCTTATCAGTTGTAGGACCATTTGCAGCCTCGCCAATTATTTTTGCTTTAATCTTAGGGGCATTGATCTCCGTTATCTGATTTTCCAAAGCAGCAGGAATTAAAATATCACACTCTTCTTCCAGCACAGCGTTATTCGACTTCAGCTCAGTAGCTTTATCGTAACCGGAAACTCCACCTCTATTCCCTTTCTTAAACGACATAAGGTTTTCCAGATCAATACCTTTTTCATTATAGATCGAAGCGTCGTACTCAGCCACTCCAATCATTTTTGCGCCGGCTTCAATCATATATTTAGCAGCATGGTAACCAACATTACCTAAACCCTGTACGATAAATGTTTTACCCTCAATCCCTTTTTCAAGTCCAAGTTCTTTCATGTCTTCAGCACTACTGCAAGCCTGCTTTATACCAAAATATACTCCTCGTCCGGTAGCTTCTGTACGACCACGAATACCACCCTGACCAACCGGTTTACCGGTTACGCATCCTTCTGCATTGATGTCACTGCTCAGCTGTCGATAGGTATCAAAAATCCAACCCATCTCTCTTTCACCGGATCCCATATCCGGAGCCGGCACATCATTACCGGGACCAATAAAATTCTTCTTAAACAGCTCAAATGTATAACGGCGGGTAATTTTTTCCAGCTCATTTACCGAATACTTTTTAGGGTCGATTTTTATACCGCCTTTTGCGCCTCCAAACGGTACGTCTACTACGGCACATTTATAAGTCATCAATGCCGCCAAAGCCATCGTTTCATCCTCATTTACCATGGTACTGTAACGTATACCGCCTTTGGTGGGCATTTTATGATGGCTGTGCTCCACACGGTATCCATCAATTACTTTGATTGTTCCGTCGTCCATTTCTACCGGAAATTGAATATGAAGCACGTCATTACACGCCTTCATCTGCATCAGTAAACCTTTTTCAATTTTGGTGTAAGCAGCAGCCCGATCGAAAGCTTTGTTTACCTGTTCGTAAAATTTATATTCACTCATTATTTATAATCTTCTTGTTATGGTAGTTAATTTTGTCCTGTTTGAATTGTCGTAAATAAGACCTACACTTCCAAATTAAAGAGTAGTATTGATTTAAAGACTCTGTTCAAATATAATCTTCCATTTGTCCGGTGTAAAGTTAAGATCTACAACAGCAATTCTTTGCAAGTGCAATTCGTGGATTACCGGCGCTTCTCTTCTGATTTTTTCTAAGTCAATATCCTCGCACTTTTGATTGCCATACATAAGAGACAAATGGAAATCGTTCTCTTTACAATATTCCCCTCCAAAGCACTCATTTACTGCATTAAAGTAATTCCAGATCATCACTTCATCATCTAATTGCAAAGTGATTTTACGGTAAGGGTGAGACCTGCATAGAACCTCACCGACTTCAACCTTAACAGGGGCTAACAGATTTGAAAGACGGGCTGTTTTCTTAACGATTTTCTCCCTTTCAAGATTTGGAACACGAGAAAGAGTTACGTGGGGAGTAAAAGGTATGGTGCTATACTGTTCTGATAAGTTTACAATAAACTTCGAAAAAAGATGGGCTTGGTCACGGTCTGGAAGTAACCAGACCATCAGACCGGAAGTTTCAGGTAAATTCAATAGTGTAAATACTACTCAGTTTAAGCTCTTGCTTCAATTTTGTCATCGGGATGAAAGCTGAACACATTCACCAGAAACAGAAAAGCGATCGAACCAATTGTTGCATAAACCAGCGGAGCAAATATTCCTATCAAAATTAAAGAGACGCCAATAATTACAGCCCCAAGTACACCACCAACTAAATTACCAGTCATTCCAATTCCCTGCTTAATCATAATCAGGTCCATTATGTATCCAACAAGAAGACCAATTGAAATTAACCAATAGATTGTTACACCGTTTAACTCTTCCATTCTATCAATGCTTATATTTGTATTACCTTTCAGTGGCACTAAAGGTAATAAATTCTATTTTTTTTACCCATA
>CAZHUP010000158.1:0-5967 GCA_964535495.1 uncultured Rhodohalobacter sp.
TTGGCTGGAAAACAGGCCGTAAAATTGTTGTTTTTTCCGTTGATGATTATGGAAACGTGCGTGTCAATTCAAAAGAGGCCCGTGACAATCTGGATGCCGCAGGTTTCAAACCCCAAAATCGTTTTGATCGATTGGACGCACTTGAAACCAGTGAAGATCTGGAGGCTTTGTTTGATGCACTCCAATCTGTAAAGGACAAAAACGGGCGACATGCTGTATTCACCCCTTTTTCGCTGCCATGCAATATCGATTTTGAAAAAGTGAAAGAGACCGGATACCGCGCATATCATTATGAGCTGCTGCCGGAAACTTTTGGGAAATTGTCTGAAAAGCAGCCGGACGCATATAGCGGAGCCTGGAAACTATGGCAGCAAGGAATCAACAATGGTCTACTGGCGCCCCAGTTTCACGGGCGCGAGCATCTGAACCTGAAAGTTTTTGAGGAAAAGCTTTCAAATAATGATAAAGAGCTTATAACAAATCTTGAAAACAGGTCTTTTACAAGCCTGTCGGAAAGTGGTTATGATACTATTTCATCACTTGCAGCTTTTGATTTTTGGGATTTTAATGAAAATGATCGTTTTCACGAAATTATTAGAGATGGCCTTGACCGGTTTAAACAGGTGTTTGGATATCGATCAAATCATTTTACCCCCCCGGTTTACAACTCTCATCCAGTACTTAATGAAACTTTAAAAGAGAATGGTATTCAATATATGGACACCGCACTGATAAAAAATGAACACCAGGGGAAAGGAAAATTCAAGAAGAGATATAGCTATATGGGTAAGAAAAACGCTGCAGGACAGGTGTTGATAGTCAGAAATGTGGTATTTGAACCCACTGAAAATAGAGGTATAGATTGGGAGTCATTTGCTATAAAGCAAATAGAAGCTGCATTCCGATGGAACCGGCCGGCCGTTATTAGTTCTCACAGAGTTAATTTTTGTGGCCACATAGAGAAAGAAAATCGAAAAATTGGTATTCAATCGCTTAAAAATCTACTTAAACTAATTAAGAAGCGCTGGCCTGACGTAGAATTTTTGTCAGCCAGTGAGCTTGGAAGCGAAATTAAAAGAAAATGAAATAATAAGACTCATAGCATACATAGTACTCACAAGATTCATTTTATAAAAATATAATGAACAGGTACTTAATATTAAGAATAGATAATTACCTCTTTGGGTTTTATTATTTACATTGATAGATAAGATTTTGTATTTCAATTTAATTGCCTAGAAAATGAAAACTTCGAATAAATCATCAGCTAATTCACCCAGAAAGCTGCTTTTTTCGATTTATGATCAATTAAAGGGTGGGAAAATTAAACAGCATTTGGAGGATCTCGAAAAGCTTTCAAAAATCACAGATGAAAGAATAATTAACGAACGAAATCTACAGCTTTTTAAGGATCTAATGGATTCTGTAACTCAGCATGTCCCAGCTTATCGCCAGTACAGTTCGTCTACAAATTTATCTGAAATTTCAGTGTTACATAAAGATAAGCTTAAAGCTGATTACAAAAGCTATTTTTCAAATAAATATTCTAAATCTCAATTAGTAGAGGCGAAGACGAGCGGATCATACGGTACTCCTTTCTCTTTCTATATGACAAAAGACAGAAAAGCGAGGCAACAAGCTGAGATCATTCACTTTGGGAAATTGTCGGGATACCATGTAGGCCAAAAACACGCCTATGTGAGATCTACAGTAAAATCTCCCCTGAAGCTTTGGCTTCAAAATGAACTGTTGATTTCACCCAGTATTGTAAATGAAGAGTGGCTTAATGAAATGCGCAGTAAATTAATGGAAAGTAAATGTGAGATAATCATTGGATATCCTACTGTGATTTCCAATATTGCTACTTATTGTCTTTCCGTAGGTGATAAACCATCTGATTTTGATGTAAAAGGAGTTATTACTACATCTGAGCCGCTTCACGAAAAAGCAAGGAAAATAATTCATAATTGCTTTGGAGTTGAGGTACTCAGCAGGTATTCCTCAGAAGAACTGGGAGTTATTGGGCAGGAAAAGGGAATACCGGGCCTCCACATCATAAACCATTTTACGCACATTGTTGAAGTTCTGAAACTAAATAGTGATCAACCATGCGATGAAGGTGAGCTTGGGCGAGTTGTGGTCACTGATCTTTTTAATGATGCATTTCCTTTAATAAGATATGATACCGGAGATCTTGCAGAATACGTACCGGCTGAAAAAAATAAGTTTGGATTGCCCGCACTTAAAAACCTGCAAGGCAGGACAATAGAGGTGATATACACAACCGAAGGTGAAAAAATTACTCCAATGGCTATTAATGGTATTTTCAGGGATGGTGACGATTCTGATAAAATTGTGCAGTACCAGTTTATACAGGACGAAAAGGTTGTATACAGGCTTTTACTTCAGTTACTGGAGGGTGAAAAGGTTGATGAAGAATTGTTGATAGCGAATTTGAAAAAAATGTTGGGACAAAATGCTCAAATCTCAATCGAATTTGTGGATCATATACCTCCACTGAAATCTGGGAAGCGACCCTATATTGTAAACCAATATAATCGAACGGGAAGCTCACATTAAAAAAGAAAAGATCATGTATGTTTACGTTAAACGGTTAATAGACGTTCTGGGATCAGGATCTCTTTTAATTGTTCTGTCTCCTTTGTTTATGGTTCTTTGTCTATTGAATCTTTACTATCACGGTAGTCCTGTCTTATTTAAACAGGAGCGACCCGGACTAAAAGGTGAGACCTTCTGTATGCTGAAATTTAGAACAATGACCAATGAGCGGGATAGGGAGGGTAAATTATTGCCGGACAATAATCGAATTACAATCTTCGGAAGTTTTTTGCGAAAAACCAGTTTGGATGAGTTGCCTGAATTAATCAATGTTCTGAAAGGGGAAATGTCATTGGTTGGTCCACGGCCACTATTAAAAAAATATATGCCCTATTACTCTGAATCAGAAAAAAAAAGGCATCGCGTCAGGCCGGGAATTACCGGGTACTCACAGGTTAATGGCAGAAATACGGTGGATTGGGACGCAAGGCTTTCTATGGATGTATGGTATGTTGAAAACATGAGTTTTTGGCTGGATATCAAAATTTTACTTAAAACAATTCAAACGGTATTTAAACGTGAAAATGTAGAGCTCAACAGAATTCCGGATCTGGATGATCATCGTTCTGAAATGCAGCAGGAGATCTGAATTGATTAACAGGATTGAGTATAACAATTTTGACCTATGGATCAATAATTATGACAACATACTGCCTTTTGCTGGTGGAAATAAGGTCAGAAAAATGTTCCAAATAGAAGAGAGAATAACTAAGGAGGGGAAAAATGCCATTGTAACCACCGGAGGTATACAGTCGAATCATTGCCGGGCCGCCTCACTATTTGCCGCAAAAAACGGTTGGAAATGTATTTTGATTCTTCATGGGTCAAAAAAGAAATTTTATGAAGAGAGCGGGAATGCGTTATTGATGAGGCTTTCAGGATCAGAGTTCAGATTTGTAAAGCCGGAGAAGATCGGTGCTGAAATGGACAGTGCTATGAACAGACTCTCAGATGACGGATACAAGCCTTTTTATATATATGGCGGCGGACATACCCGGGAGGGTGTCGAAGCTTTTGCAGATTTTACAGAAGAGCTGTTTGGCAGCAAAAGTCTTCAATTACCCGATCACATTGTTCTGCCATCCGGTACAGGGTCTACACAGGCTGGAATAATAACCGGTCTGAAGCGGCTCGGATTAAATCATATACAGGTTCACGGTGTGTCGGTGGCTCGCAGCAGCAATAAAGGAAAACAATCAGTGATGGAATCCCTCGAATTTTTGCCGGAAATCAGTTCTATTGATTATGATGAAATAAAATTTCATGACAACTTTTTATTCGGCGGATATGGGAAAAAAAGTGACGAATTAATAAGCTTTATAACCAGTGTTACTCGTTCAACCGGATTTATTCTGGATCCCGTGTACTCTGGTAAAGCTTTTTATGGTATGATTAAACTCATGAAGTCAGGAGAAATAGATGGAAAGGTGATGTATTGGAACACCGGTGGACTTTTAAACTTACTAACTTGAACTATGAATATTCTATTTACATGTGCAGGGCGAAGAAACTATTTAATTAACTACTTCCGCGAGGAGCTACATGGAGAAGGGAAAATTATTGCAGCAGATTACTCTACAGAAGCTGCGGCCATGGAAGAAGCAGACATCGCAGTTCCTGTTCCGTCAGTTTATGATAAAAAGTATATAAGTAGTCTCTCAGCAATTATTGAAAAATATGAAGTGAATCTTTTGATATCACTTAATGATCTGGAACTTCCAATTCTTGCAGCTAATCGTGAACTGTTAGAAAATAAGGGATGCAAAGTTGTTCTTTCGAGTACAGAGGTTATTGATATCTGTTTTGATAAGCTTAAGACGATTCAGTTTGCTAAAAAAATTGGTATACGTTCACCATTAACATTTTCAACTCTTCATGATGCACTGAATGCATTGAATAATGGAACAATAGAGTTCCCGCTGGTTATTAAACCGAGGTGGGGAAGCTCATCGGTTGGAATTGAATTTCCGGAATCTGTTAAAGAGCTGAAGCTGGCGTATGAACTTATCAATACCAAGCTTGATAAGTCGATTTTGAAGGAAAGCAGTTCAGTTGAAAGGGATCGGGCATTGTTGATTCAAAATAAGCTGGATGGTGACGAATACGGGGTAGATGTTATCAATGACTTTAATCAGGTTAACAGGACTGTAATTGTAAAGAAAAAAGTTGCAATGCGATCCGGCGAAACGGATAAAGCAAAAACTGTATACCAAAAGGAATTAATGGCAACAGGTGCACTAATTGGTGAAAAATTAGGGCACATTGGCAATCTGGATTGTGATTTTTTTATAGGCCAATCTGGTGAAATCTATTTGTTGGAGATGAATCCTCGATTCGGTGGAGGTTATCCTTTTTCTCATGAGGCAGGAGTTAATCTGCCAAAAGCAATTTTAGCTTGGTATAAAGGTAGTGATGTTGAAAAAAACTGTTTTGACGTAAAACAGGGTAAGCTTTATGCCAAATGCGACAGGCTTATTGAAATTAATAACAAGAATGTTGAAGTAATAAATAGTGCAAAAGAACTTAAACTTTAGTGATTTAGTGTAAAATGCCGTGAAATCTGAAAGATGTATCTAAGTTATTAAAACTGAAAATTTTCCTGGGTTTGAAGATATCGGGATTACTTGAGGGTTAATTGAATAAATAAAATTCTTTAAGTTGAAATATTCAAAGGATTATTTCTTGAATCGAGCTTCTTGATTTCGACTGTGGCTTGAACAGAAGGGTTTAAATAGGGGCATATATTAAGACAAAGGTTATCAAAAAGACTGGACTCAATTTTTAATACAAAAGACGAATGATCAGGATATTTTTGGATCCGTATACTACATTTTGGATTCTGCTGCTTTTCAGTACCATATTCTGGTTTTTAAATAAAAAAAAACTTTTAAAATACTCGGGGGCTTTATTAATAAGTTGGTTTCTGATTATTTCAACACCCCTAGTTCCGAACAGTTTACTGAGTTCACTTGAAGATCGCTACGTACCAATAAGTTCAGATAAACTTTATGAAGTCAATTTTGAGTACCACATAATTGTGCTTGGTGGTGGACATGGCTTCGATGATAGGTTACCACCAAATTCACTTCTATCAAGTCAGGCTCTTGCGCGCTTGAATGAGGGCATCCGACTACATCGCCAGATACCGGATAGTAAGCTTGTCTTGTCCGGATATTCCGCAAGCGGCCGTACTACACAGGCTGAAATGTTACAAAAGACAGCTATTTTGCTGGGAGTAGAAGCCAATAAAATACTACTACAGAAGGATCCGGCTAATACATGGCAGGAGGCTAAAATGTATAATGAAACATTTGGAAACGGTCACAACATAATTCTTGTGACATGTGC
>CAZHUP010000159.1:0-5944 GCA_964535495.1 uncultured Rhodohalobacter sp.
AATCAAATGAATAATTTTGACCTGTACTCCTGTTTTGTAAATTTACAGAAGCATTACGCGGATTAATAACCATCGACAATGTTCCGGGTTCAGGTTCCTCCTCTTCCAATTGAATAGTAACAATATTGTCACTTTCTGCACTTACCGTGAAACTTCCGCTGGAAGAAAAATATCCATCCATTTCGGCCTGCCATTCATACGTATCCTCGAGAAGCTCAACTGACCCGGAACCGCTGAAATCGGTTTCAAAATTACCTGACCTTGAGCGTACAGATACAATAGACTGGCGTGGTAATACATCAAATTGAACATTCAAATTTTGTGGTTCCGATTCTACCTCAGGTTGTTCTCTTTCCGTAAACCGTTGTACAGTTTCGTCATGGTCTGGCTCTGCTAATTCATCTTCAGATTCATCAGCTACTTGGGCATCTGCCATTACATCGGATGACTGAAACATCAATACTAATTCGATGCCTTTAGACCTTTCAACTTCATATGTGGTAGGAGATAACATCCGGTAGTTTCTGTTGGAAGCTATAATGGATATGTATCCCTGATCTACATTCATTTCAACATCAAAGGTAAGAGGATCACCCGGAATACAAGATTTGCTTTGTCCGTCAATGGTAATGGTTATATCATCTTGTATCTCGTTTCCATCCGTATCTTCGCAAGAAAGTATTACTACGGACGTTTGATTCGGAGATCCGCAGGAGATGACCCACAACATCAATAAAAAAATGAGGAACTTAGATTTTGTTAAATATTCCATAGTATTATTTAGTTATCTATTCGTACTCGTCTTGGGTCACCAATCATGATTTCTACATCCGTGCTTCTTGTTTCACCTCTCAGCCTGAGGTTTTGATCGATAATAATATCCATTCCTGGCTCAGCAAATATGTCAATGGCATCTTGATCGTATACAATATGTTGCGACCCTGAAAATCCTTCTGAGTCCATGACTTCTATGATGTAATTTTCTCCCAGGATTAAATCCTCCAAAGGTAAACGAAATTGTCCAAACCGATCAGCGCTGTAGGACCGGTTGCCATGAAACATTTCTTCTTCCTCATATATCCTGATAAAGGCACCCGGTACCAGCCGGTGAGTTGTATCGTAATTAGCAGTTACGATTTGCTCGTATACCGTTACAGATATTTGATCCGGTGTATGATCCCGGGAAGCATCAGTGTCAACCGTAACCATTTCGGTTTGTGAACATCCGGCAGTTAAAAGACCTGCAATTACTGCACATGTAAGTATTTGCAACAGAGATTTTTTTGTATTTTTTACACCGTTCATTTTCAGCTTTATTTTTATTTTTGATTTTCTGGTATTGAATTAAACCGAAACACGCTACTGTCTTCGGTCAACCAATTTTCATTTTTTTGTCTGGACTCTGTCAGGAATTTATCTGCTTCATCTTCACTTGCGAATTGTCCCAGACATATTATCTTAGCATCTTCTTTACCTGGGCTTGGAAAGGCCCTTGCACGAATATTCTTTCCTTGAAACTCCTTGAGTTTATCTGAAATCCTCTCTTCATTTGTAAGGGTATATACCCGTATACAATATCTTGACTCAAGTTCATCCTGCCAATATCCATTAAAGCCAAATCCGGAAGTCTCTGAATCTGTATCTACACTTTCACTTTCAAGATCATTGGTTTTGATACTTGTTGAATTATTTTCCTCAGGGGCATATTCTTCATCCTTTTCTTCCTGCTCATCAGCTCTTCTTTCTTCTTCCTGCTCATCGGCTCTGCTTTCTTCTTCCTGCTCATCAGCTCTGCTTTCTTCTTCCTGCCCGTTAGCTCTTCTTTCTTCTTCCTGATTAGTACCTTCCGGAATGCCGATTCCGGTTTGATTATTGTTATGATCGATTTCGCTAATAATCCTCTCATCAATCATTTCTGGAGTAACTTCATCTCTGTCTTCTATGTAATTTGCTTCATTTGCATTATGAGCTAGCTCGCTTTCATTTGAAACCGTGAGCTCAGTTTCTTGAGTTAAAGCATCTGAGCTATTCATTTCAAAATACTTATAACCGCTCCATCCGGTAACCGATAATACTCCCACCATTAAAATTGAGAGCATTAAAGATGATTTCCTTTGAGGCTTCTTTTTACCGTTTTTAAGCTGAGGAAAAGTATTATGACTGGAGCTTCTTTTTTGAACTGCCAAACAAACTGCCGTCACATTATCAGAAGCATTATTGGCAATTGCTTTTTCCACTACATTTGTCACACAAGAATGAGCATTGGGGGAGGAGCTCACAATTTTGTGAATATCTTTGTTTTCCAAAACTCCGGAAACCCCATCAGAACAAAGCAGAATTTGTCCATCAGTAAAGTCAAAAGTCTCACTTACATCAGGTTCAAAATTTAAGTCTCCATCCAGGCATCTTGTGAGAGCATTTTTCCCGATTTTGATACTGGTAACATCTAAACCATTGTTAATGCCATCCTGGTAGGCTGTATGGTCAACAGTGCACTGATGAATTTTATCGTCTGTAACCAGATAAGCTCTTGAATCCCCCACGTGGCTTACGAACATTTTTTTACCAACTACAACAGCACATGTAAGTGTTGTACCCATTCCGGATGAACCGGGTTTTTGTTCAGATTCAAAACGTATTTTTTCATTTGATGAAAAAAAAGCTTTTGCCAGGCTTTCTCTAAGAAAATTTATATTTGACGTGTCAATGTCACTGAAGAATTTTCTTATTTCCTGAATAGCTAACTCAGCAGCCAGGTCTCCTGAATTAAGCCCGCCCATTCCATCAGCTACGGCAAGAATGTAAAAATCCACTCCATCTATAACTCTGCTATCTGTATAAAAACGATCTTCCTGGGCTGAACGCTTTCCTAAATGTTGATAACCGCTATAGGTTTTTTTGGCTTGCATAGTGAGAAATGGGCTGACTTATAAGTTAAATTGCAGGTATATTATATTTAATTCGAATTAAAGCGAAGTTTAACATCACCCATCGTAATTACATCACCTTTGCTAATTGTAATGGATTCATGTTCATCCAACTCCACGTCGTTAACCCTTGTGGGATTTGCCCTCTCAGAAGCATAATTGATCAGTGTGCACTGATTTTTCATTACGATAAGCTTTGCTTGCTGACGACTGACTGCCGGAGACTTCAATTGTACATGATAAAAATCGTCACCAGAGTTTCTGCCAAAAGTATATTCAGTATTCGGTTTGTCAGGGTCTTTGTACAAATTGATTCGCTTCACGTCTTCAACTCCTTCCAGTACTTCAAAATGCTCATTTAACATCTTGATTGTTTTATGTTTAGAAGGAACCACTATTTTCACAGTTTTATTCTCTACTTCCACATCAGAGTCTTCACTGCCAAAAATAGTGCCAGCATCTTCATCATCATGGTCGTCGTACATATAGTTTTCTTGTTGCGCTTGGGGACCTGCTTCATCAAAATCATCGTTGCGTGATCTTTTCACGAAAATAAATCCAAGAGCTAAAAACAGGACAAGGCCAGAACCAGCGATTAGTCCATAGAATATTTCACTTCGTTCAAGTGAAACAGATCTTCTTAGACTTGATCCATCTACCCGAATATTCATTGAGTGATCTCTATAGAAGGGTTTTTCAACTCTAACCGAGTAGCTTCCATTTTGAAGCCTTTGTTGCAAAGGTGTTTTTCCTACTTCTCTTCCATCAATAAATACAATAGCATCTTCAGGATTCGATTCAATGGCTACCAGAAAATCTGTTTCAGTCGTCACTCCGGCTCTCTTGATATTACGCGCATCTATAAAGAATCGTTGTAAAAAATTGGCTGAAACAGCATCAGGTAATTCTCTGGTAAACACACCCTCCAATCTTATGCGGGTATTAACTTCAGGCTTAGTATCAATAACTCTTACTCTTACCAAATCGCCAAAATCATCTCTCAGGTAGAAGAAGCCGGCTGATGTTTCATCGACCAGGTGCTGATGCACAATACCCTCAATCTCAACAATGTTGTTCAGATAACGGTTTGAGTTGTTCACTAAATTTTGTGTTACTACCCTGTAAACATCAGCATAAGCAACTGAAGAGGCAATTAACAAAAGGATTATGGAAACTGTTATTCGTTTAATCATAGCAGTGTATTTAGTTTTAATTAAGGTGTTCTAAAATCTTTTGAGCAGAGTTTGGCCTTTTTCCAGAATCTTTTTGTAACAGGGCATATATCATTCTTTGAACATTTTTCGGAACCTTGTTCGGCATTGCAGGAACCTGTGCTTTGATGTGCTGTTCAAAAACATCATACATCATTTTACCTGTAAAAGGTGCTCTGCCTACAAAAAGTGCATATGTCAGTATCCCAAGGGAGTAGTAATCAACTTTGAAATCTATTTCTTTGCCTTCAATTTGCTCTGGTGCCATGTACTCAGGTTTGCCAAATGCTGCTCCTACAGAAGTACCTTTCAACCAGTGAATTTCGTGCCTGGCCACACCAAAATCGATGAGTCTGATGCTAATTTCAGAGGAGTCTTTTACTAATACGTTGTCAGGTGAAAGATCTCTGTGCAGTACATTGCATTGATGCGAGGCGTCAAGTGCGTGGATTAATTGTTTAATGATCTCAATTTTTTGCGCGGTTTTTAAAACATTGTTTTTTATAAAAAAGCTCAGCGTTTTGCCTTCTACAAGTTCCATAGCGATGTATGGTACACCGTTTGGGTCGCCTCCTTTTCTTCCATAATCATAGACCATTGCTACCGGTGCATCAGGAAACTTTTTTTTGATCTTTTGCATGGCCCAGCCTTCACCTATAAATTTATTAACCATATCTTCATCGTCCAGATAGCTGGTCATTACTTTTAAGGCAATAGTTCGGTTGGCCTTGTCTTTTGCCTCATAAATTGTAGCAACTCCACCCTGAGCAATTTTTGATAAGATTGAGTATTCGGTAAATGAGCTTTTATTTTTTGGAGGAATGACTGGTGTTTCAGCAGAACTCATTTTATGGTTATTCTTAAAATATTTTCCAGCTATGAAAAGAAAAGCAACTATCACAATTCCAAAAAGTGAGAATATCGATACTCTCAAATAACTGTTATTGAATCTTTTAGAAGACGATAAATTTATTACAATTGGATTTTGAAAAGTTGCACCGGTAACTGAAATTGTTCTTTCATAGGTTCTGTAATCTCTGTGTTCAACTCTTACTTGTATAGCATTTGCATCACTAATCTGATGGATTGGAACATTTATATAGCCATCGCTATTTGAAATACCACTCAAAGAGCCATCGATAAATACTGCTGATCCTGGTTTAGTTAGAAATTCTACCTCTTCAATTTCTGATTGAGCATTGGCATAGAGAGCCTTGCAGGGAATAGCAAGTATTCCTATTCCCAAAGCAATTGCAAGTATCAAATTGGGTAAACACCAATTCGCTTTATTTAAACGTATTTTTAAATCAGACAAAGTTTTTACCGCTTAAAGCCACACTATTCAGAAGTTTGTATTAGCACACTCCTTACATTTTTATTCAGCTGCTAAAAAATTCTGAAATTTTTTTAAAAAAGTTTACTCATGACCATTTAGCGGACTATAACATGCTTATTCTATTGAGCTTTAGTTTTATTCATGGAGATCGTTACATGAGTGGTTTTAATTGATAACACAGAAATCATTAAAATTTTTCAGCAAGACTATAAAATTGACATGAGATTCTTTATGTGCAAAAGCCCGACACAGGTCAGCGTCTGGTTGATTTAATGATAAAAAATGCCAACCTGTAAGTTTCTGTGTGTAAGCAAATGGTGACGAATACGTAGATAAATTAAAAATGAAAAAAAACATACATGAGCGCATTTTACAAAACCATTATATATTTATTAGCCTGTTTTTTGGTTGGGCTCACAATTATTTCATGCGAACTTGTAAGATTCGATAGTGCAGAATTGGACAATCAT
>CAZHUP010000160.1:0-5924 GCA_964535495.1 uncultured Rhodohalobacter sp.
TCATCCCCCTCATTCCCCCTTCGAAGGGGGAACTTGGTAAGTCAAGTTGAATGGGACTATTCACTTTTCTGCCAATGCTAATGATTCAGGAGAATAAATTTTTAGACTAAACTTTTTTTCATGTCCATCAAATTTCATAAAACTCAACGTTAGACACCCCTCTTCCCGAAAGCGTTCGGGACCCCTTACCAGGGGAGACTTTGTTTCATTTAGTCAATTTTTGCCACTTAAAAGAAGGTGTAATAAAAGAACATCACTGAGACAACCAGGAATACGATCGTCATACCGCCGCCGGCTTTGAAGTAGTCTTTGGTTTTGTATCCTCCGGCAGACATCATCAGAGCATTCACCTGGTGTGTTGGCAGTATAAATGAGTTACCGGCATTCACCGCGGCCAGCAGTACCAGCGGACGCGGATCAACCCCGGCAATTACGCCAATTCCAACCACCAGCGGAGCAAGTACAACCACAGCTCCTACGTTCGACATCACCAGAGAAAATCCGGTTGCCAGGATTCCCACCGTGAATAGCAGAACCAACAAGTGACTTCCTTCAATAACACTCATCACATTTTCGGCCAGAAATTCCGCTGTACCGCTATTCTGCATGGCGGCTCCAAGCGGGATCAAACCGACAAGCAGGAAGACTACTTTCCACTCCACCGCTTTATACGCATCCTGTATGCTCATTACGTTCGTTAAAACCATCACCATAGCGCCGGTTAAAAACGAGATAGAGATCGAGAATCCTGACATCGCCAGTACAATTGCCAGCAGAAAACTACCGGCCGCATGCCATGTTTTAGATCTGTCTTTTGACTCTACTGAAATCGGAGTAGCCACCACAAAAGGATCGGTGCTCTGCAGCTTTTTAATGTTATTCCACGGCCCGTAGATGATGAATGTATCACCACCCTTAATTTTATGATCTGAGAAATCTCCCGTTACCCTTTCGCCTTTACTGAACAGCATAACCGGCTCTACAGCGTAACGTTTTCTCATGGAGAACTCACGAATGCTCTGACCGACCAGGTCTGATCGCGGAGGAACAATCACCTCAACAAAACCGGACTCTTCCGGGTCGTCAATTCCTTCAAAAATTTTATCGTCTTTGGTTTCTGAAAGGTTGTGATCTGCTACATAGCGATTCAGATCCTCCGCCTCTCCGTAAAGCGCCATAATATCGCCCTTTTTGATCTCCGTCTCTCTCCAGGGCGCATACCTTGTATCCTTTCCATCCGGCCCGCTCAGCGCCAAAATATTGATCCCGTAATCGTTCCAGATTCCGGTCTCTTCTACTTTTTTACTGATGGCCAGACAATCATCTTCTACTCTGAAATAGCGAATATCTTTGTTGAGACTAAATGCATCTACAATTTTCTCCTGTTCGGTAAGACCAACCTCGCCACCTGATGACTCCTGCGGTAAAAAGTACTTACCCAATACAACAAAGAAAATAATAGCCGAAAGCAACAGCGCGATTCCTACCGGAGTTACAGCAAACAGGCCATATGGCTCCAGGTTGGCACTTTCGAGCAGGTCGTTGGTTAGAATCAGGTGACCGGACCCCACCATGGTCAGTGTACCGCCAATGATTGCCGCAAAACCGATCGGCATAATCAAAACGGATGCCGAAATTTTTATTCGGCGGGCGATATCAATGATACTAGGAAGGAAAAGTGCGGCAGCACCAATGTTTTGAATCACCCCGGAAAGTGTACCGACTGAAAGTGAGAGCGACCCCAATACGGACGATTTCTTTGTACCGACACGCTTCAGCAGCCATTTTGAAAAGCGCGACATCATCCCGGTTTTTGCTATTCCCTCTCCCAAAATCATCACGGCAATCATAGCAACTACAGCGTTACTCGAAAATCCTGACAGCGCTTCATCCGTCGATAATATCCCCGTCCAGCTCAATAAAAGCATGGTAATAATGGCCGTAACATCAATCCGAACTATTTCTGTCACCAGCATGAAGATTGTAAATGCCATGATGGACAGAACAATAATAATCTCAGTTTCCATGTTTTTTTATTCGGTTATTTTTGAATCTGTTTGGTTAATCCCGGTTTATGAATATGGAGCATACTCCCTGTTCTCTTCATCATTTTCGTAAAAATGATCTTTCGCATCATTCACATCGAAAAAGAAGCTTTTTTCACCCAGCGTATCCTTGATTCCGCACTTTTTGAGCTTATCCCTGACAGGCCCTATTGCACCTGATATATATAGCTTAATCCCTTTTTCATTTAATTTTTTGATGACCTCCTCCATTGTGTGCATACCGGTGGAATCAATCGTATTCATTGCAGAAGCATCCAGAATAATGAGCTTTAAGTCATCACCGTGCTTCTCCATCCTGGCATTCAGAGTCTCTTCAAAGTGTTCCACGTTCGCAAAGTAGAGTGAGGAGTCATATCTGTAGATCAGAATTTCATCATTTACAACTGCATCCCTGAAACGCTCAATATTCCTGAAGTTTTTACTGCCGCCCAGCTGACCAAGCTCAGCACTGTGAGGTTTTGTACTGCTATAGATTACCAATACAAGAGAGAGCACAACGCCAACGGCTATACCTTCCTCAATGCCAAAAATGAGTGTTGCCGCAAAGGTTACCATAAGCATTGCAAAATCCCGCTTGTCTGTTCTCCAGAGGTGTTTCATCTCTTTCAAATCAAAAAGTCCGGCAACAGCTACCATAATAATTGCCGCAAGTATTGCATTTGGCAGGTAGTAGAAGAGCGGTGTTAAAAACAGCACCGTCAATGCGACGATTGCTGCACTAATCAGGGAAGCTATTGTGCTGTTTGCACCGGATTGATCATTAACTGCAGTTCGGGAAAATCCCCCTGTAGTTGGAAAAGACTGGAAGAAGGCACCGCCAATATTAGCAGAGCCCAAAGCTACCAGTTCCTGGTTTGCATCAACTTTATATCCATGTTTGGTTGCAATGGCTTTGGCCACGGCAATCGACTCCATATAGCTAACCAGAGCAATCACCAAAATGATCGGTAAAAGCGCCTGAACATCGTTTACATTAAAAAACTCTGTGCTGAATGACGGCAAACCGGTTGGTATCTCTCCAACTATCGAAACTCCATATTGATTTAGCCCAAGACCCGCAGTAATTACTGTACCGGCCACTACTACCGCCAGTGCTGACGGAAAAGTACGTTTCCATTTTCGCAGTATCATAATTGCAGCAATTGAGCTTATACCAATAATTGCTGTTATCGGCTCAATTTCTGTAATTCGCTTTGCTGCCTCGGTTAGTATTTCGTGTACATAGTTTGATCTTGGCAGCTCAAGACCCGTCAGATTTTTTATCTGGCTTGCTCCAATTATGATTGCAGCAGCAGAAGTAAATCCGCTGAGCACCGGATGTGAGAGGAAATTCACCAGAAAGCCCATCTTAAACAGGCCCATCAAGAATTGAACCACTCCAACTCCAAGTGCTGTTAGTATGGCAAGCTGAATAAAACGGTCACTGCCCACTTCAGCAAATTCACCGACCCCGGCTACAACCAGTAGTGAAACCATCGCTACGGGCCCAACTGCAAGCTGTTTGGATGTACCGAATACTGCATAAAGAATTAACGGGATAATTGAAGCGTATAAACCGTAAACCGGTGGCAGTCCGGCAAGTATTGCATATGCCATCCCCTGTGGAATGAGCATAATAGCCACGGTTACGCCCGCATTCAGATCTCCCTTAAAAATAGTTTTATTATACGAGTCGATAGTACTCAGTATCGGGACGTATTTCTTGATATGTTGTTTGAATTTCTCCACTTGAGTAAAAATGGCCGGCAATTATGCATTGCCGGCCTTTCTTTTGATCTCTCTGCTTATGCTTTAACCTTATTCATGTATTTTTCGAAGTCGTCGTCTATCAGAGCAACGTCGAATCCATTTCTCTTCAGAAATGCTGAAGCTACCGCAGATCGTCCGCCTGTCATGCAGTGCAGATAGAGCTTCTTATCTGAAGGAATGTTCTCTTTATTAGGTAGCAGTCTGGTATGTGCGAAGTTTACAGCACCGTCAATTTTAGATGCTTCAAATTCTGACGCTTTTCTCACGTCCACTACCAGCTCATTGCTGTTAAGATCCTCAACATCTTCAAAATTCACAGTTTCCAGTTTCTCCATTTCACCACCCTGATCTTTATACATCAGAATGTCTCTTGGAGTTACATAGCCAACTACGTTATCCAATCCAATTCTGTAGAGGTCACGAACGGCTTCTGTAAGCTGATGTTCGCTAACTACCAGGTAGATCTGATCGTCTTCGGTGATGTACGAACCGGCTACTGTGTTAAACTGCTTGTTCAGCGGTGAAAGCAGTGAACCCGGAATATGGCCTGCTGCATAGTCCTCTTTTTCTCTTGTATCGAGAATAATTGGTTCTTCTTTACCCACCAATCCTCTCAGCTCGTTAAGAGTGAGTCGTTTTGGCTGTGGCAGACCTCCAATCAGAGCGGGACCGATTTTGTTGTCACGCTTCATGCGAGCGAAATAGAGCGGTGGCTCAGGCTGCCCTTCCAGAATGAAGTTCACGAAACTATCTTCTGAGGTGGCGGACTTGAGTGAGTTGTTGTATCGCAACTCATAACCTACAGTTGTTTCCGGAATAGCACCCAGCGCTTTACCGCATGCACTGCCTGCACCGTGTCCCGGCCATACCTGCATATACTCAGGGAGTTTTTTGAACTGCTCAACTGTACCGAACAGTGTCCGAGCAGATGGCTCCATTACGTTCTCCTGTCCGGCGGCAGATTCCAGCAAGTCGGGACGACCCACATCACCTACAAATACGAAGTCGCCGGTTGCAACTCCCATAGGCTCATCAGCAGCGGCACCGTCTGTCACAAAATAGCTGAGGTGTTCCGGAGTGTGTCCCGGTGTATGCCACGCTTTAATTGTGATATTTCCGATTTTGAATTCATCGCCGTCTTTCATGAATTCATAGTCGTAGTCGCTGTCTTTCAACCACTCATATTTCCAGTCTTTGTCTCCTTCATCAGAAGCGTAAACTTTTACGCCTCGCTCTGCAAATTCACGAAGACCTGAAATGTAATCGGCATGGATATGTGTATCCACGGCAGCTGTAATGGTTAAGTTTTGGTTCGCTGCATGATCAATATACTGATCGATATCTCTCATCGGATCAATGATCACCGCAGTTCCATTAGCCTGGCATCCTACCAGGTATGCATATTGTGCTAATTTTTCATCAAAGAATTGTTTGAAGTACATGTCGTTTTACCTTTTTTGTTTTGTTTTAAATATTCTTTTTGTGCTGTCCCCTCTCGAGAGGGGACAGATTGTGAAGCGTTCAGCGAAACAATCAGGGGTGTGTTAATGATAATTTTGATTTATGTTCAAGCCTTATCACTACATGTCATCCCCCATTGCCCCCTTCAAAGGGGGACACTTCCTTGGAGGTTTTTCAACCCCACATCTACTTAATGAGGAATTTTGTCCCTTAACAGTCCATAGGTATAAGTTCCCGCCAGTGCTGCAAGGATTGGAATCACCATAATGGTCAGTCCGCTACCAAGCAGAGCAAACATCGGGCCCGGGCAAGCACCCAAAAGCGCCCATCCCAATCCGAAGATCGATCCACCAACAATATATCTGGTTACCTGCGATGCATCTTTTGGAGGAATGGAAATAGGATTACCCTGAGCATCCTTCATGTTCTTTCTCTTGATGATCTGAACAGATATGATGCCTACGATTATTGCCAGTCCGATAATTCCGTACATATGTATGGAGTCGAACCTGAACATCTCCTGGATTCTGAACCAGGATACGACCTCTGATTTAACCAGCACAAAACCAAATCCTGTACCGATCAATAGATATTTTAAATACTCTGTAAATTTCATGTTTTATTTGTCTTAGAACCTTTCAGCGTCCA
>CAZHUP010000161.1:0-5909 GCA_964535495.1 uncultured Rhodohalobacter sp.
TTCCAGCGAAGTGGATTTAAGTAATGGGTTTTCATAGCATTAGATAGATATTAAAAAACAAATTAGGTTAAAAATCGTGCAGATACAAAAAGTTTGAGAAAACACCGATGAAGATTATTACAAAATTTACAGCTGTAATTTTAATATGGCTCTTATTTTACATTTTTCCTGCCTTTGGCCATTGCCGGTTCCTACAATTTTTCAACTGACGCTGAAGAGAATAACGACGAAAACTTGTTGATCTTCCATAATCATCTGATTGCAAATCAATACTTTCAGGATTTTATGGGTACGATGAAACGGGCAATCGGAGAGATGGACAGGCCGGTTCCGCATGTGGACGCGGGAGAGTGTTATCCTGTGATGAAGGTTCGTGATGGTAGCCGGCTCGAAATTGAGATTGCTCGACGGTTTGGCTGTCCGGTAAGGTTCTTAGGGGCGGATTCCCCAAGTGTTTTTGCTGGAACGGTCACTTCAGAATGATTTGCTGCAGTAGCGGCTGAGTTTTTAGCTAATCTGGTCGAAGGTAAAGAGGCGAGAATTTTTGGACCGTGGGGAGGTAAACCTGATGCGAGGTATGGATCATATATCGCCTATGTTCAGGTAAGAGACAGAGAAGGAAATATCACGGGTGTAAACAGAGAGCTGCTGTTGAATGGCTTTGGTAAATGGACTCGATACTACCGCCAACACCCGGATTCAATATCAGCCTACCAGGAAGTATAGTGAGCGCGCGCGGTAGATCGAAGGGAATGTGGGTTGAACCGGAGCGAGTTGGAGAGAGGATCTCACGGATTGAACTGGGTAGTGATGTGGAACGAGGTGGATTTTCGGATGTTGATGAGTTGACCGAGGTTGGTGGGATTGTACCTGCAACGCTTGCCAGAATGAGGCCTTATGTAACTGTAGACCGAATTAGAAAGCAAAAAAATAACCCCAGCCGGGTATCAGCCGACTGAGGTTAATCAAGAGAGAGTCATTAAAAATGTGTAAAACTCATAAAAGAGTCGTGAATCGGGAGGGGCTCGAACCCTCGACCCACGGCTTAAAAGGCCGTTGCTCTACCAACTGAGCTACCGATTCGGCAAATGTGCCAAGACTTCAAAGATAAGAATTCGTTGAAGATAAAATCAAACCGAATCGAAAACTTTTTTGTAAATAATATTTTGCTTGAGCAAAGACTTTTGAGCGAGATGAGATCATCTCTTATTTTGTTACATGAAGTTGTTACATTTGTGTAAACGTAACATGAAGATTAACTAAAAAGTTTAAGTTTTCAGAAAAGGGATTCAACTATGGCCACGATTTTTACAAAAATTATCAAAGGTGAGATTCCATGTCATAAAATAGCTGAGAATGATTCTCACATTGCTTTTCTCGATATTAACCCGATTGCAGAGGGGCACACGCTTGTAGTACCCAAAAAAGAGATCGACTATATTTTTGACCTGCCCGATGAGCTTTTGGGTGAAACAATGCATTTTGCCAAAAGGGTTGCCGGCGGTCTGGACAAAGCTTTAAGCCCAATCAGAACAGGAATAATTGTGGAAGGACTGGAAGTACCGCATGCGCATATTCACCTTATACCAATCTATAAAGAGAGTCAGGAAGTTTCATTGAAACGGAAAGTTGATGTATCGGAAAACAGAATGAAAGAGCTGACTGATCTGATTTCAAAAGCTGTGGAGATCTGACAGATGAAAATTCTTGTATTGAACGGTCCAAACCTGAATCTTCTCGGTAAACGTGATCCCGATGTATACGGATCTGAAACACTCTCCGATATTGAACAGAAACTGAAAGATAGTTTTCCCGGTAAGGAGTTCAATTTTGTTCAAAGTAATCACGAAGGGGAGCTGATCGACGCGATACAGAAGGCCCGGACAGACTCAACCGACGCATTGGTTGCCAACTGGGGCGGGTTTACCCACTCTTCGGTTGCCATACACGACGCGCTGGAACTTCTGGAGATTCCCAAAGTGGAAGTACACCTGTCCAATATCCATGCGCGCGAAGAGTTTCGCGAGCGCTCCATTACCGGAAAAGCGATGGATGGAATTATTACCGGTTTTGGAGTAGATAGCTACTTACTGGGCGTGGAAGCGGCGCTGAAAATCCTGGCTAAAAAATAACCTGTGCAAAAGCTAAAGGAACTCTTTTCCGATACTCTCATCTATGGTATAAGCAGCGTGCTGGCACGTTTTATCAACTATCTGCTTGTTCCGCTGCACACCGGCGTATTCAATACGGCGCAATATGGGGTGATTGGATTGGTGTATGCCGCCATCGCTTTTCTGAATGTGGTATTTACATTTGGGATGGAGTCGGCTTATCTGCGATATGCAGAAAACAGAAAAGAGGCTCCCTCTGTTTTTAAAACCCTCCAGACCGGTCTGTTAATTTTTGCCTCTCTACTTTGTCTGATTCTTTACTTAACGATGCCGGCACTGCTGCCTCTGTTAAATCTGGGAGAGGAGACATCCGTCATCTTTTTGATGATGATTGGGATTCTCTGGTTTGATACTCTGTCAATCGTGCCAATGGCGGAGCTTCGACTCACCCGAAGAGCCTACCTGTTTGCGGTTTTGAAAACACTAAATGTGCTGGTCAATCTGGGGCTTAACTTCTATCTGATACTTTCTCTGGGGTGGGGTATTGAAGCGGTCTTTTTTGCAAACCTGGCCGGATCGTTTTTGATGACCGTACTGGTTTGGATCGCGACTGCCGACCTGCTGAAGGGGTCATTCAGCAGGCAGTGGATGAGAACCGCTTTTGAGTTTGGATGGCCTTTTGTTCCTTCAGGGATCGGTTTCGTAGTGAACGAAATGCTGGATCGCTTTCTGCTGAATGGGATGGACCCGGCTAATGCCGAGCGACTCTATGGCGTGGGTACTACTCCTGAAGATATTGTTGGGATCTACAATGCGTGCTATAAGCTGGCGGTATTTATGCTTCTGCTCGTTCAGATGTACCGGATGGCTTGGCAGCCGTTTTTCATGCGTCATGCGAAAGATGGAGAGTCGCGCGAGCTGTTTGGTCAGGCGTTTATCTGGTACAATGCGTTTTCGGCACTGCTCTTTTTGGGAGTGGCACTGCTGAAAGAGCAGATCGTGGCCATTCCTATTCCCGGCACAGATGCGACGCTGATTGACAGCGCCTATTGGGGCGGTCTGGAAATCGTACCGTTTCTGCTTCTGGCCTATTGGTTCCACGGATGGTATATCAACTTTTCGTCCGGGGTATTTATCAAGGAGAAAACCCGGATTTTTTACAAAATCACTTTGATGGGTGCGGCGATTACAATTGTGGCTAACCTGATTCTGATTCCCTACTACGGAATGACGGGCTCTGCGGTGGCCACACTGCTCAGCTACGGGGCGATGGCAACCACATTGGGTATCTACAGCAAGAAAGTGATGGAGGTGCCGTATCGCCTGCCGGAGAGCTTTGGGTTGATGGCGGTTATGGCAGCACTGGTTTTTGCTGAACCGATGGTTATGGATCTAATCAACAACGGGTGGATGCTATCCAAAATACTCATCACATTCATCGGCCTGATTGTTATTACGATCTATCTGAAAGTACTGCTCTCGAAAACTGTAGTAGATTAATTGTAAGGATTCAATATTTATAGTTTCCTATAAGTGCAGAGTTATTTTCTCGCAGATTTTCGCGGATTCTACCGCAGATCTTTCGCAGAAGTAAAATAAATCAAGCTGAGATAATGCACGAGAATGATCTTTCATATATAATTCGGGGAGCAGCTTTTAAGGTACATTCCACTTTGGGTCCGGGTTTACTGGAGTCTGTATATGAAACTGCAGTGGCTCATGAATTGAGAAAAAAGGGAATTGAGGTTCGATCTCAGGTCGCATTACCTGTGGTTTATGATGAGATAAAAATGGATCAGGGTTTCAGGCTGGATTTATTGGTCAATAAGAAAGTAATTGTAGAAATTAAGTCCGTGGATGCTCTGCTTGATGTTCATCACAAACAGCTACTCACTTATTTGAAGTTGAGTAATCTAAAACTGGGACTTTTGATTAACTTTAATTGTACAGATTTAAATAAATCAATGACTCGTATCGTAAATAAACTTTAAACTTTGCGTAAATCAGCGGAATAATCTGCGGTTATCTGCGAGAAACATATATGATTATCCGACCACCATATTTTTTATTTTAAGCAGTTGGAATTAGCTTGATACTCATTCAAAATTCTGAAAGAAATGATCAAATCCCTCTACATAAAAGATTTTGCTCTGATTGACGAACTGGACGTTCAGTTTGAGAATGGGCTCAATATTATGACCGGTCAGACCGGCGCGGGTAAGTCCATTATCATCGGTGCGTTGAATATGATTTTGGGTGAGCGTGCCGACACAGAAGTAATTCGCCAGGGTGCCAAAAAGGCGATTGCAGAAGCCACCATTTTTGTCGGGGAGAATGATTATCTGTTTGAACTGCTGGAGGAGAATGCGGTTGAAGTTTCCAAAGAGCTGATTCTGCGTCGTGAAATTCGTCAAACCGGAAGCCGGGCGTTTATTAACGACACACCGGTAAATATTTCTGTACTCAAAGAGGTGGGAGATCAGCTTGTGGATCTGCATGGTCAGCACGATCACCAAATGCTGTTAAAGGAGGAGAACCATCAGGGGGTAATCGACCAGTTTGATTCGGTTCAGCCGGTGCTGAAAGCGTATCGAGCCGAGTATAAAAAAATGTCGGAGCTGCAGAAAGAGCTTCGGGATCTGAAACGCAGGGAACGGGACTTGAATGAAAAGATGGAGCTCTATCAGTTTCAAGTGAAAGAACTGGAGGCTGCTGAACTGGATGCCCATGAAGAGGAGGAGCTGGAGTCTGAGATGAATCTCCTGGACAATGCTGAGGACCTGGATCAAAAAGCATCTGCAATTGCTGAGATCGGTAACGGGGATGATGTGAGCCTGATTGAGCTGCTCAATACCATCAAAATGCACCTGGAGGATATGTCCCGAATTGAGCCTGAGTTTCAGACCTATCTGGAGGAGGTCACTACCGCCCGTATCAGCATACAGGAGGCTGTTCAGTTTGCCGAGAGATACCGGGAGGGGATTGAGTTCAACCCGAAACGACTGGAGACCCTGCGGCAGCGTCAATCAGAGCTTAACCGGCTTCAGAAGAAGTATCAGCGGGATATTCCGGAACTAATCAAGTATTACAATGAGATCAAGTCGGAATTAAATGTAGCGGAAAACTTTGATCTGGAGATTGAGCGGATTGAGAAGAAGATTTCCGATCAGGCCGAGATTTTAAAAGAGAAGGCGGCCGATCTGCATGAGATCAGAATTCAAGTTGGGAATCAGCTTTCTGCAGATATTGCCTATGCCCTGAAGAATTTAGGTATTGAGCATGGCCATTTTCAGGTGAGTGTGGATTGGATGAAATCCGGGTCCGGCTGGCTCGAGGTTGACGGTACTCCGGTTGAGTGTACTCCCGATGGCTGCGACGAGGTGACGTTCTATATTTCAACCAATAAGGGTGAGTCTCCAAAACCACTGGCGAAGATTGCATCGGGCGGAGAGATTAGTCGGGTGATGTTGTCATTGAAATCGATTCTGGCAAAAGAGCACCATCTGCCGGTGATGATTTTTGATGAGATCGATACGGGAATCAGCGGACATATTTCTGAAAAAGTGGGTCGTGAGATGCGGAAACTGTCGGAGTATTGCCAGATTGTGGCGATTACGCACCAGCCTCAGATTGCGAGTCAGGCACACAAACACTACAAGGTGGAGAAAGTGGAGGAAGGAGAGAGAACGATTACAAAAATTATTTCACTTTCTGAGGAGGAGCATATTCGCGAAGTGGCCGGACTGATGAGCGGTGAGGAGATTACCGAATCGGCACTCAGCAGCGCAAAAGAGCTGA
>CAZHUP010000162.1:0-5830 GCA_964535495.1 uncultured Rhodohalobacter sp.
AAGCGATCCGGACGAGATTCGAACTCGCGACCTCCTGCGTGACAGGCAGGCGTTCTAACCAGCTGAACTACCGGACCATTGTTCCATTTTTGAACAGATTTAAATATAGGGAGGCTGACGATACGAAGTCAAGGAAGAATGAAACTTTTTTATAAAATATAAAAGGGCTACAGGTTTCAACTGTAGCCCTTTATTGGGATGGTGATGGGATGTATGTAAGCTCTTACTATAAAATTTCTTTTACTGCATTTGTTAATTCCCCGTCCGTTGGAGATACATTACTTTTAAACCTTCTGACGATATTTCCGTTCCGATCAACCAGAAATTTTTCAAAATTCCAGCCTATTTCACCGGTAAAATCAGGGTTATCTATATGGGTTAAATAGTTATACAGCGGATGTTGATCTTCTCCTTTGACTGAAATTTTTGAAAACATCGGGAAAGTTACTCCATAGTTGATTTCACAAAACTGAGCTATTTCTTCATCAGAACCAGGTTCCTGTCCACCAAAATTATTGGCCGGAAAACCTAATACATAAAACCCTTGCTCGTTGTAGGTTTCATACAGCTCTTGAAGTTCTTTATACTGCGGAGTGTAACCACATTCAGATGCAGTGTTTACGATCAAAAGTACATTCCCTTTAAATTCTGACAATGATACATCTTCGCCGGAGAGAGTGTTAAGTTCAAAATCATAAATTGATGTGCTGGTTGAAATACTCATAAATAAAAGTGAACCAATTATTAAAGATATTGTTTTCATAGATGACTACATTTTGTTTATAGTTGAACCACTCGCAATTCAAGAATCATTCCTTGAAAATAAAATATCATGAAAAACTTTCTCTTATTCGTATTATTTATTGCTCTTATCCCCATGAGCGGATATAGTCAGATGTTTTCTGTTGATGACTCCTCCCCTGTACGGCAACAGCAACTTGGAACAGCTACAGTACTAAGTATAGGCTGGGAATTTGGTGATTTTGATAACAGAAACAGTGATCTGATTAATATAGACGACTATAGTTTTAACGACAGTGTATTACGATTAAGACTGGAAAATCCAGGATTAGACATTGGTTTGGGTCTTGGTGGAGCTATCACCGGAATGGACAACAACAGCTACGTGAACATTTTAGCCAGGCTCCATAATAATTTAAATCTATATATGAGTGAAGAGAGAAATTTCCTGCTTCAACTACCCATTCAAATTACTACAGATTTAAAGAGAGTACAGCAAAATAATACAGATACCGAGTTTCAACAGAGTTCATTTATTATTGGATCCGGTATTAGAACAGTGGCACGAATATCTGATAGGTTTGATTTTTCTCTTAAAGCCACTCCCAATTACGGATTCAGCTTTTCACAGGGAAATTTATTTGGTGGCAGTTTATTTCGATTTGACGGGGCCTCACAGCTGATCATCAATAATGTTTTAGGGAATAGGGGTTTGGCTTTGGGCTATCATTTTGATTTCAGGCGTTACGATATTGACGGTGATCAAAATGATTACGATTATACCTCCCATTCAATTTCAATCGGGATTACATTTTAATGAAAACTGAAACTCTTTTAATGGAATTGGAATCTCTCTGCGAAAAAGGCGGCTACTCAATTCGTAAAGAGAGGGGTTCTTTTCGCGGAGATCAATGTGTAATTGAAGGGGACAAATTAATAGTTATAAACAAAAACAAACCTCCTGAATCTCAGGCGGCAATTTTAGCTAAAGTGCTGAAGAATATGAGCCCCGATGATACCTACATAAAACCGGCAGTACGAAAAGAGCTTGAAAAAATATGGCTCCGCCTTGATCGGTTTAATGAGAAAGATATCACAGAAGAAATTCAGGAATCATGAAGTGTACGTTTTTAGGTACCGGAACGTCCATGGGTGTACCTGTGGCCGGTGGTTTCGGCTCAGAGCATATTAAGGGAGATCCGCGAAATGACCGTACACGCTGCTCAATGTGGGTACAAACTGAAAAATCATCTGTAGTCATTGATACCGGGCCGGAGTTTCGTATTCAAACAATCCGATCAGGCGTTAAACGAATTGACCTGGTATTGATTACTCACGAGCACATGGATCACATAGCAGGACTGGATGATCTGCGAGCTTATAATTATGCACAGAGTGGACCAATCCCGCTTTACACATCTGATCAGGCAAAAAATTCTATCCTCACACGCTTTAGCTACATGTTTGGTGAGAATAAATATCCCGGTTCCACCTCTGTAGATATGTCTGTAATCGATAGTCAAACTCAATTTCAGGATCTGAGTATTACACCCTTGCCCTACAATCATGGAAAAATCCAGGTTCAGGGTTATCGTGTTAATGATTTTGCCTACATGACAGACGTAAAGGCTATTCCTGAATCTACAAAGGATTTGGTAAAGGGGAGCAAAGTGATGGTATTGAGTGGGTTACGCTGGAACCCTGAGCATCCCACTCATTTAACAATTCCTGAAGCAATAAATATTGCTGATGAACTGGAAATTCCACAAACCTATCTCATACACATGAATGGTTATGTGGATCACGAGGAGTCAAACAAAAAGCTTCCCGGCCATGTACAGCTGGCTTATGATCAAATGGAAATCACTATCTGATCAGAGAAACTTCTTTAGTTCCGGGTTAGACTTTAACTCCTCTACTACTTCTTTTACACCTTGAGCTTTTTTCAGGTTTACGACCAGGATAGCTTTGTCGGTTTCCACTACAGCTACATTATCTACCCCTACCAGAGACACCATTTTCCCGCTTTCGGTATGAACTAAATTTTGAGAAGAGTCTACGATGGTAATCTTTGCATTCCCGAAAGCGTTGCCTTTCTCATCTTTATCAGAAAGTTCATGAACAGCTGTCCAGCTTCCAACGTCATTCCATCCAAATTCACCGGGTACAACATGAACCGTTTCTGCTTTTTCCATAATCCCATAATCAATTGAGATGGATGGGCAAGCTTGATAAAATTGATTGATGTCCCCTTGTGATAAATCAGAATCTTGAAGCTTTTTCGTCAGCTTAGAAATTTCGGGTAGATATTTCTTAAATGCATTTAAAATAGTTTCTGTCTTCCAGATAAACATCCCGCTGTTCCACAGGTAATTTCCTGACTCTAAAAATTCTTCTGCTTTTTCGCGACTTGGTTTTTCTGTGAAATTTTTCACTGAGTAAACCGAGTTTCCGGCTTTATTCAGCTCACTGTTTTTTTCGTAACAGATATAACCATATCCGGTTTCAGGACGATTTGGCTCAATTCCGATCGTTACAAGTGAATTCTCACTTTTTGCTGTTTCAACAGCGGTGTTCAGAATTTTCAGAAATGCTTTTTCATTAGCTATTTGATGGTCCGCCGGTAAAACAACCATTACAGAATCCGGGTCCAGTCTATTCATGATAGCTGCAGCTGCGGCTACACAGGGGGCTGTGTTTTTAGCAACAGGTTCACCAATAATATGCTCCTTTCTTACATTCGGAAGCTGTTCCTCTACAATGGAAACGTAATTATCGTTAGTAACAACCAGCACATTTTCCGGTTCAATTTCGCCCTTCAGTCTCTCTACCGTCTCTTGAATCATCGTTCTTTCGCCAAACAGGTTTAGAAACTGTTTTGGTAGTGCTTTTGTACTTTTTGGCCAAAACCTGGTGCCCGATCCCCCGGCCATAATAACTGCATAGGTCATATCTGATGAACTTGATTTAAATAAATTGAAATTTCATCAGAAAGGTAGAAAAAAGGGGATCAAACTGAAACGTGAGAAACGCGGGTTAAGGTAAAGCGGAAAACAGAGCCTTCATCCGGTTTGCTTTCTATGGTTAGCTTCTCTCCATGCGCCTCTATGATATGCTTTACAATAGATAGTCCAAGACCGGTTCCTCCCTTCTCTCTCGACCGGGATTTATCAACCCTGTAAAAGCGCTCTGTCACCCGTTCAATATCTTTTTCTTCAATTCCAATACCGTAATCTTTAACGTAGACTTCCACCTTTTCATCTTCAAGCCTATTTATACCGACTTCAACCTTGCCATTCACCCTGTTATACTTGATAGCGTTTTCTATCAGATTAATCAGAACTTGTTTTATCTGATTCCGATCGGCCCTGATTTGAATATTTTTATCAAAATCATGAACAATCAGTTCAATGTTCTCATTTTCTGCTTTGTACTGTAGGTTCTCAACTACATCGAGAACAACATCACGCAGAAACATCTCCTGCATGTTCGACTTGAGCTCTCCCGTTTCCAGCCGGGAAATTTCCATCAGATCTTTTGTCAGATAGGTAAGCCTATTCACATTATTCATAGCTTTCTGCAGAAAAACTTCATTCACTTCATCATCATGAATTGCACCATTTAGAAGTGTTTCTATAAATCCCTGGATAGCAAAAATGGGTGTTTTCAGCTCATGCGAAATATCTCCTATAAACTCCTTCCGGTAGTTTTCAATTTTATTAAGACGGATCAGCTCTTTCTCTACCATTTTGCTGGCGCGTATGGTTTGTTTGATCAGTTCATCCAGTTCGTCATTATTCTCAATATCAATGTCATCATACGTCTCAAACTGTTTGTGAGAAATATTCTTTATGATTCTTGTAAGCTTATTGACCCTTGAGTTGTGCAGGTAGGCAGAAACAGAGTAGATAATAACAAAGACTACCCCGAATAGAATCACAAATAGCAACAGCGCTTCAAATGAGCTAATACCGGTAACATACCACATCATAAGTGAGATCGTCGGGGCTATAACCAACGACGAAATTCCCGCTGTTCGCAGAGATATGGCAGAAAATAGATTCTTTCTCAACTGTGCAGATCTTTATTCTTTAAAACGGTAACCAACACCTTTTACTGTTTCAATATAGTGATCGCCCAGCTTTTCACGAATTTTACGCACATGCACATCTACCGTCCGATCCACCACATAGATATTATCACCCCAAACCTTGTTCAACAGTGTTTGTCTGTCGCGAACCTTCCCTTTTCGGCTGGCAAGATAGTAGAGCAGTTCAAACTCTTTTCGGGGAAGCTGAAATTCATCCTTACCTCTTGTTACTATATAGCGATCCTTGTCAATTTGGAGGTCGTGAACCTCTAATCGGTTAACTTCCTCTTCAGTTTCATCATACCTGCGTAATACTGCTTTTATTCTGGAGAGAAGTTTTGTTGTACTTATCGGCTTGGTAATAAAATCATCAGCCCCAATATCCAGCCCTTCAACTTCAGTTTTTTCGTCACTTCGTGCAGTCAGAAAAATAACCGGTATCGATTTCAGGTCGGGGTTCGCCCTCATTTTTTCACAGACCTTAATACCGTCCATTTTAGGCATCATGATATCAAGCAGCACCAAATTTGGCACATGCTGTTTCGCCATTTCTAATCCCTGAACACCATTTTCGGCCTTCAGTACATTGTATCCCTCTTTCTTCAGGTTATACTCGATCAAATCGAGCAGATCCTGCTCATCATCAACGACAAGAATGGTTTGTTTCGACAAATCAAATTGGCTTAAATTTAGATTCAACCTTCACATAACGGAGTGAAGCTTATCTTAAAATAACCATTCAGTGTTAAGTTAATATTATCTGTTCATCGAGTTTAGCGCGCTCTTCACTATATCAGAAACAGAGAACTTTGGATTGGTTGCTGCAATTTTTTGAACCGCTTGTTCGGCATCTCTCTTTTTGAAACCCAGCGCCTCAAGTGCAGAAACTGCCTCTTCATGTTTACTGCGCTGCTCTGTTGAACCGGTGGCTACAGATGGCTGTGTTTCATCAAACAGTTTATCTTTCAGCTCAAGACACATTCGCTCAGCCGTTTTTTT
>CAZHUP010000163.1:0-5743 GCA_964535495.1 uncultured Rhodohalobacter sp.
GATTCTTTTCCTTTTGCTGTTCACAAATGTTGCTTCGTGATATCAAAAATAGCCTTATAAAGATACGTGATTTTATTCAGCATCGGTAGGCCATTTTTTGAACATCACTAAGCTAAAGAATCGTTCATCAGAACCTGATGGATCTACGCCCTTCGAAAACGAGAAGCGATTCGTCGAACGTAGGGTGAACAGTCTTAATTTGTGGAGTCAGTGTTAATCTTCATCACCTTCACTTTCCACTCTTCTGGTAGCGTCATCAGATATTCCCATTTGAATGGGACATCGTTTTCGGCCTCCATCTGGTAGTAGAGCGGTTTTGGATCGTGATCATTTATAAAAACAAACGCTTCTCCCGGCTTGAGCTCATCAAACGCATCAAATACCATATCGTGGCGTTTAGCAGGTGGGAAGGGGCGAACGTCAAATTTATTAACCACAGAGATATCCGCTGTATCAACGTCGTTTTCTACATTTTTTGTGATATGAATCACAACATTACCGGGATCATTATTTTTGTAAACCCACTGATGCTCTTTTTCAAACTTCTTCTTAAATATTGTATGAATCTCTTCGGGTTCTTCACCGGCCCGAATCTCCATCGTATCGCCTGGAAGCATCATTCCATAACGGTGAAAAATGGTGTATTTCCAATCCTTTTTCTCCGTTTTTCGAAGATCAATCAGAGTTGAAATATCATCTGCTTTGTCAGCTTCAGAGTCGGCAGTACGTGTTACCCGAACCTTCCACTCTTGAGGGGCACGCTTCAGGTATTCCCACTCCACAACATCTCCAAAAACGGATCTGAATTCATAGTAGAGAGGTTTTGGATCATGGTCGTTGATAAACGTAAAGCTCTCTCCCGTGGGGAGTTCGGTAAAAAGCTTATGCAGTTTTTCGTGACGTTTAATTGGCACCAAGGTTCGTACGTCGAGTTCACCTGAGTTTTCTTTTTTCATATAATCTTTGATGAATAGTTTATGTATCGTTTCTTATTGCTTTTTGTCTGGTTCCGTACGCCAATAGTTATTAGCAGCGGCAACCGTTTGAAAATGGATAGCAATTACCTGCGAAGTGGCAATCAGGGCGTCGGGATCTTTTGAATAGACCTCGCGCAGCATGAATAGAACTTCCTTATCGGATTGAGTGGATGTAACGCCTTTCCTCGCAAGTTGTATCGCAACCTGAAAACCCTCTTCAGGTGTGTCAGTGATTAAGCTAAGTTTATTTTCTACTGTACTATCCGGCATTTCTGAATTTTGTGCATTTGCCGTAAAAATGGTTCCAAAAGTGAAAGTGATGATTAAGATCAGATATTTCATAATCGTGTCCATTTTGTGATAGTTTAAAGATCTACTTCGCTGAAATACAGTACGTGCATGAGTAGTCTCCTTCAGCAATAAAAGTTGTTCTCTCTACCGATTTTTCAAACAGCCGTTCGTAAAATTCAGCTTCCAGCTTGCAGGGGAGACGGGTCTCTTTAATAACTTCGCTAAAAGGACAGTTGCACTCTTTAATCGTAATAGAGTCATCGTCGGTTTCAAATTCCGGCATAAAGCCCTCTTCCTCAAGCATTTCACTAAGTTTGGTGAGTTTTGCCTGAGTGTCAGATTCACTTTCCATCAGGTAAGAAGCACGCTGATATCTGTTCTCCCAAAAGCGGGTGAAAAATTCTTCAATTGCCTCTTCGTTTCCATTTTTTTTCAAAAACCGAATTAAGTCGCGAAGCATACTCGACTCCTGGCTTGGAAATAGTGCCTGGCCCATTTTTGTCAGTGTATACTGCAGACTTGGTCTTCCCGGGCCCGAACGCACATAATCACGGGTGATATATCCATCCCGTTCGAGCTGTAAAAAGTGTTCCCTCAGGGTAGTTTTGGCCAGATCGGTCAGTTCCACAGCTTCATCTACCTGCAGAGTTCCGTGAATTTTGATCAGGTTTAAAATCTCCTCTTTAGATCCGGTTAACATCATGATATACTCTATTTAATCTTTGTTAATTGCTTCATTCAAATTGGGAATCACTCCGCTTATCAGTAGATCGAAATAAGTTTCTATTTCTGAAAAGAGTTCGTACATATCCTGAAATACGGTTTTCAAAGTGCCGCAAGCTCCCTCAATATTATCAGGATTTGTGTTCATTTTCTTAATTTTCTGGATGTGGCCGGCCACCTGATGTTGATCCTGTCTAATCAGTTTTACACTTCTATTAAATTTTTTGGCTTCACCGTACAAAATGGAATCACTTCCGTTATGAGAAGATTTCAGAAGAGGTTTGATTGTTTTATCCGTTAACATCAGAATGAATCGAACTTTTTCTGAAATTTTATCCAGATGCCAGTGCATCTCTTTTATAATTGGATATTGAATTCCATGAACTTTGCAAACCCGATAAAAGTCAGACTCAATTTCGTAAATTTGTTGGGTAAGTCGATTCTTAATCTGTTCACAGTATTTGAAAAGCTGTTTTCTGTTTAGATTACTGAATTCGACCGTCTCTGTTTCTATTTTCTCATCATATCTGCTCGCCTGTTTTCGTAACCAGGTTAATAACTCATTCTCGTTCCACTGTTTTTCAACACAGATTTTTAATAGTGTCTTATCCAGGTTCAACTCTGTTGAAATACCGATTGATTGAAGAAGAACCTCCGTCCGTTTATTCGCGGAAAGAATTTCCTGAATTGTGGAGGTGGGTTTTAAACGGTTTAATGCCGGGTATTCCATATCTGTTCAAAGCCTGAATTTTAAACTCTATTCCGATAGTATGATAGGGGATCAGATTAGTAAAATCAATAAAAACGTTAAATACCGATTTAAATGTTGATATACTGTGTGCAGCTCTCTAACTTAAGATCAGAATTTATCATTTAAGACTTGTCAGGTTAAAAAAACCTGATAGGTCTAGATCCAATTATCAATAAATCATGACCGTTCAAACAGGCCAAATAAGACGCAGGGTAGCCCGGAAACTGAGGAGTGTCATCGATCCGGAATTGGGTGTCAACATTGTTGATTTAGGGTTGATATACCAGATCCGCTTCGATGATAGAAAGCTGTTGGTTGAGTTTACAACCACAACACCGGGCTGTCCCATGCGTCGTTTTCTTCAGCAACAAGTTGAAAAAACAGTTCGGGAAATTGTCTCAGAAGATGAATATCTGGAAGATTTTGAAGTGAATATGGTAATGAAACCGGATTGGACGGTTGAAATGATAAAAGTAGGAGTCGAGTTTTTTGCCGTTCCGCCACCCCCAAGAGAATAACAAAATAGATAATGGATAAAACCAATCTGCTCAATACACTTTTCGGCCTTTTACTTGTCGCAGCGGGAATATCACTACTTTTAGGTCTCTATACCGGACTCATCAGGCTTGGGCTTATTCTTCCGCCCGCTTTCGAACTTGGTGCTATGGCTCACGGGCCGCTTATGATTAATGGATTTCTTGCTACATTGATAGCCCTTGAAAGGGGAGCTGCACTCGAAAAGTTGTGGACCTACATTGCTCCAGTTTCATTTGCTCTCTCCACCATTTTACTGATGATCGGCTATCCCACTGCCGGCGGTTATTTTCTGATTCTTGGCTCAATCATGCTCGTTGTTGTGATGGGTTATTTATGTAGAATCCAGGCTGTGAATCACCACTTTATTATGGCGGGTGGAGCACTATCACTTCTGATCGGAAATGTGATGTTTATCTTCCACACTCCAATATTTGAACTGATTGGCTGGTGGATCGCATTTCCAATGCTCACTATTTTTGGAGAGCGATTAGAGCTCAACCGGATCATGCGACCGCCCAAAAAAGCAGTAAATCTATTTACCATTCTTATTTTTGGCTGGATAATCACGCTTGCTGGTGTGCATCTGCAAAGAGAATTATTTTGGATCGCTGGTTCACTATTTTTGATAGTAATTGCCTTATGGTTGATTCGATATGATGTTGCACGAAGAACTATCAAATCAGTTAATTGGACAAAGTACAGCGCATGGAGCCTGTTAACGGGATATGTTTGGGTGATCATTGGTGGGCTCTTCGGCCTAATTTATGGAATGCCAAAAGCCGGAGTACTCTACGATGCAATTCTACATATCTATTTTGTAGGATTTGTGTTCAGCATGATCTTTGCCCACGCAGCGGTAATTATTCCCGCTTTAACCGGTAAAATAATACCCTATAGTCGATATTTCTATCTGCCATTAATTCTGCTGCATACCTTTTTGGTGATGAGAATTGTTGGTGATCTGCTGTTTGTAGGTATCGTTCAAAAACTTGGTAGCTATGGTAATATTGCTGCGATCATACTATTCCTGGGTGGAATTGTCATTCAACTGATCAGGAGCCGTAATGAGTGATATAATGATCAACCTGTCAGCAACCGAAGGTTCTGACAGCGTTGTAATTTTGGAGACTAATCAGACGACGCTGACAGGTGCTTCGCACGCTTTCAGGTCTTAAATTAAAACTGCACTATGACAGAAAAACACGACATTCTAAATAAGGAAGATATCAGAAAAATGGTCTATTCATTTTATGGTAAGGTTCGTGAAGATGATCGATTGGGATATATTTTTAATGATGTGGCAAAGGTAGACTGGGAAACACATCTGCCAAAAATGGTGGAGTTTTGGTCAAAGATGTTATTTCAAACCCAGGATTATCACGGAAAGCCGTTCAGAAAACATATGCCTTTGCCAATTAAAAGAGAAGATTTCTCAATATGGTACGCACTTTTTCGGGAGACTGTAGATGAACACTTTGAAGGAGATAAAGCAGAGTTTGCCAAAGATCTCGCCGGAAGAGTGGCCGCTTCATTTACGATCCGCATGGATATGGCCGGTAAATTTGATGAGAAGATATAATTTTAAAGTGATCTCAAAATCTTGAGGAAAAATAACCCGCTCTGTAATGGGGTGATTTAGAATGGTGGAGACTACTGTTTTTTAAATATTAAGATCTAAGAGTACTATAAGCTTTTATAAACTACATCAAGTCTATCCTGAAGCAGGAGGGACTTTTCAAATTCCATTATGTCGTACTAAATGCAGAGGTTCAACTATGAAAAACCGAGTAACAATTTTAACGATTTCAGTATTAACAATTATGGTTTTAGGCGGAATGGCCTTCAATAATTCCGAACCTGAATCTCAGGAACTACACACCATAATGCGACTTCTAATGCTCGATATTCACACTATCAATGAAGGTATTTATACTCAAAATTATGACTTGATTGAGACAGGTGCGGCCAATATTAATGATCATGCACCTTTGGCTGATGAGAGCAGACAACTTGTAATGGAGACATTAGGGGATCGAATGTCGGCTTTCGGAGATTTTGATGATTTGGTTCACAGCCGTGCCGACTCTATACGGATGGCAGCAATAAACCGGGACATGGGAAAAGTGCTTGAACAGTATCGAATAGTAGAGCAGGGATGCGTGAACTGTCACGCTGCATTTCAGGATGAGATCCTGAAAGCACGATTACAAAATTGATGAAATCTGAGACTATTCAGATTTGATCTCTTGCAGTGCAGATCGATAATTTCTTTCTGAGTAAAGCTAATCTATTCAAAAATAATTACGGTTTGAAGGCTTAGCAGTTAATCTGTTGTATTCCATTCAGTATTGAATAAGTAGTGTAACAAATCAATAGGAAATGGAACTGGACTGCAGCCTTCATTCTGTGTGATCACTCTTTTCACGATATTGTTATCCTCAGTAAGTTTTCAGGAGACATAGCA